>CALGMT010000022.1 GCA_937958885.1 uncultured bacterium | reverse complement strand
AATGTACGGCAGTTGCCGGCCCTCCGGGTCTACCGCCCAGTAATACGGGTTCCGCACAAAGGTGACCGGCGGGATGTCCGACGCGGTGCGGCGGATCCACGGCGCGATGCTCGGCCGCTCCGGGTTCGTGGACGCCTCGCGCACCGCCTGATAGTTCGCGCGCGGCGTCGGAAGCCCGCGCGCCTGCATCGACGCGCGAATTTTATCCCGGTCGCCCTTGATCGGATGAAGCGGCTCGAGGTAATGGCGCGGGGCGACATAGGGCGCGGGGCCGGCCAGTTTGGAGAGCAACAGCGGGTTCGGATGCGGAAACGAAAGGCGCAGGGTGTGGTCGTCCTCCGCGGTCATCGTGCCGAGCTCGCCCTGCACCTCCATGTAGGTGCGAAGGCCGATGTTCAGGGCGAGGACCTCGTCCTCGAAAAAATAGACATAATCGTGCGCGGTGAACGGATGGCCGTCCGACCACCGCATGCCGCGGCGCAGGTGGAACGTCCACTCGGTCATGTCCGCATTGTGTTCCCAGCGCTTCGCGACGGCCGGCACGATCGGCTCGCCGTAGGGCGACCAGCGCACGAGGCCGGCGCCGGCCAGCCGATTGTTGATGATCGAAATGTCGCGCAGGTTGGGCGCCACACGAAACCACGTGCCGCCATATCGCCCGACGCCCTCCACGCCTTCGACGACCATCGGCTCGCTGCCGACCCGCTCCTGCACCGGCGGGAGCAGCCCCTGCGCCACACGCTCCGCCAACAGCGGACTTTCGTGCTTCGGATACCACGCGGCGTCCGGCCCCTCCGCGTAATCGACATCCCGCCAAATCACGATCGGGTTCGCCGGGTCGAATGAGACATCGCGCAGCGCCTCGACCTCGGCGATCGCCGCCGGATCACGCGGCGCCGGCTCCGTCGCGATTGTCGGGCGAAACAGGGACCCGAACAGGATCAAAATCACGGCAAACGCGGCTGCGGCCGCCGCCAATCCGAGAGCCCATCGCATGATTCGCCAACGCATTCCGGCACCAACGTACGCTATCGCACACCCGTCTGGAACTGGATTGTGCACGGCGCCCGCCGCGCGCAATAACTCTATCTGCACAATATATAACGATATATATTAAATCCGCGCCGTCAATGCATTATCGCGCCGGAACGGCGGGCGAACGCCGGTATTGGCAAATGGCGCCGCTTGTCATAATCTGCGCGCGCTATGGCAACGCCCCGGATGCAAACCAAGGTTCGGCTGAAGGATGTCGCCGATGCGGTGGGGGTGTCGGTCGGCGCGGTGGGCCGGGTGCTCAACGGCACCGGCATCGGGTCCATCAGCGTGAGTGCAGAGACGGAAAAGCGGATTCGCGAGGCCGCGCTCCGGCTCGGGTACCGCGTCAACTACGCCGCGCGGCAACTGCGCGGCGGGCGCAGCGGGATCATCGGCCTGATTACGCACAAGGGCGCCTCCGAAGAGGGGCTGCGCCGCATCATCGATCTCGAACTGGCGGCCGCGGATGCCGGGCTCGATGTCATGGTGGCGGTGCTCGAAGCGGACCGGATGAGCACCAAGCTCGAAAAGGAGCAGGTCGGCCGCGCGTTCGAACGGTTCTCGCTGCGGGGCGTGGACGGCGTGATCTCGATGTCGTGGCATCTGCGCAATGTCACGCAGGACATGGCGCGCGGGATGCCCATTGCCCATGTGGGTCCGGCCGAATTGCTCAAACATCTGCCCGGCGTCCACCTCGACGCGACTGAAGGCGGGCGCATCGCGGCCCGGCATCTGATCGAACGCGGACGGAAACGAATCGGTTTCGCCCTGGCCCGCCACGCGTTTGCGCGCGCCCGCGTGCGCGGCGCGCGCGAGGTGATGGAGCAGATGGGCTGCGCGTTCGATTCGAAGTGCGTGGTCTTCGATCGCACGCACGCCTACGGCACCGTCGCGATGGCGGAGGATGCCGTGGACTATCTGATCGTCGCGCAGAAGGCGGATGCGATCATCGCCGAGAACGATCACTGGGCCATGCGCATCCTGACCGAGCTGCGCCAGCGCGGGATCAAGGTGCCCGAGCAGGTCGCGCTCATCGGATACAACAATCTGCCGTTTTGCGAATACTCGGCCCCCTCGCTTTCCTCGATCGACGAGCGCGAAGAGGAAATTGCCTTTGCCGCGGTGAATGTGATCCAAGGGCTCATCGAGGGCCGCAAAGAGGCTCGAAAAGCGCGCCGGATGAGCCCGCTGCTCGTCGAGCGCGATTCGACCTAGCGCCGCCGCGCCGGTTCCGCCGCCGCTGTTTTTTCCGCAGGCTCCAGCACGAGCGCCGTATAGGGCGGCAACTGGAATCGCCCGCCATATTCGGAGTCGGAAACGAGATCCCGATAAACTGCAGGGCCCAGGTCGATTTCGACCGGCTCGCGATTAAACCCCAACAGGAAGATAAACTCGCGCTCGCCGTCCGTTCGTATCTGCGCGGTCACCCCGTCGGGCAGTTCGCAGCCGAGCGCGCGGCGCAGTCCGAGCTCATCGATCAGGTGTCGGTAAAAGTCCGCGTGGAAACGCGCCTCGTTGCGCGAGGCGATGTAGTACGCGCGCCCCTTCCCGCGGCGGTTGACCGTGACCGCCGGACGCCCCCGGTAAAACTGGTTCGCGTACACGGCGAGCGCCTGCGCGCCCTCGGCATGGATCAGATCGCAGAAGGTCTCCGCCTTGTATTCGCCGCGCAGGCCGGCGCTCCCGTCGTCGACGGCGGCAATCCGCACGTCGTCGCCTTCATACAGCGTGTCGGTTTCCTCCGCCCACACGCCGAGCAATTCTCGCAGCGGGCCGGGAAACCCGTTCAGGAAGCACAGGTCGCTTTCGTCCGCAATCCCGGACAGATAGGTCGTCACGAAGACTCCGCCGCCTCGGACAAAGGCCTCGATGCGCTCCGCGAGGCCGGGCCGCACCATGTAGAGCATCGGCGCGATCACCAGCTTGTAGCGCGACAAATCGCAGTCCTCGTTGATCGCATCGCACGCCACGCCCGCGCTCCAGAAGGGGCGGTAGTGCGCGGTGCAGGTCTCTTGGTAACGCCGGTTGTCGCGCGAGAGGCCGGACGCCTCGTCGATGGCCCAGCGGTTTTCCCAGTCGTAGAGAATCGCGGTCTCCGCCGGCGTCGTCGTGCCGACCACGTCGTCCATCCGCGCGAGCGCGGCGCCGACTTCCGATACCTCGCGGAACACCCGCGTGTGTTCATGCCCGCAGTGATCGACCACCGCGCCGTGGAACTTTTCGAAGCCGCCCCGCGATTTGCGCCACTGGAAATACTGCACCGTGTCCGCGCCGTGCGCCACCGCTTGCAGCGCTTCGACGAAATGCAGGCCGGGCCGCTTGAGTTTGTTGACCGGTTTCCAATTCTGCACGCTGGGCGAGCACTCCATCAGCATGAAGGGCTTCTGTTTGAACGCACGGTTCATGTTGTGCGCAAACGACACATCCACCGCATGCAGCCAGTCGTCCGGACGATCGTGATAGGGCGGATAGCTGTCCCAGCTCACGACGTCCACCGCGTCCGCGAATTTCCAGTAGTCCAGCGTCAGGTGGAACCCCATGAAATTCGTCGTGATCGGAATGTCCGGCGTCCACTCGCGGAGCGGCGCGCACTCGTGCCGGAAAAAGTCGAGCGTCTGATCGCTCTTGAACCGCTGCCAGTCGAGCATCAAGCCGTGAATGCTGCTGTCCAGCGGACGGATCTGCTCCCAGCTCGTGAAGGTGTGGCTCCAGAACCGCGTCCACCACGCGTGATTCAGCGCGTCGAGGTCGTCGTGGTAGCGCGCGCGCAGCCAGACGCGAAACGCCTCGTGGCAGAGGGGGCAATGGCAGTCCCCGCCGTTGTACTCGTTCGAGACATGCCACACGAGCAGCGCGGGGTGCTTGCCGTAGCGGCGCGCCAGCTCGGTGTTGATCCGGGTGCAATACGCGCGGTAGATGGGCGAGGTGCGGCAGTGATTGTGCCGGCGCCCGTGCGGCTCGCGGATGCCCTCCGCGGTCATTCGGCACACCTCCGGATGCTTCTCGCTCATCCACGCGGGCTTCGATCCGCTCGGCGTGGCCAGCACGATGAACTGTCCGTTCTCGGCGAGGCGATCCATGATCCGGTCCAGCCAGTCGAATGTGAACACCCCGTCCTCCGGCTCCAGCGAGGTCCACGAAAAAATGCCGACCGACGCCGCGTTCATCCGCGCCAGCCGCATCATGCGCAGGTCTTCGTCAATGACGTCCGGATAGGCGAGCCATTGATCCGGGTTGTAGTCGCCGCCATGGATCATGTGCGGACACTTCGGACTGATAGGCGGGAATCGCCGCGCGTTCGGTGTGGATGGTTTCATGGGCGGCTGGTCCTACTCGTATGCGTTGTTGGGAACCGATGGCGCCACGCGCCTGGCCTCATAGTCCGGGTTGGGTTCCGGAATCCGCGCCTCGACATCCGCCTGCCAGGCCTTCAGGCGCGCATGCATCGCCGCCGCGCGTTCGGGATGCACCGACGCGAGATTCCTCCGTTCGCTTCGATCGTCGGCGAGATGATAGAGCTCCAGATGGCCGTCCTCGAAAAATTCGATGAGCTTCCAGTCGGCCTCCACCATGGACGCGGTCGGCGTTCCCCCTTGGTTCGAATAGTGCGGGTAGTGCCAGAATATCGCGTCGCGCTTTATGGCGCCGCCGCCGAAAAGCGGCAACAGGCTCGCGCCATCGCAGTGCTGGTCGGGCCGCAGCGGGAGACCGGCGGCCTCCAGAAACGTGGGATAGAAATCCGTGCTCGTCACCGGCGTTCCGCAGCTCGTGCCCGGCGCAATGCGCCCCGGCCAAACCGCAAACTGGCACACGCGCGTGCCGCCTTCATACGCCCACCCCTTGCCCTCGATGAACGGCAGATTGCAGGTCGGCGACCCCTCCGACGTCGAAAGACCGCCGTTGTCCGACGTGAACACGATCAACGTGTTCTCCAGCACGCCCTCCGCCTCGAGCGCATCGAGGAGCCGCCCGATGTTCGTGTCCAGATTTTCGATCATCGCCGCATACGTCGGATCCGATTGCAGCAAGCGGCGCTTCACCCGCTGATCCCGCTTGTGCAGGCACGGATGAAATTCCCCTTCGACAAACGGATCCACGCGTTCCAATCCCATCGCTGCAGCCTTGCGCCGGTATTTCTCGACCAAAGGCGCCGGCGCCTCGATCGGCGTGTGCACCGCATAGTGCCACAGGTTTAGGAAAAAGGGCCGCTGCTCGCGCGCGCGTATCAAGCGGATCGCCTCGTCGGTCAGATGATCCGTGAGGTACTTGCCCGGTTCCACTTCGGCAATGGGCACGAGTCGGAACGGCGCGAAGTAGCCGTTCGGCCCCGGCCCGCCGTGATGGCACCCGCCGATGTTGACATCGAAGCCGTGGTTCTCCGGGAAAAACGGGCGATCGCCGAGATGCCACTTCCCCACGTGCCACGTCTGATACCCGCCCTCCCGCAGCGCGGCGGCCACGCTGGTTTCCTCGATCGGAAGATAATGCAGATAGGGCACATCCTTCAGTTTGCCCTCCGCCTTCCCGCCGATCCATTGCGTGACGCCCACGCGCGCCGGATACTTTCCGCTCATGATGCTGGCGCGCGTGGGCGAGCAGACGGGACACGCGGCATAGGCGTTCTCGAACCGCATACCGCGCGCGACAAGCGCATCCAGGCGCGGCGTCTCATAAAACGTGCTGCCGAATGCGCCCAAATCGCGGCAACCCAGATCGTCGATCAAAATGAAAACGATGTTCGGAGGTGCGGTCATCATACCGGGATATAACGTTTTATATTTGCAAGGCTACCTGCCGCGCGCGCGTTGTCAATTCGGAAGACGCGGTCTCGGCGGACATTGCGGCGGGGCGGGCGGTGCGTTACGCTCCGAGGGTCTCATGCAAGAACCGAATCATAATTATTTCGCCGCCCGCCTGATGATCGAAGAGCTGGTGCGCCTCGGCGTGCGCGCGATCGGCGTCGCGCCCGGCTCCCGATCCAGCCCGCTCGCGGAGGCCGCTGCCGCGCATCCGGGCCTCGACCTGATCGTGCACCCGGACGAGCGGGGCCTGGGGTTCTACATGGTCGGCCGCGCGCGCGGCGGCTTCTATCCGACGGCCGTCCTCGTCACGTCCGGCACGGCGGCCGCCAATCTCTTTCCCGCCGTCGCCGAGGCGCATCACGCCGGCGTCCCGCTGATCGTGCTGACCGCGGATCGCCCGCACGAATTGCGCGACTGCGGCGCGAACCAGGCCACGGATCAGGTCAAACTGTACGGTCCGTTTGTTCGCCGATTCATCGAACTGCCGCCGCCGGACGAGAACGTCGAGCCCGGCTTCATCCTCGCCGCCGTCGATGACGCGGTGCGCGCGGCGACGGCGGACCCGCCCGGTCCTGTCCACCTCAATTGTCTCTTCCGCGAACCGCTCGCGCCCGTCGCGCGCGCATACCCGCGCCGCGCTCTGTTGCGCGCGCTCGGCGGCTGGCCGGTCTCCGGCGCGCCGTGGGTGCGCGCGGCGCAGCCGTCGGAATCGCGCGCGATCGAGCTGCCGAGCGCGCTGGTGGATTCGATCCGCGCGCAACGGCGCGGCGTGATCCTCGCAGGGGCGCTGCCGCCGACCGCCGCGCGCGCCGCCGCCGACCTCGCCGCGCATCTCGGCTGGCCGCTGCTGCCGGATATTCAGTCCGGCCTTCGACTCGGTGTGGAAGAGCCGGCCATCATTTCGCACGCGGATCTGCTGCTCTGCGCGCGCCGCTTCGCGCGCGAGGCGGCGTCGGGATGTCTGTTGCAATTCGGCGCGGGCTTCGTCACGCGCCGTTTTCTCGATTGCGCCGCCGCTGCGCGCCCTGCGCCGCGCATTCTAGTTTCAGCGTTCCCGCGGCGAATGGATCCCGCGCACGGCGCGGCGCTCCGTATCGTTGCCGATCCGGCGGCAGTCGCGCGCGCACTGCGAACCGCGCTGCCGCCCGCCCCAGCGCGCGCGGCCGCGCCGCTGCGCGCGTGGACCGACGCGTCCGCGCGCGTCGAGCGCGAACTCGCGCGGCGCTTCGCCGGCGCGGAGTGGTCCGAGCCGCGCATCGCGTGGGACCTCGCGCGATTGATCGAACCGTCCGGCGCATGGTTCCTCGGCAACAGCCTGCCGATCCGAATGGCCGCGACGTTCGCCTCCGCGCGCGGCGCGTGCGTGCCCGTCGCGGCGAGCCGAGGGTTGAGCGGGATCGACGGCCAGGTCGCCGCGGCCGCGGGCTTCGCCGCGGGCGTCGGCCGCCCCGTCACCGCGCTGCTCGGCGACCTGACGTTGCTGCACGACCTCAATTCCCTCGCGCTGCTGCGCGGAAACGCGCAGCCGGTGGTTGTTGTCGTAATCAACAACGACGGCGGCGGCATCTTTTCGCTGCTGCCGATCGCCGACTCGGCGCGCCACTTCGAGCGCGTCTTCGCCGCGCCGCACGGGTTGCGCTTTCGCGACGCAGCCCGGATGTTCGGCCTGCGCTACGCCGCGCCCGACGCGCCCGCCGCGCTGGCGCGCGCGTGGCGCGCTGCCGCGCGCAGCGGCGAATCCGCCATCCTTGAAGTGCGAACCCGCCGCGCGGACACCGCCCGCCGCGTGCGCGCGCTTCAGGCCGCCGTCGCCCGCCTGTTCGCCCGCCGCGCATGAAGACGCGCGTCTTATCGAAGGGGACGGTGGACGTCGTGTGCGTGCACGGGTTCCTCGGCGAGCCGGACGATTGGCAGCCGCTCGCCGCCGCGCTGGGCGCGCCGTACGCGGTCCGCGCGCTCGCGCTGCCCGGCCACGGATCGCCGGCGGTGAAGGATTTCGAGTCGGCGGTTCATCAACTCGCCGCCGAATTGCGCAAGCGGCCCGGCGCGCATCTCGTGGGCTACTCGATGGGCGGGCGTCTCGCGCTGGCCGCCGCGGTGCGGTCCGGCGTCGTGGTGGCGTCGCTGACCGTGATCTCCGCTTCGCCGGGGCTCGAAACCGGTCTCGCGCGCGCGGACCGCGCGCGGTCGGACGATCGGCTCGCGGACAAGCTCGACCGGCGCGGACTTGCCGCCTTTGTCCGCGACTGGTACGCGCAACCGCTGTTCGCCTCGCTCTCGCGCCGACCCGCGCTGCTGCGCGATCTGCTTGCGCGCCGCGCACGGGGCCGCGCCGCGCCGATCGCCGCCGCGCTGCGGGCGCTGACGGTCGGACGCCAGCCGCCGCTCTGGCCGAAACTCCACGCGCTCCGCCCGCCCGCGCTGTTCATGGCGGGCGACAGCGACGCGGCCTATCGCGATGCGCTCGCGCGCGCGGCGGCCTTGTCTCCCCGCGCGCGCCTGCTTATTGTGCCCGACGCCGGACACCTGCCGCACCTGGAGCGCCCCTCCTTCACCGGCGCGCAGATTCGGCGATTCTTGGAGACCCAACGATGAGCACAGCGATTGCGTGGAAAAAAGCGGGAGATTTTCGCGATATCCTCTATGACAAAGCCGAAGGTATCGCGAAGATCACGATCAATCGCCCCGAGGTCCGCAACGCGTTCCGACCGCTGACGGTCAAGGAGATGATCGCCGCGCTGCAGGACGCGCGCCTCGACGAATCAATCGGCGTCATCATCCTGACCGGCGCGGGCGACAAGGCGTTTTGCTCCGGCGGCGACCAGAAGATCCGCGGCGACGCCGGATACAAGGACGAGAGCGGACAGCATCACCTCAATGTGCTCGATTTCCAGAAAGACATCCGCGCGTGTCCGAAGCCGATCATCGCGATGGTCGCCGGCTACGCCATCGGCGGCGGCCATGTGTTGCATGTGATGTGCGATCTGACCATCGCGGCAGAGAATGCGATTTTCGGACAGACCGGCCCGAAGGTCGGGTCGTTCGACGGCGGGTTCGGCGCGTCGTATCTCGCGCGGATTGTCGGCCAAAAGAAGGCGCGCGAAATCTGGTATCTCTGCCGCCAATACGACGCGCGGCAGGCGCTGGAGATGGGCTTGGTGAACGCCGTCGTTCCGCTGGAGAAGCTGGAAGAGGAGACGGTGAAGTGGTGCCGCGAGATTCTTGAAAAATCGCCGCTCGCGATTCGCTGCCTGAAAGCCGCGCTCAACGCCGACTGCGACGGCCAGTCCGGCTTGCAGGAACTCGCCGGGAACGCGACGCTGCTTTACTACATGAGCGAAGAAGCGCAAGAGGGCAAGCGCGCCTTTGTCGAGAAGCGCAAACCCGATTTCAGCAGATTTCCGCGCCGCCCGTGACCGTCCGGCGGGCGCGCGTCAACTGTTTTACAGAGCATGGAAGGCGCACATTAATTTTTTACAGAGCATGGAACTTTTAAAAAAAGTTTTTACAGAGCATGGAACTTTTTCGCCGCGCGCGGGAGGGGCGTCATGCCGCTGAGTCCGTGGATTCTGGCCGCGCGGCCGAAGACGCTGTGGGCGTCGGTCGCGCCGGTCGCGATGGGCACGGCGATGGCGCATCGCGCGGGCGGGTTCGATCTCGCGGCGGCGTGCTGCGCGCTGGCGAGCGCGTTTTTCATTCAGATCGGCACGAACTATTGCAACGACGTCGCGGATTTTTACAAGGGCGCGGATGACGCGTCGCGGAAGGGGCCGACGCGCGCGACGGCGGCGGGACTGGTGACGCCGCGGCAGATGGCGGTCGCGACGGCGATCGCGTTTGCGCTGGCCGCGGCGGCCGCGGCGTATCTGGTGTGGCGCGCGGGCTGGCCGCTGGCGCTCGTGGGCGCGCTGTCGATCGCGTCGGGCGTGCTCTATACGGCGGGGCCGCGGCCGCTGGCGTATCTCGGGTTGGGCGACGTGTTCACGCTGGTGTTTTTCGGGCCGGTCGCGGTGGCGGGCGCGTATTATGCGCAGACGCTCGCGTGGTCGTGGACGCCGGTGGTGGCGGGGCTCGCGCCGGGACTGCTGTCGGCGGCGATTCTCGCGGTGAACAATCTGCGCGATGTCGAGGGCGACGCGCGCGTCGGCAAGCGTACGCTGGCGGTGCGGTTCGGGCCGTCCTTCGCGCGGTGGGAATACACGCTGTGCGTCGCGGGTTCCGCGGTGGTGACGTTTGTGTTGGTCCGCTTCATGCAGGCGCCGCCGAACGCGGCGGCGTCGGCGCTGGTGGTGGTTGCGGCGGTTCCCGCGTTCAAGACGATCTGGGGTCCTGCGGACGGCGCGGCGCTGAATAGTCTGCTTGCGTACACCGCGCTGCTGATGCTGCTGTATGCGATGTTGTTTTCGGTGGGGTGGGTGTTGTGAAAATCGCGCGGATCGAGATGAGGCCGTATCGGTTGGCGCTGGCGGAGCCGATCCGCGTGGGGGGGATCGATCTGCACGCCCGCGAGGGCGCGCTGGTGCGCGCGGTGTCGGAGCGCGGGGCGACGGGGTGGGGCGATTGCGCGCCGTTGCCGGGGTTCAGCCGCGAGTCGCTATGGGGCGCGCTGAAGGAGATCGATGCCGTATCGGCGTATGTCGGGTCGTGCGAGATCCGCACGTTTGACGATCTGGCCGCCTGCTCGCGCACGGTGGAGGGCCTTTCATCATCGGCTCGTTTCGCGCTCGAATCGGCGGTTGCGTGCGCGGCGGCGGAGGAGGCGGGCGAGACGGCGGGCCAATGGCTGCTCGGCGCGTCGGCGGACCGGTGCGAGGTCAACGCGCTGGCGACCGGCGCGCCGGATACCTGGGCGGAGGCGGCGCGGCGCGCGGCGGCCGAGCGGTATCGCGTGTTGAAGATCAAGATCGGGCGCAGTTCGCTGGCGCGCGAAGTGGAGTCGTTGACGGAGGCGGCGGCTGCTGCGCCGGGGCTCCGGTTCCGGCTCGACGCAAACCGCTCGTGGTCTGTAGTGGCCGCGCTCGCGTTCGCGCGGGAGGTTGAGCGGCTGCCGGTCGAGTACATCGAGGAGCCGTTTGCCGGCGCGTTCGCGCCGCCGTCCGACTGGCCCGCGCGGCCGGGTCTCGCGCGGGATGAAAGCCTGTGGGAGATCGCGGATCCGCCCGATCCGCAGCCGCCGGTGGTCGCGTGGGTGCTGAAGCCGACGCTGGTCGGCGGGTTGGTCCGCGCGATCGGCCTCGCGCTGCGCGCGCGGCGCGCGGGCTGCGCGGCGGTGTGGAGCGCGGCGTACGAATCGGGCGTCGGCATCCGGATGCTGGCCGAGTTGGGCGGCGCGTTGGGCGGCGCGGCGGGGATCGACACGCTGCGCGCGCTGGAGGAGGACGTGTTGGCGCCGCGGATCGAAATCGCGTCCGGCGCGCTGGATCTGCGCGCCGCGCGCGGTAGTGTAGTGAAGCTATGAATACGATTCACTGTCCGCTGGCCGACGCCGCTGCGATATCGCGGCACGAGACGGCCCTCGTCTCGGGCGCGCAGCTCATGGTGTTTTTCGAACTCGACGAGATGGCATCGCGCGCCGCGCGGAATTTAAAGCGCGCCGGCGTCCGGCCCGGCGATCGCGTCGCGCTGTTTCTCGAGTCGTCGTGGCAGACCATTGCGATTCTCTTTGGGTGCTGGCGGGCGGGCGCGACGGCGTGTCCGCTGAATACGCGGCTTCCGCGCGAAGCGGCGCTCGAACAGGTGCGGCGGATCGCAGCGCGCTTTCTAGTGGCGCGCGTGGCGCAGCCGATGGCGGGGGACTATGCCGGCGCGAAGGTGCTCGGACCGGACGAGCTGTTGGTGTATCGCGAGGCCGATCCGGGCGAGGATTCGCGCTGGCCGCTGCGGCTGGATGCGCCGGCGACGATTCTGTTCACGTCGGGATCCTCCGGAACGCCGAAGGCGGCGGAGCACTCGATTGCGAATCACTACTACAGCGCGCGCGGGGCGAATCAGAACATCCGCCTCGCGTCGCGCGACTGCTGGCTGCTGGCGCTGCCGCTCTATCACGTCGGCGGGCTCGGCATTCTGTTTCGGTGCGCGCTGGCGGGCGCGGCGATTGCGATTCCGGAGTCGGGCGAGTCGCTCGAGCGCGCGCAGGAGCGGTACGGCGCGACGCACCTCTCGCTGGTGCCGACGCAGTTGTATCGGCTGCTGTCGGGCGCGGGCGTGCCGGAGAGTTTTTCGCGCGTGAAGGCGATTCTGCTCGGCGGCGCGGCCGCGCCGCCTGCGGTGCTTGCGGAGGCGCTGCGCCGGAAATGGCCGGTGTACGCCAGCTACGGGTTGACGGAAATGGCCTCTCAGGTGTGCGCGATCGCGCCCGCGTCGCCGCCCGCGAAGCGGATGACGAGCGGACGCGCGCTCAACCATCGCGAAGTGCGCATCGCGCCGGATGGCGAGATTCTCGTGCGGGGCGCGACGCTGTTCACCGGCTATGTGGACGGCGCGGCGCTCGATCCCGCGCGGGACGCGGAGGGCTGGTTCGCGACCGGCGATCTCGGCGCGCTGGACGCGGACGGCTATCTCATTGTGCACGGGCGTAAGGACAATATGTTCATTTCGGGCGGTGAAAACATTCAGCCGGAAGAGATCGAGGGCTGGCTCGCCAGCATGCCCGAGGTGGCCGAAGCGGCGGTTGCGCCGCGCGCGGACGCCGAGTTCGGCGCGCGGCCGGTCGCGTTTGTGCGCTGGCGCGAGATGGCGCTCGCGGAAGATGAAATTCGCGCGCGCCTGGAGCGCGTGTTGCCGCGCTACAAAATCCCCGTCGCCTTCCGTCCGTGGCCCGCCGAGAACGGCGACTGGAAACTGGACCGGCGCGCGCTGCGCGCGCTTGCGGAGGGCGACGCGTGAGGTGGGCGAGATGGCTCGCGTTGGTGTGCGTGGGCGGGTGCGGCTGGCGCGATGTCGAGGCCGATCCGAACGCGGTGCGGATCATGCCGCTCGGCGATTCGATCACGCAGGGAAATTTCAGGTACGACAGCTACCGGCGTCCGCTCTGGCATCAATTGAAGGCGGCGGGGTTGAACGTGGACTTTGTGGGTTCTCAAACGCGGAACCACATCGCCGGCCCGCCGCGCGCCGACTTCGATCGCGACCATGAGGGTCATTGGGGATGGACGATCAACCAGATCCTAGAGCGGCTCGACGGGTGGGCGCGCGCGGCGAAACCGGATGCCGTGTTGATGCATCTCGGCACGAACGATCTCTTCAAGGGCGACGACGCGGAGACGATCGCGCGCGAGTTGGCCGAAGTGGTGGCGGTCCTGCGCGCGGCGAATCCGCGCGTGGCGATTTTCCTGGCCGAATTGATTCCCGCACGCGGCGCGGAGCCGGCCTACGCGCCGGTGAACGCGCGCATTCGCGCGCTCGCCGCGCTCGGCACGGAGGATTCGCCGGTGACCATCGTGGACATGTTCACGGGCTTCGACGTGGACGCGCACACCTATGACGGCGTGCATCCGAATGCGGCCGGCGAGGCCTTTCTGGCGGAGCGTTGGTTTGCCGCGCTGCTCCCCTGGCTCCGCGAACGCGTCGCGGGGCGGGGCGCAGAGTAAGGAAGAGGGCCGGAACATGTATTGCGCAATACGCGCGCCGGCCGTTCAACCGCCGCCCCTCGCCTGCGGCGCGGCGGGATCAGCGGGGCAGGCCGATCAGCAATCGAGAGTGCGCGGGCCAGCCGTCGAGTGGAAGACGAATATCCTGCCGGAAATAGCCGCGGCCCTGATGGTAGGTCCAATCGTCCGCGCGCCCCGAGAAGGTTTTGCTCCCGAACAACACGAACGCGTTGGGCACGCTTCCAATAAACGGCGCGTCCGGCGTGCCGCGCAATAAATCGCGATTGAACATCGGCTGCCAGTCCGTCGTGTCCCCGGCGATCTGATTCCACGCGCCCGATACGCGGCGCGCGCGCTTCGTCTCCATCCCGGATCCGGCGAAACCGGTATGCGTGCGGAGCCCGAACTGCACCCACGGCTCTTGCCGCACCATCAACGCATCGACGCACAACGCGACAGGACCGTCGTCCAACTCCGCGCCGACGACCGACCATGCCAGCGGATGGTCCGCTCGAAGCAGCGTTTGTCCGTTCAGATGAAGCTGCGCCTGCGCATTTGCGTTGAGCCCCACCAGCGCGCGCCGCGGGTCGGCGTGAAACCACACGAGCAATTCCGCCTGCCGCTTCGCCTCCTCGCCGTATTCGCCCGCGAGAAACGGCGCGTAGTCCGCCTCGCCGACCGCGTCACCCAGGAGTCGGCGATATTCCAGCGCGCGGAGCGCATACACGCCGTGATCCGGCGCGTTCGGAACGCGTTCGCGATATTCGTCGATCAACGCGAGGGCGCGCGCGAAGTTGTTCATCCGCTCCAATTCGGTGAGCTGCAACATCAGATTCTGCCACTCAAAACGATTCGCAACCGCGCGGCGATCCTCGCGGCGCGGCGGCGCGGGTTGCACGGCAACCGGTTCGTTCAAGAACGCAAACGCCACGCTCTGAAACCACGCGCGGCTGACGTTCTGGTCGCCGCGCTCAATCGTCATGCGCAGCGAGCGGGTGAAGCGGACCGGATCCACGAGCTGATGCCGATACTGCGCCACGCGGAACGGCGCGCGATCCATCACGCCGTGATAGGCCGAAAACGCCGCGCTCCGGTAGTACCAGCCGCCGTTGAAATAGTCCTCCAATCCGGTCCCGCGCCACGACGGACGCGGTTCGTCGTCCACAAAGATCCATTCGTCGCCCTCCAGCAGCCACCACGAATCGTCCTGCTGCGTGCCCTGCGCGCCGGTCACGCCGAGAAATGCGCCGGCGAACAATCCGGCGCCGGCAAAATTTGCGATGGTGTGCGGCATCCCCGCATCCGGACCTGTGCGCCGCCACTCGGCGTGGAAATAGCGCGGGGTCCCGCCTTCCAGCGGACGCGGGGTTGCGCGAAATGCCGCGCGAATCGGACGGTCCGCGCCATTCGCGACGCTGATCGCCGCCGAGCGGTTGAATGCGAGAGGAAATCCGCATCGAAACGCCTGCGGGCCCGCGCCGAGCAGCAACGCGCCGTAATCCCGCCGCCGCCATGCGAGACCAAAAAAGTCGCCGACCGGCGCTTCGACGCTCGGATAGGAAAGCCCGTCGTATCGAATCCGCAGCACGGCGTCTTGCAGCAGCCGCTCTCGATCCGTCGGCGTCCACGCAGACGGCTCCGCCGGTTGTACGTCGAGATACCACTCCGACGCCACCGCAGGGCCCGCCAGTTCTCCGACGACGATTTCCGCGCCGGTCGGTATTTCCACATACTCCAGCGCGCCTTCCGGCGAGGGCCACTCCACCGCCGCCTCCCACGCCGCGGCGACGCGCGACCACGCGGCGCGATCTTCATCGGAAAGCTGCTTCGGGAAGGTTTGGACCCGCGCGCCGGCCGGCAGGTCTTCGACGTTCAACTGAAAATAAATCCGGCGCGGACCCCAGTATGGATGCGTCGGCGGCGCCTGCGCCTCGATCCGCAACGATCGTTGATAGGTCAGCGGGACATAGCTGAACCACGCGAGGTTGAAGTGCTTCGCAAGCGGCGCCTGAAACGGCGCGCGCCCGCCGAACACCTCGTCCACGTCGCCCTCGACCCGCGGGGTCTTCTCGCCGTCGAAATAAAAACGAAACCGATGGCCCGGATCCATGCCGGTGGTCCAAAATCGGCGAACGACACCGGGTCCTTTGAGGTCCGCGAACGCGACCCAGCCCGGCTCGGAGCCCGGGCCGGCGAATTGATTGTAATCATCGTTCCCGCCGCGCGGATCGGCGGTGGAAAGCAGGCGCGTGCCGCGCGTATCGCCAAGGGCAAGGCGCAGCGTGTTGGTTGTGTCCTCCAGGAACGCGCGCCACGGGCGCTCCGGCCCTGTCGCGCGCGGCCCGCACCCCGCCGCGAAGATCATCGCGGCGGCGGCGAGCGCGCGAAAAAAGTTTTTACAGAGCATGGAAGTCTCCAACAAATTTTTTACAGAGCATGGAACTTTTAGAGGCCGTTTTTACAGAGCATGGAAAAAATCGGGGTGCGCGTCCATCCATGACTCCAGCGCGCAAATGCCGTCGGGCGTGCCCATGTCCAGCAGCGGCGGGTCCACGAGCCGCGCGCGCAGTCGGCCTGCTGTCGCGCGCGCGGGGAAGAAGTCGGTCTCGAGCGAAAACGGCGCGAGCGCGGGTCGCGCCTCCAGCGCGCGGCGCCGGAACCGATACACGCCGCCGTTCACCCAGCCCGAGGGGCGCTCGGTTTTTTCGAGGAATGCGGTGATCCGGCGGTCGGCGTCGAATTCGACGGTGCCGTAGCGGCCGGGCGATTCGATCCGCGTGACGGCGAGCGCGGCGTCGGCATCCGGGGCGAGGGGCTCGCGCAGCCACGCGGCGAGATCGAGCGCGGGGACGAAGCTGTCGCCGTTCAAGACGAGCAGTTCCGCGCCGGCGATGTGGTCGAGCGCGAAGCGGAGCCCGCCGCCGGTGCCGAGCGGCTCCGGCTCGCGCGAAAGGGTCAGCGCGTCGGTCAGTTGCTGCGCGGCCCATTCGGCGAGCTGGTCGGCGCGGTAGCCGGCGGCGAGGTGGATGCGCGTCACGCCGTGCGCGCGCAGCCAGTCGAGCATCCACGCAACAAAGGGGCGGCCGCGGATCGGCACGAGCGCCTTGGGGCGATCGGGAAAATGGTCGCGCAGGCGCGTGCCGAGTCCGCCGACGAGGATGATGGCGGGCAGCGCGCTCATGCGGGTTTCACGAGGCCGGACAACACGCGGACGGTTCGCTCCACGACGGCGTTCATGTCGAAGTGCTCCCGTGCGGCCGCGCGCGCGGCGGCGCCGAGCCGGGCGCGAAGCGCGGGGTCGGCGGCGAGGCGCGCGAGGTGTTCGGTGAAGAGCGCCATGTCGTCGGGCGGGAACAGAAAGCCGTTGACGTTGTCGGCTACGACTTCGCTTACGCCGCCGAGTTTTGCGGCGAGGATCGGGAGGCCGACGGTCATGTTGTGCACGAGCGCGCCGGTCATGTGGAAGTCGTCGGATTCGTGGCCGACGCGCATGACGAGGCCGATGTCGCCCGCGTTGAGCGCGACATTGACGTCTTCCGGTTTCGGCAGCCATCCGGTCATGTGCACGATGTCTTCGATGCGCAATTCGCGCGCGAGGGCCTTGAGCGTTTCGAACTCGGGGCCGTTGCCGACGAGAAGGTAACGCACGTGCGGCAGCCGCGCGCGGGCGGCGGCGAGGGCGCGGAGGATGCGGTCGTTGCCTTTGTTGGGGTGGAGGATGCCGTGGTGGACGAGGACGACCTCGTCGCCGCGATAGCCGAAACGCGCGCGGGCGGCCCAGCGTTCGGCGGGGGCGATGGGGTGATAGAGCGCGGGGTCGCACGGGTCGTAGATCGGATGAACGCGGGCGGGATCGACGCCTTTGCGGGCGATGAAGTCGCGCGTGGACTTGGCGCGCGTGATGATGAGCGGCAGCTTGCGCCAGGCGGACCAGTCGAGCGCCTGTATGGCGCGCGCGAGGGCGCGCGCGGGGGCGGAACCGCCGAGATAAATATCGGTGAAGAAGTCCACGATGGTGAGCGCGACGTTCGGGCCGAAGAAGAGGCGCGCGAGCGGGGCGGCGAGCGGGACGGTTTCGTCGATGTACACCGCGCGGATGCCGAGCGCGCGGCTGCGCAGGCCGATCCAGGGGAGGCACAGCAGCCAGAGCGCGTATTTGAGCAGTTTGTCGCGATGGCTGGTGCGGTCCACGCGGAACGGGAGCGTGTGCATCACGGCGACACGGGTGATGGATTCGGGGTCGGGGCGACGCCCGCGGAAGCCGTAGTAGTGAACTTCAAGCCCGCGCCGGTCGAGTTCCGCGATCAGGCGCGGCAGCGCGTGGTAGAGCTCCGTATGCTCGGCCGCGCCGTAGCGGAACCAGAAGGCGATGCGGGGTCTGTCGGGCATGTCAATCGGCGTTGCGAAAGATGATTTGCGAGCCCGCGTCGCTGAAGCTGAAGGGGATCTCGATCAGGTCGCGGAGCGCGGCGCGGACGGCGGCTTGAGCGGCAGGCTCGACGTACAGCAGCAGAAAGCCGCGCCCGCCGGCGCCAAGCAGCTTGCCGCCGATGGCGCCGGCGCGGAGCGCGGCGTCGTAGGCGTCGTCAATCGCGGAGTTCGAGATGCCGGACGACAAGGAGCGTTTGTGAATCCACCCGGCGTGCAACAGGCGTCCGAACGATGCCAGCTCATCGCGGCCGATCAAAAGCCGTTCCGCGTGGTCCGTCATCGCGCGCAGTTCGCGGAGGGCGGGCACGTTGCGCGCGGTGTTTTTTCGCTGCTCTTGCAGGATGGTTTCCGCCGAGCTTTCGACGCCGGTGAAAAACATCAGCAGCCGTTCGCTCAAGGCGTGCTTGCGGTCGGCGGCGATGGGTACGATGCGCTCGCGCACGCCGTCCGCGGTGAAGTCGTAGCGGCGGAGTCCGCCGAACGCGGCGGCGTATTGGTCCTGATGACCGCCCGCGTCGCCGACGCGCTCGCGCTCGACGACGATCGCTTCGCGTGCGAGTTGCGCGGCATCGGGCGATTCGTTTCGGAACGCGTGCAGCGCATGGAGCAGGCCGACGGTGAACGAGGAGGAAGAGCCGAGGCCGGTGCGGCCGGGCAGGTCGGCGACGTGATTGATCTCCATCCCGGCGTCCATGCCGAGCAGGCCGAGGCATTCGCGCACGAGCGGATGGCGGATTTCGGACGCGTGCACGACGGTTTCGGTTTGCGCGTAGCTGACGCGAATGCGGTGCTTGAAAAACGGGCCGAGCGAATGGACCGACAGATAGCAATACTTGTCGATCGCCGTCGAAATAACCGCGCCGCCGTGCTCGCGGTAGTACTCGGGAAAATCGGTGCCGCCGCCAAAAAAGCTGACGCGAAAGGGGGTGCGCGCGATGATCATGGAAGCGTCTCCCGTCCGGCGCGCACGTCTTCGACAAAACGGCGGACTGTCTCGCGCGTGGCGGCGACGGGCCCGCGCCGCTTGAGTTTCTCGATATTGATTTCGTAATGCTCCGGCGCGCCGATGGGTTCCGGCAGGACGACGCCGGGAATCCACGCCGCGATCTCCCGCAGGCTGATCGCGCCGTCGCCCGCAACGTTCCACGTATCGTCCGCGGTGTCATCTGCGAGGAGGTCCAGCGCAGTCGCGGCGAGTGCGCGGGTGTGTTGGTACTGGTAGCGCGAGTCGGGATGCACCCGCAGGGGGAGGCCTTTGAGCAGGTCGTAGATGGCGTTTTTCCGCAGGCCAGGGCCTACGAAGCCGCCCATCCGCAGAATCAGCCGCCGCGGCGCGTAGGCGCGGACGAGGTCTTCGGCGATGAGTTTATGAAGGCCGTAGGGCGACAATCGATCGCGCCGAATGAACGCCGTTTCGGCGTTCGCGGCGGGGTCGCTCACGTTGTCGTACACGTCGATCGAGGAAAGGAAGCAATAGCGTTCGCAGGTGAAGTCGTGCAGGGAATGCATGACCGACCGGACCGAAAGATCGAACTCGCGAACGGGTTGTTCGCGCGCGAGGTATTTCTTCGAGTTGCCGTTCGCGTTGATGATCCATTTTGCGCGGAGGCCGGGGCGATAGGTGTCGCGCGTGAGGGGGAGCACGTTCAACCCCCGCGCGCGCGCCTCGGCGGCGATGGCGGAGCCGACAAACCCCGCCGCGCCAATGACGATGACGTCGGCGGACTCGGTCACAGGCGCACCTCGCCGCGCTCGCGTGCGGCCAGGAACCATTCGGTCGTGCGGCGGAGGCCCTCTTCCAGCGGCGTGTCGCAGGAGAGGCCGAGGCTGCGCAATTTCGTCACGTCGAAAATCTTGTCCATCTGGCCGTCCGGTTTCGACGTGTCCCAGACGATCTCGCCCTCAAAGCCCGTCACTTTTTTGACGGTTTCGGCGAGTTCGCGAATCGAGATGCGGCGGCCCGCGGAGATGTTGATCGGGTCGCTCGAATCGTAGTGGGCGAGGAACCAGGGGATTGTTTTGGCGACGTCGCCGGCATACACAAAATCCCGCGTCGGGCGTCCGGTTCCGAATGCGGTCATGGACGGCCGCCCCGCTTCGCGCGCCTCGATATATTTGCGGATCATCGCGGGGATGACATGCGCTTGTTCGAGGTTGAAGTTGTCCCACTCGCCATAGACGTTGCCCGGGATCAGCACGACGGAGTTGAAGCCGTGCTGCTTGCGGTAGGCCCACGATTGGATGAGCAGCATTTTCTTGGCGACGGAGTAGCCGACGCTTTCGATTTGGGGCAGGCCGTTCCACATCTGGTCCTCGCCGATCGGGGAAACGGCGTGGGCGGGATAGGAGCAGCCGCCCATGAAGGTCAGGAACTTTTTCACGCCGGCCTTGAACGAGGCGTCGAAGACCGCGGTGTTCATCGCGAGGTTGTCGTAGAAGTAGTCGGCGGGTCGGTTTTTGTTGTCGATGATGCCGCCGGATTTGGCGGCCATGTGCACGACGCAGTCGGGTTGGATATCGCGCAGCATCCGCGCGGGGACGCCGGGCTGGAGCAGGTCGTATTCGGCGCGGGTGGGGCACACGAATTCCGCGTCGAACGCGGCCTTGAGTTCCGGAAGAACGTGATGGCCGAGAAAGCCGTGCGCGCCGGTGACGAGGATTCGCTTGAACGCGGTGTTGTTCATACGTATCGGCTCGTTGCGGAAGCGCCTCTAGACGTTTGCGTACTGGTTCCGGCGGATGATCTGGTAGCCGCGGATCAGCTCGGCAATGCCCCATTGGAGCGAGTGCGCGGGCTTCCATCCGGCGCGCTCGATTCGCTCGTTGCTGACGATGTAGTTCCGCTGGTCGGGGTCCTTGCCGATCGGCGCCTCCATGATGGTGAAGTCCGGGACCTGCTTTTTGATCTCCAGGCACAGCTCCATCTTGGAGAGATTCGCCTCGGTCAAGCCGACGTTGTAGGCGCGGCCTTTCATCGCATCCCAGTGGTCGATCGCGTGAAGGAACGCGCGGGCGACGTCGCGGACGTGGATGTAGTTGCGTTTGAAGTGCGCTTCGAAGAGCACGACGAAGCGGTCGGTGACCGCGCGGTAGGTGAAGTCGTTGACGAGCAGATCGATGCGCATGCGCGGGCTGACGCCGAACACCGTGGCGAGTCGGAACGTGAGGCCGCGTCCGCTTTCGAGGACATATTTTTCCGCTTCGACCTTGGTGACGCCGTACACGGAGATCGGATTCAGCGGCGAGTCTTCGGTGCAGAACTCGCCCTCTTTCCCGACGCCGTATCCGCTATTCGTGTTGGGATAGAGGATTTTTTGATCCGGCCGCGAAAGATCGACGATCATCTTCACGGCATCGCGGTTAATCGCCTCCGCTTCGCGCGGGCGCTGCGCGCAGATCGGCGCGCCGACGAGACAGGCGAGCGGGATCGCGATATCCGCCGAATCGAGATGTTTTTTGATGAGCGCGTGGTCGCGCACATCGCCGCGCACGACGGTCAAGGCGTCGTAATGGCAGCAATCGAGCAGCGAGGCTTGATTGAAGGAGAAATTATCGATCACCGTTACGGCGAAGCCGCGCTGGAGCAGCATGGGGACGAGGACGGCGCCGATATAGCCGGCGCCGCCTGTGACGAGGACGCGGGGGGAAGATGTTGCCATAGGCAGAAAACCGTACCCGTCCGCGAGCGGCGGTGTCAACCGCGCGCGGGAAGGGGCTTATAGATCATCCTGGTGCGGCGCCGCATATTGAAAGGGCAGGGCGGGCCTCCGGACCCGCCGGGAATCGATATGCGGCGCGTCGGGACGCCGCGCCCTGCGCACGGCGAGACGGGAACAATCTGTAAGCGCGGTCGATGCCCGCGCCGGCGGAAACATCAACGTACCCACAGTCCTCTTCCAACCGCCGTGCGGCGGTTGGAAGAGGGGGTGGCGAATGTGTCGGCGCCCCAACGCGATCAGGGCACGAGCACAATCTTGCCGCGCGTATGCCCGGTCTGAATCAGCCGATGCGCCTCGGCGGCCTGCTCCAGCGGCAGCACGGCGGCCAGATGCGTGCGCAAGCGCCCCGCGTCCGCCAGCGCGGCCAACCGTTTGAGCTGCGCGGCATTCGGCGCGACGAACACGTAGTGCAACCGAATGCCCTTCGCCTGTTGCGCCGCCGGGGTCGGCGCGAGAATCGTCACGAGTGCGCCGCCTTTTCGCACGGTCGCAACGGTCCGCTCCTGCACCTCTCCGCCGACGGTGTCGTACGCGACATCAACCCCCTTCGGCGCGAGCGCGCGGACCGCTTCGACAAAGTCGGTCGACGTGTAATCGATCACCTCGTCCGCGCCGAGTCCGCGCACGTATTCGTGGTTCGCCGCGCTCGCCGTTGCGATCACGCGCGCGCCTTTCCATTTCGCGAGCTGCACCGCGAATCCGCCGACGCCGCCCGCTCCCGCGTGTATCAATACCGTCTGCCCGCGCTGCAGTCCGGCGGCGTCGAACAACGACTGCCACGCCGTCAGCGCCGCCAGCGGGATCGACGCCGCCTGCTTGAAGTCGAGCGTCGCGGGTTTCGCCGCGATGTGTTTTTCCGGCAGCGCCACGAACTCCGCATAGCACCCGTCCTTGATGATCGGCTTGCGCGCGTAGGCGTACACCGCGTCGCCCTTTTTGAACCGCCGGCACCCCGGCCCGAGCGCGGCGATCGTTCCGGCGACATCCCACCCGAGGATGATCGGAAACTGGTGCGGCAGCCGCGTTTTCAATAGACCCTCGCGGGTTTTCCAGTCGACCGGATTGACCCCGGCTGCTTTTACGCGGATCAGCGCCTCGCCCTTGCCCGGCACGGGCTTCGGATGCTCTCGACACACCAATACGTCCGCGCCGCCGAAGTTATCGATGACCACCGCTTTCATGCATGACCTCCTGCATCGATGGCATATGATACCAAATAATCCGGCGCGCGCAAATGAGCGAAGCGCGTCGCCAGCAAAGCTGTTTGACCTATGGATATAACGTGATATATAAACAGATCAACCCGTGGGACGACGGGCGCGACAGCAGCGGGAACCGATGACATCCCTACGGATCACACACGAGGCGGCGGCGGTCGATGAATTCGGCGCGGCGCTCGATTTGTCGGGCGTCTGGCGCCTGGCGATGGCCGACACACCGCCCGCCGCGTATCCGCATCGCGTGGAACTGCCGGGCAGCCTTCAAGCGCAGGGGTTCGGCGAGCCGCCCGGAATCGATACGGCATGGACCGGTCAGATTGTCGATCGATCCTGGTTCACCGAAGAGCGGTATGCGCCGTATCGGCAGCCGGGCGCAATTAAGATTCCGTTCTGGCTCCAGATCGAGCGGCACTACACCGGTATGGCGTGGTTCGCGCGCGAGGTCGCGATCCCGGAGTCCTGGCGGGGCCGCCGTATTGTGCTGTTCCTGGAACGGCCGCATATCTCGACGACGGTGCGGGTGGATGGACGGACGCTCGGCTCGCGCAACTCGCTCGGCGCGCCGCACGAGCACGATCTCGGCTGTGCGCTCGCGCCGGGTCTGCACATGCTCGAAATCGGCGTCGATAATCGTCTGCACGTGAACGTCGGACCGAACGCGCACAGCGTCAGCGACAACACGCAAAGCAACTGGAACGGGATCGCGGGTCGAATCGAGCTGCGCGCCACGTCGCCGGTCTGGCTGGACGATGTGCAATTCTTTCCCGATTCGAAGCGCCCCGCGGGCCGCCTGCGCATTCGCATCGGAAACGCGACGGGTCGCCCGGGACGTGGCGTGCTGCGATCAGGGGGCCGCGCGCATCCGGTATCGTGGAATGCGGACGGCGCGCGTATTGAGGTCGAGCACGCGTTCCCGGACAATGCGCTGCGCTGGGACGAATGCTGTCCGGCGCTGCATACGATCGACGTCGCGTTGTCCGGCGACGATGCGGACGACCGGCGGTCGCTCCGCGTCGGCCTGCGCACGGTCCGCGTCGAGGGCCGTCACATCTTGCTCAACGGGCGGCGACTGTTTCTGCGCGGCACCCTCGAATGCGCCGTTTTTCCGCAGACCGGCTATCCGCCGACCGATAAGGAGTCCTGGCAGCGAATATTTTCCAAGCTGCGCGACTATGGCTTCAACCACGTTCGGTTCCATTCTTGGTGTCCGCCCGACGCGGCATTCGACGCGGCGGACGAGCAGGGGTTCTACTTGCAAATCGAATGCGGCTCGTGGGCCAACACCACCACCGGTCTGGGTGTGGATCCGGCGCTCGATGCGTGGCTCTACGAGGAAGGCCGCGCGATCGTCCGGGCCTACGGCCATCATCCGTCGTTTCTGTTCATGGCCTGCGGCAACGAGCCCGCCGGCGAGATGCATCGCTATCTCGCCGAGTGGCTTCGCTATTGGAAGGCGGAGGAGCCGCGCCGCCTGCACACCGGCGCGGCGGGGTGGCCGAAGTTGGACGAAAACGAATACGACAACCTCCCGCAGCCGCGCCTGCATCGCTGGGGCGAGGGCCTCGATTCGCGGCTCAATGCGATGCCGCCTTCCACGGTCCACGATTTTCGCCTCCACGTGCTGCAATCCGACCGCCCGCTCGTTGCCCACGAGACCGGGCAATGGTGCGCCTATCCCGATTTCCGCGACATCGACGCGCTGCGCGGCCCGCTGCGCGCGCGCAATTACGAGATTTTCCGGGCATCGCTCGAAGCGAATCACATGGGCGATCTGGCGGACGCCTTCGTGCAGGCCAGCGGGAAGCTGCAGGCGCTCTGCTATCGCGAGGAAATCGAAACGGCGCTGCGTACGCGCGAGATGGCGGGGTACCAACTCCTGCAGGCGAACGATTTTCCCGGCCAGGGCACGGCCCCGGTCGGATGGTTCAACACCTGCTGGAAAGAAAAGGGATACACGACCGGCGCGGCCTTTCGCCGATTCCAGAACGCCACCGTCCTGCTCGCGCGACTGGAACGCCGCGTCTTCAGTGTCGAGGACACCTTGTTCGCGCAGATCGAGATCGCGCATTTCGGCCCCGCGCCGCTCGCGAACGCGGCGGCGGAATGGACACTCTGCGACAATGCGGGAACCGTGATCGCATCCGGGCAACTTCCCGCGCGCGATGTCCCGATCGGCAATGGTATCGCGCTCGGCGCGGTCGTCTGCGCGTTGGACCGCGTCGCCGCGCCGGCGAAATGCCGGCTCGCGGTGAGACTCGCCGGCGCGGAGATCGAAAACGATTGGGAACTCTGGGTCTATCCGATCGCGGATCGCCGGCACGACTCCGGCGAGGTGTTGGTCACCGCCTCGCTCGACGAAGCGCTGGAGCGGGCCGAGGGCGGCGGGAAGATTCTATTGCTGCCGCGCCGGGGGCCGGACGATGTGAAGCTCGGGTTCACCCCGATTTTCTGGAACACCGCCTGGACCCGCGCGCAGGCCCCGCACACGCTCGGCATCCTCTGCGATCCGGCGCACCCGCTCTTTCGACATTTCCCGACGGAATTCCACACGAACTGGCAATGGTGGGAGGTGCTCGACCGCGCAAAGGCGGTCATCCTCGACCCGCTCCCGCCCGCCGTGGAGCCGATCGTCCGCGTGATCGACGATTGGTTCACCAACCAGCGGCTGGGACTCGTCTTCGAGGTCGCCGTCGGTCGGGCGAAGCTCCTGGTCTGCGGGGCGGACTTGATGCGCCTGCCGGCGTGCCGCCACGCCGCGCGCCAGTTCCGCGCGAGCGTGCTGGCCTTCATGCAGAGCGATGCCTTTTCACCGACCGTTGCCGTCGAACCCGACGATCTGCGCCGCGCGCTGAATGCCCGATCGCCCTACGCCGATGTGAAACCGCGATAACCCGCCCCAACAGGAATCGATCTCATGAACAGATTTATCCGGCTCTGTCTCCTCGCCTGCGCATTGTTCGCCGTCCCCGCCGCCCGAAGCGAATTCGTGATCCGCGTCAGTCCCGAACCCGGCCGCTTTCCGATGGTGTACGGATTCGACATCGAGCGCCTGTGGCATGTGGTTGAAAACAATAAGCAGGTCGATCTCGACGAACTGGCGCGTCTGATGGTCGGCGAGGTGCAGGTCAACCACGTGAAAGTCGCCATCAACGGCGGCGCGGAACTCGAAGAGGGCCGGATCGATTGGAGCGTGTACGACTTGCAGCTCCAAATCATGCGCGCGCTGAAACGCGCGCGGCCGGACATCAAGTTCTTCGCCGTGCCGCGCCCGATTTTCAACGACTTGAAGGGCGGCCCCTTCGCGCCGTTTCCGCTGTGGATCAACGAATATGACAACCCGCTGCTGGCCGATCCGGATCGTCCGCGCGCGTTCCTGCGATTCCACCCCGACAAGGCCGCGGCCTACCTGGAGCGCTTCTTCCGCTTCATGGCGGAGCAAGGCTTCACCTTCGACTACACCTACATCAAGACCGAGTACGACCGTTTCATGCGCCCGCCTGAAACCGTGAAGACCATCGACCTGCTGCGGTCGCGCATGGGCGATGCCATGCCGAAAGTGGTGGCCCCCGCCAGCCACAACTGGCAGAGCGGCGCGGAGTGGCTGCGCGAGGCCATCGCCCTCGGGCGCGCCGACGCGTGGGACATCACGTCCACCCACAACACTCATCATCGCGGCACGCTGGAGCAGTTCGCCGCCGTCGCGCGGAAACTCGACAAGCCGTATTGGAACTCCGAGCTCCACGCCTGGGGCGGCCCGGACGCGCAGGCCGCGTCCAACATGAATCTGCTCTTCCAGCATGTCCGCGCCGGCTACACCGGCTTCACCGACTGGCTCACGCTCGGCAACGAGAAAAAGGAGCACAAACCGCTGCGCAACATCGGCGGGCGCATCGAGGTGATGCGGATCTATCACATCTACAAACATCTCGTGAACACCTCCGGCGGCGGCTTCTACCACGAGACCACGGTCCCGGCCGGCCTCACGACCGCCGTCGCCTTCAAGCGCGGAAACCTGCTCACCGTGTGGGCGCTGAACGACACCGACGCCGCAGCGAGCGCGATCCGGATCGAGCATCCCTTCGCCGGCGCCCGCCTGACGGAAATCCGCTACTGGGGCCCGAACGGCCCGCGCGAAGGCGCGGTCGCCATCGTGCGCGCCACGCCCGACGCCTTTCCGTTGCAGGCCCGAACGCTGTACTGTTTTCAATTTGCGCTGCCCTGAAAAGGACGGGACAAAACGCCCGAAACGGGGTATGTTTCGCTCGTTGCTGGGCGGGTAAAAAGTTCCATGCTCTGTAAAAACTTTTTTTAAAACTTCCATGCTCTGTAAAAAATTTGTTTTCGCGGCGCTCGCGGTCGGGACCGCGTGGGGTGTGGAACCGGCGTGGCGGGAAGTGCGCTCATTTTCCGCCGTCACCAATACCGGTCTGGGGTACAGCCTCTATGTCGTCGGCAATCAGCCGGAACTCGGGATGTGGCAGCCGACGGGGGCGGTCCGGCTCGTGTGGACGCCGGGCAATGTCTGGACCGGCCGCGCCGCGCTCCGCGCGGGGGCAACGGTCGAGGTGCAGTACATCCGCCGCCGCGACACCAATACGCAGCACTGCGTGAACACGAACGTGCTCTGGCCCGGCGTGCCGAACACGACGTCGATGATCGCCGCCCCGCCGGCGGCGCCGTATGCGGGCAAGACGCTGCTCTACCATTCGTCGTGGACGAGCGCCACGGTGCTGTTTTCGATGGACGGCACGAATTTCTTCGATGCGCCGATGGATCGGATCGGCGAGGGGCGGTTTCCGGGCGAATATCTCCATCGCGCCGCAGGTTTTGGCGCTGCCGGTCTGCCGGTCCAGTTTGTCTGTTATGGATATCTCGGCGGGACGCAATACTGGGACAACGCGCCGTATCCGGGGTATGGGGCAGGGGACTATTACACGCCGCTCGATGTGTTTTTCCTGCAGGACGGGCAGGTGTATAACTATTTCCCGCCGCCCGCGCCGTCCCCGCCCATCATTCTCACTCAATTTGTCGCGTCGTCTTATTCCGGCATCTCAAGCCGGAACGTGCGCATCTATCTGCCGCGGGGATACACGAACAACGCCTGGAGGCGCTATCCCGTCCTCTACATGCACGATGGGCAGAATGTGTTTGATCCGGGAGGGGCCTTTGGGAGTTGGAGCGCGGATGCAAGCCTCACGCGCGAGATCAGCCAGGGACGCATGCGCGAGGCGATTGTGCTGGGCGTGAACAACACCGATAACCGGCTGTCGGAATATTGCCCGCCCGGCGATTTCGTTTTGGGGAATCCGGGTATCGGCGATGCGTATGCGAATTATCTAATTCACAACGTGCGGCCGGCGATCGACACCGCGTATCGAACGCTGAACGACCGGCCGAATACCCTGACGATGGGGTCGTCTATGGGTGGATTGATTTCGAGCTGGCTCGCCTTCCGAACGAATGTATTCGGGAAGGCAGGGGTCCTGTCGCCGTCGTTTTGGACGGCATCGAACTTTGTCGGCTGGATTGCTTCCAACGAAACCAAAGGAGCGCGCATTTACCTCGACGGCGGAACGGCCGAGCCTTTCCTTTCATTGTGGAACCCGCTGTGGCAGGTGCGCGGGTATCTGATGGCGGACGGCTACGCGGAATTTGACGATCTGCTCACCGTCATCGGATGCGGCCACGCGCATAACGAAGCCGCATGGAAAGATCGTACACCGCGCGCGCTGCAGTTTCTGCTGAACCTGTGGGACGAGCCGAACCTTCTCGCGCAGCAGGAGTACCCTCCCCGCGTTGAGTGGACGGCGAGCACCCCGACCGGGTTGACTCACCGCGCGCTCGGCGGATTTCAGTATCGGTTGGAAACCACTACCAGTCCCGTGACGGCGGCATGGAACCCCATCCAAACTTCCGCCACTCACGCTCTCCCGTGGTCCGATCAGAACTGGTCGATAACAAATATCTCAATGGGCGAAAACGTGTTACACCTACGCTCCGCCGCTCTCGCCCAATAGCCCCTATCTTTTCTTCATCCACCCGCAACAAAATCGGCCTCGCAATTGGCCTCGAACTCGGCCCCGAACTAAGCCTCGCAATCGGCCTCGACGCTCCATCGCCCAACCTGTCTCCCCCATTCGCCCCAATTCCCACACAAAAAATTATCATCTCCATGACTTGACTTAAACGATTTAGCTGGTAGTCTCGTGCGTCTTGATTGGGACCGGCTTGGGATCAGGCCGGCATGAAGAAACTAGGGTGTCAGGGAGAAGCCTTCATGAAAAAGGGCATCAGACTTGGATTGGCTGTTGGCGCGATCGCGTTGGCGATGAGTGTTGCGCGTGTGGGGGCGGACCCGTTCCCGATGCCGCTTGCGATAGCATCGGTAAATCGTCCGGCGATTCCGCTCCAGGCCTTGGATCAGCGATTGATCGGCGATTTGCTCATTGAGTCGATCATTCAAATCGAGTCCGCGGGCAACCCGCGGATGATCGGTTCGAAAGGCGAGCGAGGCCTGATGCAAATCATGGAGCGCACGTGGCGCGAGGTGACCCAACGGCATTTTGGCGAGCGCGTCCCTTTTTCCCGCGCGTTCGACCCCGAATTGAATCGCCGCGTCGGCGCTGTTTATCTGACCGAGCTTCAGGCGTTTCTGCTTCGGCATCGCGCACAGTGGAAGTCTGACGAGCGATCGCTTTTGTTAGCCTGCTACAACGCGGGGCCTGAGCGTGTGCGGCAGGCGGGGTTTGACATTCGTCGGCTTCCCGCTTCCACGCGCGACTACGTCGTTCGAGGGTCGGCGCTGCATGAAGCGTTGCTGGACGATCACAACATCCCGCCGCGCGCGGTGCGTCTGGCAATGGACGCCATTCGACGTTCGGGCGGGGTATGATTCGAAACCCTCGCCCAGGCCCTCTTCCGCGGGGCGGGAGAGGGGGATGCTGTGGGCGCGGGCGGTGATCGCGGGAAAAATTGGGCGGGGCCTTCGGACCCGCCGTGAAGAGGATACGGCGCGTCGTGGACGCCGCGCCCTACCGACCAAAGGTCCAGATGTGCCGCTTCGTGGCAATTTCGATATGTTAATGGGACGGACGCTCGCTACTTGTGTCGCGGAGAATGGGCTGATAACGTTAATTAGCTTTTGGAGGAAAATCGAATGCAACCGAACGTCGATATCGGAGAAGCGCTGCGCAAGGGCTATAATCTGTATAAAGAAAACATCAGCACCTTGCTGATTGCCACCCTGCTGGCCGCCATCATTTCGGTCCTCTCGGTCGGCATACTCGCCGGTCCCATGCTGGCAGGCATTGTGCTGCTGACACTCGGCTTGATCGACAAGCGGACGCCGAAACCCGAAATCGGCGATTTGTTCAAAGGCTTCTCGTTTTTTATCCCCTCGCTGGTCTTCGTGATCCTGCTCGTTGTGGTGTCGTTCGTCGGTCAGTTTATTCTGGGCCTTATCCCGATCCTCGGATTCCTGCTGTCGATCCTCTTCTCCATGGCGCTTTCCACCGCGGTGATGTTCACGATCTTCTACATCGTGGATCGGCAAATGGAGGTCGTCGCCGCGATTCAGCAGAGCGTCGACACGGTGAAACAAAATTTCTGGATTTTTCTCGGCGTGAATATTGTCGCGAACGTTGTCAGCTCGCTCGGCGTGATCGCGTGCTTCATCGGCATCGTCGTCACGCTGCCGATGTACTTCTGCACAATCGCGGTGGTGTATCGCGATCTGCATCCCGCCTCCGCGCCGCAGATGTGAGCGAAGGGCGCATGGTGTGGGCCGCTGTGGCGCTGGGCGGCTTGTGCGCCGGCCTCGCGGGCGCGCTCATTCCGATTGATGCGCGAGGCGCGCTCCCGCTGCCGTGCGCGTTCTATTCTATGACCGGCTGGCCGTGCCCGTTCTGCGGCATGACGCGCGCGTTTCTCGCGGCAGGACATGGGATGTGGGCGAACGCCTTCCGCCAGTCGCCGGTCGGCGCGCTGCTGTACGCCGCTGCATGGGCGGCATTCGGAATCGGCGCAATCAATGTTGCGCGAAACGCTCCCGCGCCGCGCACGTCGGCGATTCCTGTGCAATTCTGGATCGCGTGCGCGATAGTGCTCGCGGCGAACTGGCTCTACCGCGTGCTCGCGGGCGCGTTGTAAAAGAGGGGTGTCGATACCGATATCGACACCGATTCCGAAGGAAATGAAGGGGGGAATGCTCCCCCTCCATTTAAACGACTTTTACGCCGCGGCGCTTGAGATCGGCGTCGATCTCGGCCTCTGCGGCGGCCCAGTGGGCCGAAGAATCGCCCTGGAAGCCGTGCTTCTCAGCGCGGAAATAAGCGGCTTGTTCGATCATCTTCATCCGCTCTTCCTTGCTGATCGTCACCGGCTTCGGCGCGGGCGGCGCCGCGGGTTTCGCCGGTGCAGCCGGCGCAGCCGGAGCAGCAGGCTTCGGCGCAGCCGCAGTCGCCTCGATCTTCGGCGCCGCGGGGGCGGCCGGGGCGGCCGGTTTCGCAGGCGGCGTCACCGCCGACTTGACGGCGGCCGGCGCAGGCTGGCCCTTCGTTTCAGCGGCAGCCGCGGCAGCAGCCACAGCCTTGGCGGACGGTACCTTCGAAGTCTTCGGCGCAGCGGCCTTCTTCGTACGAGTCGTTGTCTTTTTCGTTTCAGCCATGGGAAATCCCTCCTGTTTTGCGGTTCATGGCTTCGAGTTAATAAAGGCGTGAATATAGGAATCCGCCACTCGAATGCAATCGCTTTAACGTTAGTTTTTTCTTTGCCTAGCCCGCCTGCGGTCCCCACTATCCCGCACAAGAGCGGAGTTTAGTCTGGATTTGGGGCGAACACCCCCGAGAGCCAGATGTAACAAGTTTATCATGAACATATTAGAGCATTCCTTGTCCGACTGGGCGCGGCAGCGGTTCCGCGCGGTCCTCCCAGAGGGCGATTTCGATGGAGTGAAGCTGGACGTGGTCCCCACGGCGGATGAACAGTTCGGCGACTACCAGTGCAACGCAGCGATGGCGGTCGCGAAGAGGGTCCGACTGCCGCCTCGCGAAGTCGCGCAGCGATTGCTGGCGGATGGCGCGCTGCCGGACGGTGTGGCGCGCGCAGAAATTGCCGGTCCCGGCTTCATCAATTTTCATCTCGACGATGCCGCGCTCGCGCGGCGGCTCGAAGCGATGCAGGCCGATCCCCGCATCGGCGTGCCGACGCCCGGCGAGGGCCGCACGGTGATCCTCGACTATTCGAGCCCGAACATCGCGAAGCCGATGCACATCGGCCACATCCGCTCCACCGTGATCGGCAATGCGCTCGATCGGCTGCATCGCTATCTCGGCTATCGCGTGATCGCGGACAACCACCTCGGCGACTGGGGCACACAGTTCGGCATTCTGATTCTCGGCTATCGCCGTTTTCTCGACGCAGATGCGCTGGCCGCCGACCCGATCGCGGAACTCGAGCGCCTGTATGTGAAAAGCTACGAGCGTTCGAAGGAAGACGAGGCCTGGTTGAACGAGGCACGCGCCGAGCTGGTGAAGCTGCAGCAGGGCGATGCGGAGAATCTCGCGCTGTGGCGCCGCTTTGTCGAATTGAGCCTCGGCGAGTTCGAAAAAATTTACCGCCGACTTGACGTACGATTCGACCTGCATCGCGGCGAGAGTTTCTACAACGCGCAACTGCCCGGCGTGATCGAGCGGCTGCGCGCGCTCGGCCTCGCCGAGGAAAGCGAAGGCGCGCTTGTCGTGAAACTCGACGAGGAAAACCTGCCGCTCTGCATTGTTCGCAAAAGCGACGGCGGCTTCAACTACACCACCACCGATTTGGCGACGGTCATCAGCCGCGCGGAAGAATTCGCGCCGGACGCTGTGATCTATGTGACCGACGAGCGGCAGCAACTGCACTTCAAACAATTTTTTGCCGTCGCGCGGCGGATGGGCATCTCGACGCGGCTCGTACATGTGTGGTTCGGGCTGATGCGTCTTCCGGAAGGCACGTTTTCCACGCGCCAGGGCAACGTGATCAAGTTGGAACGCCTGCTCGACGAGGCCGAGGCGCGCGCGCTCGCCATCGTGAAAGAGAGCAGCCCCGGCATGGACGATGCGCAGCAGCGCGAAGTCGCGCGCGCGGTCGGCATCGGCGCGGTGAAATATGCGGACCTGAGCCAGAACCCGCAGAGCCTCGTCACCTTCACGTGGGACAAGGCGCTCGCGCTCGACGGCAATTCCGCCCCGTATTTGCAGTATGCCCACGCGCGGATCGCGAGCGTGCGCGACAAATATGCGGAGCAGTTTCCCGGCCGCGATTTTCGCGATGCGCCGATCGTGCTGACCGAGCCGGTTGAAAAGCGGCTCGCGCGCCGTCTCGTCCGTTTCCCCGGCGTCGTCGATCGCGCGGCGCACGCCTACAAGCCGAACATGCTGTGCGAATATCTGTTCGATCTCGCGCAAATCTACAGCACGTTTTACCAGACCGTGCCGTTCCTGAAGGCGGAGGACGACGTGCGCGAGAGCCGCGTGCGCCTGTGCGATCTGACCGCCCGCGTTTTGCGCCAGGGACTCGCACTTCTCGGCATCGAAACCCCCGAACGCATCTAGCACGAACTCCACCTCCCACTAAATCGGCCTCGGCCTCAATATCTGAATCGCAATCCCTCTCCCTCTCCCTCTCCATCTCCATCTCCCTCTCCCCATCCCCCTCCCACTCCCCCTCCAAATCCCCTTACTCCTCATGCCCCTCGATCGCAAACGCCGAATCCTCTTGCCGATCGCGGTTGCCTTGTCCGCCGCGGCCCTCGTCGCGCCAATGCCGTTCGGCGTGGCGGATCGTCTGCTCAAGGCGTTCGAAGATGCCGTGCACATTCCCGTATTCGCGGTGTTCGGCTACGCGCTGTGGCGCGTGCGTCCGCGCTTCGCGTCGGGCCTGGCGTTGCTCGCCGCTCTTGCGGCGGGTGTGGAGCTCGCTCAAGTCGCGACAGGCCGCGATCCGAGCTGGCGGGACGCGCTGTTTTCCGCACTCGGCGGTTCCGTTGGCTTGCTGTGGGGGCGCGCGTGCGAACAGCGCGCGCATCGAATGGCGGTCGCATGGACGTTGGTGTGCGCGCTGATAGCATGGGCTCCTGCCGCGGGCGTGATTTTGGATCGGCGCGATGCGCGCGCCGCGTTTCCCGTCCTCGCCGATTTCAGCACGCAGCGACAGCTCGGGCGCTGGACCGCGCGCGGCGTGCGGGTGAATCGGATCCCGCGCGGCGGACTGGCCGGTCGCGATGCGCTTCGCATGCGCGTCGCGCGCGGCGATGTCGAATATCCCGGCGTTTTCCTGTCGGAGCTGGCCGGCGACTGGACGGCGTTCACGCATCTATGCGTGAACATCCATGTTGAGGATGCGAATCCGCCGATCGTATGGGTGCGCGTGGACGATCGCGAGGAGCAGCCCGTCTATCGCGACCGCGCGCAGGAGGTGCTGGCGTTGCGGTCGGGGTGGAATGAACTGCGGTTGGAGCTGGATGCGCTGCTGCGCGCGCCGTCCGGCCGCGCGCTCGACCGCGGGTCGATCGCGCGGCTCGGATTCTTTTTCGACGCGCCCGCGCAAGGCGCGGAAATTCGGATCGACCATCTTCGCCTCGAAGGAAAACCCTGATCCTGTGGTTCGCCTTTGGGGTTGAACAGGGGCGGGGGATGGGGTATTGATAACTGAACGATTGTTCAGTTATGGAATCGCTGTCATTACGCTCCTATCCCCGCGCCATCCTGCATGTGGATGGGGACGCCTTTTTCACGTCGGTCGAGCAGTCGATCCATCCGGCGTGGAAGGGGCGTCCGATGGTGACGGGGCAGGAGCGGGGCATCATCGCGTGCGCGAGCTATGAGGCGAAAGCGCTCGGCATCAAGCGCGGTGTCGCGCTGCACGAAGCGCGGCGGATGTGTCCGGACCTGCTCGTGGTGCCGAGCGATTACGAGACCTACAGCCTGTATTCGAAGCGGATGTTCGACATCCTGCGCCACTACACGCCGATCGTGGAGGAGAGTTCGATCGACGAGGGGTTCGCCGACCTGACCGGGTTGCGCCGCGTGCACCGCGCGTCGTATGAGGAAATCGCGCGCCGGATCAAGGACGAGATTCAGCGCGCGCTCGACCTGACGGTGTCCGTCGGCTTGAGCCTGACCAAGGGGCTCGCAAAGTTGTGCTCGAAGTTCCGCAAGCCGGACGGGTTCACCGCCGTGCCCGGCTATCACGTTCACCTGCTGCTCCAGCGGACGCCGCTGGCGGAGGTGTGGGGCTTCGGGCCGAACACGGTGAATCTGCTGGAGAAACAGGGGCTCAAGACCGCGTACGATTTCGCGATGAAGCCGGAGGCGTGGGCGGGGCGGCTGCTCGGCAAGATCGGGCGCGAAATCTGGCACGAGTTGCGCGGCAGCTCGATCTACGCGGTGAACCCCGAGGAGAAGAACACCTACCTGACGATCAGCAAGTGCAAGACGTTCACCGCGCCGAGCGCGGACCGCGAGTTCGTGTATGCGAAGCTCGTGCGCAACGTCGAATCGGCCTGCATCAAGCTGCGCCGCCACGGGCTGCGCGCGCGGTTTATCTGCGCGGCGCTGCGCCGGCGCGACTTCAGCCAGGCCGCGCTGGAGGCGCGCCTGACGCGCGCGACGTCCGCGCCGCAGGAGATGCTGCCGGTCGTGCGGGCGATGTTCGATCGGCTCTATGAGCCGGGCGTCGAATATCGCACGACGATGGTGGCGCTCGGCGAGATCGAGGCGGATCGCGCGGTGCAGGGCGACTTGTTCGAGGATGCCGTGCGGATCGAGCGCATGGAGCGCGCCGCGCGCGTGATCGATTCGGTCAACGAGTGGTACGGCAAGCACAAGCTCGCGCTCGGGCCGTCGCTGTTTTTGAATCGCGCGCCGCCCGGTCCGCGCAACGTGGCCCCGCTGCGGAAAACGAATCTGCTGCCCGGCGAAACCGCCCGGCGCCGGATCAATCTGCCCCGGCTGGACGTGCGCCTGAGCGCGGACGGCGCGGAGCGCGCGGAAGCATCCGGCCCTTCCGAGCCGCATGGGCGTCAGGTCCGGTAGTTCGGGGCTTCCTTCGTGATGGTCACGTTGTGGGCGTGGCCTTCGCTGGAGCCGGCGGCGGTGATGCGGACGAACTTGCCCCGCGCGCGCAGCTCGTCAATCGTCCGGCACCCGCAGAACCCCATCGCGGAGCGAACGCCGCCGCAGAACTGGGTGAGCACCTGCTTCACCGTGCCCGCAAAGGGGACCATGCCTTCGATGCCCTGCGGGACGAGGTCCTCCGCCGGCGTATCGGCCAGGCCGTAACGCTCGCGGCTGCCCTTGTTCGCCTGCATCGCGCCGAGGCTGCCCATGCCGCGGTACACGACAAACTGGCGGCCCTGGTAGAGTATCTTCTCGCCGGGCGATTCCTCGGTGCCCGCGAGGCGGGAGCCCATCATCACGCTGTTCGCGCCGGCGACGAGCGCCTTGGTCACGTCGCCCGAATAGCGAATCCCGCCGTCGGCGATGACCGGGATCGAATCCTCGAGCGCGTTGACGACGTTGTAGATGGCGCTGATCTGCGGGACGCCGACGCCGGTGACCACGCGCGTGGTGCAGATGGAGCCGGGCCCGATGCCGACTTTCACTGCATCCGCGCCCGCATCGCGCAACGCGACAGCGGCCTCGCCGGTGACGATGTTGCCGGCGATCACGTCGATCGCGCTGTAGTGCTGCTTGATCCAGCGCGTCATGTCGATCACGCCCTTGCTGTGTCCGTGCGCGGTGTCGATCACGAGCGCGTCCACATGCTGTTCCGCGAGCGCGGCGACGCGGTCGTGGTCCGCCGGGCCGACCGCCGCGCCGACGCGGAGGCGATATTCCGCGTCGCGGTTGTAGAGCGGCTGAATGTTGTGAATCAGCGTGCTGACATCGGAAAAGCTGTAGAGGCCGATCAGGCGTCCGCTCTCGACGAGCGGGAGCTTGCCGATCTTGTGTTTAATCATGAGGTCGTACGCCTCTTGCAGCGTCGTGCCGCGCGGCGCGGTGATCAGGTCGGTCGTCATCACGTCGCGGATGCGCATCTGGCGGCCGCGCGCGAATTTGATGTCCGACGAGGTCAGGATGCCGACCAGGCGGTCCGACTCATCGAGAATCGGGAACCCGCTGAACCCATAGCCCTTTTCGCGCCGCGTGCGATGGACGTCGTCAATCGTCTGGTCGGCGCGGAAGGTGACGGGCGCGCCGATGAGCCCGTTGAGATGGTGTTTCACCTCGCGCACGAGCGCGGCCTGCCGTTCGATCGGGAGGTTTTTGTGGATGATGCCGATGCCGCCCTGCATCGCCATTGCGATGGCCATGCGGGATTCGGTGACCGTATCCATCGCGGAGCTCAACAGGGGGATGTTGAGGTGGATGCGGCTGCTGAGGCGGGTCGTCAAATCGGCGTCCGCTGGGAGAAAATCGGCATAGTCGGCGATAAGCGAAACATCGTCGAAGGTCAGGGCTTCGTTGGGGAAAGCCCGCATGAATTGATCGAGGTGGGCGTTGCGGCTCATGTCGCGTCCTTTTGCCCGCCGCACGGTGAGTCCCCGCGGGCGCGGTGTCAATTCATTTTCCCGATGTCCTTTGGCATGCCGTGCCAGGCAGGGCGGGGCCTCCGGACCCGCCGACGGTGTTGGTCTCGCCGCCATCGACCCGGTTGTGTAGGCCGTCGGACAGTGAACGGAGCCCTCATCCCGGCCCTCTCCCGCTTTGCGGGAGAGGGTGCTGCTGCAGGCGCGGGCGTCGAGTGCACCGGTGATGGACGACGCCCTCACGGCGGGCGGCGACAGATCGAATGACCGCCGGCGCGATTCGCGGCTTGTGCCGCGGGGCTCGGGCGTGTACATACGGCGGACTTTTGCAGGCCTCAATGCATCACGAGTGGATAGCAATTCTGGACTTCGGCTCGCAGTACACGCAGCTCATCGCGCGGCGCGTGCGCGAGCTGAATGTGTATTGCGAAATCCTGCCGCACGACACCCCGGCCGATACGCTGGCCGCGCGCCGCGCGGCGGGGGTGATCCTGTCGGGCGGCCCGGCGAGCATCTATGAGGACGGCGCGCCGGATTTCGATCCCGCCATACTTGCGCTCGCCATTCCGGCGCTTGGGATTTGCTACGGCATGCAGGCGATGGCGCGCCGGCTCGGCGGCGCGGTCGAGCCGGGCTCGACCCGCGAGTTCGGCCGCGCCGTCGTCCGCGCGCGGAATCACACGAAACTGCTCGATGGATTGCAAGACGACACGAACGAAGAAGGCCACGGTCTGCTGCAGGTCTGGATGAGCCACGGCGATAAAGTCACGCGCCTGCCCGACGGGTTCGTGTGCATGGCGTCCACAGAGTCCTGCCCGATCGCCGGCATGGCCGATGAATCGCGCCGCCTCTACGGGCTGCAGTTTCATCCCGAAGTGACGCATACGCTGCAAGGCGCGGCAATCCTGCGGCGGTTCGTCCGCGATATCTGCGGCACGAAGGGCGACTGGAAGATGGGCGACTATGTCGAGGAAGCGACCGCCCGTATTCGGGAGCAGGTCGGGGACGACCATGTCCTGCTCGGTTTGTCCGGCGGCGTGGACAGCTCGGTCGCCGCGGCGCTGATTCATCGGGCAATCGGCGACCGGCTCATCTGCGTGTTCGTTGATCACGGCCTGCTTCGGTTGAACGAGGCGGATCACGTTATGCGGACCTTTGCCCAAAACCTCGGCGTGCGCGTGATTCACGTGAACGCGGAGGCGCGCTTCCTCGCCGCGCTCGCCGGCATCGAGGACCCGGAACAGAAACGCAAAATCATCGGACGCGAGTTCGTCCATGTGTTCCAGGAAGAGTCCGAGAAGCTGAAACAGACCGACCACGCGGTGAAGTGGCTCGCGCAGGGCACGATCTATCCCGACGTCATCGAGTCCGCCGGCGTCAAAGGCAAAACAGCCCAGACCATCAAGTCGCACCACAACGTCGGCGGATTGCCGGAAACGCTGCACCTGCAACTGCTCGAACCGCTGCGCGGGTTGTTCAAGGACGAGGTCCGGCTGCTCGGCCTCGCGCTCGGGCTCCCGCGCGACATGGTCTATCGCCATCCGTTCCCCGGGCCCGGCCTTGGCGTTCGGATTCTCGGCGAGGTGAAAAAAGAATACGCCGACATGCTGCGTCAGGCGGACGCCATTTTCATCGAGGAGTTGCGCGCCGCGCCTGCCGAGGCGGGGCGAAGCTGGTACGACGAGACCGCGCAGGCCTTCGCGGTGTTTCTTCCCATCCGAAGCGTCGGCGTCATGGGCGACGGGCGGACCTACGAATACGTCGTCGCGCTGCGCGCCGTGCAGACCACCGATTTCATGACCGCGCATTGGGCGCCCTTGCCTCATGAACTCTTGAGTCGCGCCGCCAATCGGATTATCAACGAGGTCCGCGGTCTGAACCGCGTGGTGTACGACATCAGCTCCAAACCGCCGGCCACAATCGAATGGGAATGAAACTCACCGCAGAGACGCAGAGGACGCGGGGATTTCCATGCTATGGAAATTGCCCCGCGCAAATTTCCATGCGATGGAAATTTTCCGCTGCGTGCTCTGCGCCTCCGCGGTGACCGCCTATGCCTAAACGAACCGACATTCACAAAATCATGATCATCGGGTCCGGTCCGATCGTCATCGGACAGGCCTGCGAATTCGATTATTCCGGCACCCAGGCGTGCAAGGCGCTGCGCGAAGAGGGCTATTCGGTGGTCCTCATCAACAGCAACCCGGCGACGATCATGACCGATCCGGAAACCGCGGACCGCACGTATATTGAGCCGATCACGCCGGAGGCCGTGATCAAGATCATCGAGAAGGAACGCCCCGACGCGCTGTTGCCGACGCTCGGCGGCCAGACCGCGCTCAACACCGCCCTCGCGGTGGCGGAGTCCGGCGCGCTGGAAAAATACGGCGTGGAGCTGATCGGCGCGCGCGCAGAGGTGATCCGCCGCGCGGAAGACCGCATCGAATTCAAGGAGTGCATGGAGAAGGTCGGGGTCGAGTGCCTTAAGAGCCGCCTCGTGCACACGGTCGAAGAGGCGGTCGCGGCCGCCGAGTGGATTGGGTATCCGGTCATCATTCGGCCCAGCTTCACCCTCGGCGGCACCGGCGGCGGCACGGCGCGGGATCGCGAGGAGCTCGAGCGCATCGCGTATGGCGGCCTGAAGGCCAGCTTGAACCATACGGTCCTGATCGAGGAATCGATCATCGGATGGAAGGAGTTCGAGCTCGAAGTGATGCGCGACCGCAAGGACAATTGCGTGATCGTCTGCTCGATCGAAAACGTGGACCCGATGGGCATCCACACCGGCGACAGCGTGACAGTGGCGCCGGTGCAAACGCTGACCGACCGCGAATACCAGGCGATGCGCGACGCGGCGCTCCGTGTGATGCGCGCGATCGGCGTCGAGACCGGCGGTTCAAATGTGCAATTCGCCGTGAACCCGCGAAACGGACGCATGGTCGTCATCGAGATGAACCCGCGCGTGTCGCGCAGCTCCGCGCTCGCGTCGAAAGCGACCGGATTCCCGATTGCGAAGATCGCCGCCAAGCTCGCCGTCGGCTATACGCTCGACGAGATCCCGAACGACATCACCCGCGAAACGCCGGCCTGCTTCGAGCCGACGCTCGACTACACCGTCGTGAAATTCCCCCGTTTCGCCTTCGAAAAATTTCCCGGCGCGGAGCCGCTGCTCGGCGTCAGTATGAAATCCGTCGGCGAGACAATGGCGATCGGCACGAATTTCAAAGAGGCCTATCAAAAGGCCCTGCGCGGCCTCGAAATCGGGGTGGACGGCTACGACCTCAAGGTGGAGGCGAAGGTCGCGGGCGTGGAGGATGTCGAGGCGGAGTTGAAGCGGCCGCGCGTGGACCGCCATTTCCTCATCAAACGCGCGCTAAAAATGGGTATTCCGCCCGCGCGCATCGCGGAACTGACGGGTATCGATCCGTGGTTCGTCGATAATTTTTCCGAAATGGTCGAGATGGAGCGCGCCCTGCTCGCGCTTCCGTCGGACAAGCCGATTCCGGTTGAAATGCTGAAGTCCGCCAAGTACATGGGATTCTCCGACCGGCAACTCGCGGCCCTCCGCGGGAGCGGCGTGACGGAGTCTGAGATCCGCAGCCGGCGACTCGCCGAAGGCATCAAACCGGTGTACCGACTGGTGGACACCTGCGCGGGCGAGTTCGAAGCCTATACGCCGTATTTCTATTCGAGCTATCAGACGCTCGATCAGTCGCGCGTCACCGACAAAAAGAAGGTCATTATTCTGAGCAGCGGGCCGAACCGCATCGGGCAGGGGATCGAATTCGATTACTGCTGCGTGCACACGGTCAAGGCCGCGCGCGAACTCGGGTTCGAGGCCATCATGGTCAACAGCAACCCGGAAACTGTGTCCACCGACTACGATACCTCGGACAAGCTCTATTTCGAACCGCTGACGTTCGAAGATGTGATGAACATCTACGACAACGAAAAGCCCTACGGCATCATCGTGCAGATGGGCGGTCAAACGCCGTTGAATCTCGCCGTGCCCCTGCTGAAGGCCGGCTGCAACGTGCTCGGCACGTCGGCGGACAGCATCGACATCGCGGAGGATCGCAAGCGATGCCGCGAATTGCTGGAGCGGCTCGGACTGCGCCAGCCGGAAAGCGGGACGGTGATGTCCGTCCAAGAGGCCGCGGCCGTCGCGCACCGCATCGGCTACCCGGTGATGATCCGTCCGTCCTATGTCCTTGGCGGACGTGCGATGATGGTCGCGTATGGCGACCACGAACTGGGCCCGTTTGTCGATGCGGCGTTCCTCGCGAGCCCCGGGTTCCCCGTCCTCATCGACCGCTACCTTGAGCGCGCGACCGAAGTGGATGTCGATGTCCTGTGCGACGGCACAGACGTATATATCGGCGGCGTGATGCAGCACGTCGAGGTCGCGGGCATCCACTCGGGCGACAGCGCGTGCGCGACGCCGCCGCACACCCTGCCGGCAGCGATCGTGGACGAGATCAAAGACGCGTGCCGCCGGATCGCGCTGGCGCTCGAGGTCAAGGGCCTGCTCAACGTTCAAATGGCCGTCAAGGACGAACAGATCTACGTGATCGAGATCAACCCGCGCGCCTCGCGCACCGTGCCCTACGTCAGCAAAGCAACCGGCGTGCCCCTTGCGCGTCTCGCGGCGAAGATCGCGCTCGGCAAATCGCTCAAGGAACTCGGCCTCTCCGGCGCCGCGCGCGAAACGCCGTGGTGCGCCGTGAAGGAAGCCGTGCTGCCGTTCAATCGATTCCCCGGCGTTGATCCAATCCTGGGGCCCGAGATGAAATCGACCGGCGAGGTCATGGGCATCGACATGAATTTCGAGCTGGCCTACTGGAAGAGCCAGATCGCCGCGGGGCAAAAACTTCCGCTGTCGGGACAAGTCTTCGTCAGCGCGCGCGACAGCGACAAACCCTGGATCGTCAAACTCGGCAAAGAACTCGTCGATATGGGCTTCGGCCTCGTCGCCACCGAGGGCACCGCGCACGCGCTCCAGCAGGCCGGCATCGATGCCTCGGTCGTTCGGAAACTGGTGGATGGCGAGCACCCGAACGTGCTGGACCTGATGAAGCGCGGCGAGATTCAGCTCGTGGTCAACACGCCGAGCAGCCTGGTCGCGCGCGCGGACGAGATCAAGATTCGCGCCGAATCCATCAGCCGCGGGATTCCGATCGTGACCACCGAAGACGGCGCGCACGCGACCGTGAACGCCATCCGCTATGTGAAGAAAAACGGATGGGACGTCCGGGCGCTGCAGGACTATCTCGCATGAATCGTTCTTTCCGTTTCATGTGAGCGGATGCAGTCATAAACACAAAAAGGAACAATAAAATGGGTATGCTAAAAGAGTTCCGCGACTTCGCGATGAAGGGCAATGTGATGGATCTTGCCATCGGCGTGATCATCGGCGGAGCGTTCGGAAAAATCACGACGTCGCTGGTCAACGACATCATGATGCCGGTGCTCGGTCTAGTGCTCGGAAAGATCAATTTTGCCAACCTGTTCGTGACACTCGACGGCGAGAGCTACGTGTCCGTCGAAGCCGCGCGCTCGGCCGGCGCGCCGATCATCACCTACGGGCTGTTCATCAACGTGGTGGTGGACTTCATCATCGTTGCCTTTGCGCTGTTCCTGGTGGTCAAGGCGATGAACAACTTGAAGAAGAAGGAGGCTGCCGCGCCTGCCGCCCCGGCCGCGCCTCCGGCGGACGTGGTCTTGCTCACCGAAATCCGCGACTTGCTGAAGAAGTAATCTCGCGCTCGCGATGCCGCCGATGCCCCGTCAGCGGGGCGTCGGCGGCGCGCTGCTTCAGAACCCCGCGCTTGCCGCGCGTGTCCGGCGGGCTTACAACGTCGGCATGTTCGATTTCGACATGACGCCGGACCGTGCCGGCACGGGCAGCTTAAAGTGGGATCGCTACAAAGGGCGGGATGTGATTCCGCTCTGGGTGGCGGATATGGACTTCAGGTCGCCCCCCGCCGTGATCGAAGCGCTGCTCGCCCGCGCGGAACACGGCGTATTCGGCTACACGATCCCCCACGACGAGCCGGTCCAAGAGGTGCGGGCATATTTGAAGCGCCGCCATGGAATCGAGGCACGCGCCGAATGGCTGGTCTGGCTGCCCGGCCTAGTGCCGGCGCTAAATCTCTTGTGCCGCGCATTCGGGTCGCCCGGCGATGCCGTCATGACTTGCACGCCGGTTTACCCGCCGTTCTTGAGCGCACCGGTCTTCCAGGAGCGCAAACGCATCGCCGTGCCGCTCCGCCTCGACGGGGAAGTCTGGCAATTTGACTGGGACGCGATGGAGAAAGCGGTCTCGCCCGAGACGCGCCTGTTCATCCTGTGTCATCCGCACAATCCGGTCGGCCGCGTGTGGCCGCGCGCGGAGCTGGAACGGCTCCTGGCGTTCTGCGAACGGCACAACCTGATTCTGGTGTCCGATGAAATCCATTGCGACCTGATCCTCGACGACGTACCGTGGACTCCCGCGCTCGCGCTGGGCGAACGCGCCGCCGCGCGCGCGATCACGCTGCACGCGCCGAGCAAAACCTACAACCTGCCGGGGCTCGCCTGCGCCTATGCGGTAATCCCGGACGACGGATTGCGCACCACCTTTCTTCGCGCCTGCCGCGGGATCATCACCGAAATCAACGCCTTCGGCTACGCGGGATGCGCCGCCGCCTATCGGCATGGCGAGCCGTGGCGGACTGCTTTGCTCGACTATTTGCGCGCGAATCGAAATCTGGTTTATTCCTTCATCCGCGAGCACATCCCGGCCATTCGGCTTGCGCCGATGGAGGCGACGTACCTCGCCTGGCTGGATATGCGCGAACTGAAGCTGGACCACCCGCACCGGTTCTTCGAAGAGGCGGGAGTCGGCCTCTCGAACGGCGTCGATTTCGGCGCTCCGGGATTCTTGCGCCTCAATTTCGGCTGCCCCCGCGCGCGGCTTCTGACCGCGCTCGAGCGCATGGCAATCGCCGTGATGCGCCCATGACGAGTTCGAACCGGCATCCTCGCTTTGTGCCCAGCGGAATCCCCGCGCTCGACGAAGCGCTGCTCGGCATCCGGCTCGGCGACAATGTCGTCTGGCAGGTGGATCAGCTTGCGAGCTATCGCCGTTTTGTCGATCCGTTCGTACGGCAGTCGCTCGAAGACGGACGGCGCATGGTCTATGTCCGCTTCGCTCCGCACGAACCCGTGGTCGCGGATGACCCGCGCATTGCGCGGTTCGAACTCGATCCGGCGCCGGGCTTCGACCAGTTCAGCCGCGCGGTGCACGACCTGATCGAGCAGGAGGGGCGCGGCGCGATGTACGTGTTCGACAGCATCTCGACGCTGGCCGAGGAATGGGCGACGGACGAAATGCTCGCCAACTTTTTTCAGGTCACCTGTCCGTTTTTGTTCCAGCTCGACACCGTAGCCTACTTTGCGCTCGATCGCAGCCGACACGATGCGGGCGCGGTAGGACGCATCCGCCACACGACGCAAGTGTTGATCGATGTCTTCACCGTCGGGCAGGACCTGTATATCCATCCGCTCAAGGTGGCGGAGCGCTACGGACCGGAGCTGTTTCTGCCTCACCTCGCGCGGGGCGCGCGCTGGCTGCCGGTCACGCAGAGCGGGCTTGCGGCCGCCGCGGCGGCGCAGGCCGGACGCCATGCGCTGCGCCGCGCCGGGGCGGGCCTGGCGCCATGGGAAAGCGTGCAGCAGCGGTTGCTTCCGTACCGCGATCTCGATTGCGACGCGGTCGAGGCCGATCCGGAGGTGCGTGCGCTCAAGCACGAATTTATCCGCATGTTGCTCGGCGACCAGGGCGCGCTGAACGAGCTGGCCGACCGCTTCATGCCGCTGGGCGCGCTATTCGATGTCCGCGACCGCTTGATCGGGTCGGGACAAATCGGCGGGAAAGCTGCCGGCATGTTGGTTGCCCGCGCCATTCTATCGAGCGGTCCGGAGAACGACCCGATCGCAGCGTCGTTGGAAAGCCACGACTCTTTTTTCATCGGGTCCGACGTGTTCTTCACCTTTCTGGTGCTCAACGATCTCTTCCGCATGCGGCTTCAGATTTCCCGGCAAGCGTCGCTCTCGCACGAGGAGTTCGAGGAGGTGGAACGCCGGTTCCTTGCCGGTCGATTCCCTGAAGAAGTCATCGAACAGTTCCAGAACCTGCTCGATTATTTCGGCCAGGCGCCGATCATCGTCCGTTCGAGCAGTCTGTTGGAGGACAGCGTCGGCAACGCCTTCGCGGGCAAATACCGCAGCGAATTCTGCGCGAACCAGGGCGCGCCCGAAGAGCGGCTCGACGCGTTTCTGCGCGCGGTGAAGCTGGTGTATGCCAGCGCGCTGAATCCCGACGCGCTTTCCTACCGCCGCCGCCGCGGGCTGATCGAGCGCGACGAGCAGATGGCGATCCTCGTTCAGCGCGTGTCCGGCAGCCGCTACAAACAGTGGTTTTTCCCGCCGCTTGCCGGCGTCGCCTTTTCGCGCAATCTCTACGCATGGACGGACCGGATCGATCCCCGGCAGGGCATCATCCGCCTCGTCTTCGGACTCGGCACGCGGGCCGTGGACCGCGTCGGCGGAGATTATCCCCGGATGATCGCCGTCAGCCACCCAGGCTTGCGCCCGGAAGTCGGGGCGCGGATCGCGCGCTATTCGCAGCACAACATGGACGCGCTGGATCTCGAAGCGGGCGCGTTGGTCACCATCCCGGTGCGCGAGGCGCTCGAAGGCGTCGACTACCCCGCGCTGCACCAATTCGTGTCGATCCTCAGAGACGGCGATTTACGCGATCCGACGACCCCGTGGATCGATGCGCCTGCCCGCGACTGTGTGCTCACCTTCAACAATCTCATTGCCCGCACGCGCTTCGTGCCGTTGATCGGGGAGATTCTCGCGCGCATCGAGTCGGCATACGGCCGACCGGTGGACACTGAATTCACGGCCACCGTGCACAGCGACGGGCGCGTGACCATCAACCTGTTGCAATGCCGTCCGCTCTGGCTGCCTGGCGAAGGTGGCGCTGTTGAGCTGCCGGCCGAGATCCCGGCGGATCGCGTCCTATTCCGCACCGACCGCATGATCAACGGCGGCGTGGCGAGCGGGATCCGTTTCATTCTGCTTATTGACCCGCGCGCCTACGCCACGCTCGGAGACCCGTCGAAGAAAAAATCGATCGGGCGCGTTGTTGGCCGCATCAACAACCTGCCCGACGTGCAGCGCGACCGGATTGCGATGTTGGGTCCCGGCCGTTGGGGCAGCAGCAACATTGATCTCGGCGTCAACGTTGGATACGGCGACATCGACAATGCCGCTGTTCTCGTTGAGCTCGCGCGGGAAGAGCACGGTCATGTGCCGGAGGTGTCATACGGCACGCATTTTTTCCAGGACCTCGTCGAATCGCAGATTTTGTATTTTCCCGTTTATCCCGACGACCCTGACAGCGCGTTTAACGAGGCCTTTTTCGCGCGCGCGCCGAATCATCTTGCCGAGCTGCTGCCTTCGGACGCATTTGCGGCTGCAGCGGTGCATCTAATCGATCTGGAGCGCCTAGGTCCCGGCCTTCGCCTCACCGCCGTAGCCGACCCCGCCCACCGCCGCGCCATCTGCTAC
>CALGMT010000021.1 GCA_937958885.1 uncultured bacterium | reverse complement strand
TGCAGCGGTATGCGTGGAGCAGCCTGCGCGGGTGCCTGCGAGCGGGGCAAGCGGAAGAGGATGCGTCCTACGACTGGCTGCGTCTGATGAACCGACCGAATCTGGCGGCCTGTCGTCGGGCCTATGAAGCGTATATGCGGGACTGCCTGGGCGGGGCGGATGAGGAGCTGTCATCCGCGTACCGGCGCAGTCTATACGCAATTGGCGATGATGCGTTTGTCAAGGGCGTCGAAGACGAAATGAAAGGGGCATCTGCCGACCGCCGAATGCGGTCCGACCTGGCCGCCCCGGAGAAACGGCGACGCGAGGTGAGCGAGTTGCTTCGCTTGGCCTGCGAAGTCCTTGGCGTGACGATGGCGGATCTGAAGGCAAGAGGGCGGAGGCTCGGGTTTAGGCGAGGAATGGCGATCGAGTTGGTGTGCCGTGCTGGCGGTGTTACTCAACGAGCCGTGGCCGAACAACTGGGCGTGAGCGAACATGCGATTTGCAAGCAGCGCCAACGGCTGGCGTCCGCGCTGAGGACGGATTCGGATTCGGGCTTGCTTGGTCGGTATGCCGCGATTCAGCAACAATATGAACGCCTAATATCTAGTGTCTAGGTCTGACACTTTTCCCGCGTGACGGATTCGGGCTTGCCTGGTCGTTATGCTGCGATTCAGCAACAACAGAACGCCTAATGTCTAGTGTTTAGGTCTGACCCTTACTCCTTCTCTAGTGTCTAGGTCTGACCCTTACTCCTTCATCCTTCACTAGGTCTGACCCTTACTCCTTCATTAAGCTGCAGCATGTCCGGGGGCCCCGCCCTACCCGATCGCAGGATATGGCAATCGAGCCTGTTCAATTCAATAATCCATGGCGCGAAGCAGCTTGCGCGTTGACAGCGGTCTAACAGAAAAGTAATAAACGACACATGGAAGTCATCATCCAACGGGACGCGCAGTCGGCGAGCGTCGTCGCGGCGCGGCTCATCTCGCAGCTGCTGCGCGAGAAGCCCAACGCCGTGCTGGGCCTCGTCGCGGGCCAGTCGCCTCTGCCGCTTTACAGCGAGCTGGTGCGCAAACACCGCGAAGGCCATATCGACTTCAGCCGCGTCACCGTTTTCACCATGGACGAATTTGTCGGTATCCCGCCCGATCACCCGGCATCCTACAGCAGTTTCATCCGACGCCATTTCCTCGACCACGTGAACATCCCCGCCGAGCAGATCCGCATGCCCGACGGGCGCGCGCACGACATTCCTGAACATTGCCGCGCCTACGAGGCCGCGATCCGGCATGCGGGCGGCATCGATCTGCAAATTCTGGGCATCGGCACCGAGGGCCACATTGGATTCAACGAGCCGACCTCCTCGCTAGCCTCGCGCACGCGCACGAAGACCCTGACCCCGCGCACGCGCCGCGATTTCGCTCCGCAATTCGGCGGCGAAGACCGCGTCCCGAATTTCATTCTCACCATGGGGCTGGGCACCATCATGGAGGCGCGCCAGTGCATGTTGCTGGCCTTCGGCAAAACCAAGGCCAACGCGATTGCGCGCACGATCGAAGGACCCGTGACCGCGATGATGCCCGCTTCCATCCTTCAGATGCATCCCGTGGTGAAAGTGTTCCTCGATCAACCCGCCGCCGCCCTGCTGCAAAACACCAGCTACTACCAATGGGTGTACGACGGCAAGCCCGAGTGGCAGAAATTCTAGCCGGCGCGCCTAAATCCACCCCTTCGCCCGATAGTACGCAAGCGCGGCGAGTTCGCGGGAGACGCGGATCGTGAGGCCGAGGTTGTCCCACAGTCGGTAGCGCAGCATCAGGCTGTGGCCCACAAGCGATTCCGCGCTCGGCTTCGTCGCGTCCGCCTCTCCGCCGTAGGACAAGTCCGCTTCGATGGCCTGCGGCATCACCGCGCGCCCGCGGACATGCGTGAAACCCGCTTTTTTGAACGACAGCAGGCTGCGCCGCATGTGCTCCGGCGAGGTGACAATCAGCAGGCGGACGCGGTCTTCCATTCCGTCGAGCAGTTCGCGCGCGCGGTCCGCCTGCTCGCGCGTGTGGCGGCCCTTGCCCTCGCGAAAGATGCGCGACTCGGAGACGCCGCGCAGGACCAGCTCCTTCACGATCGGATTCGGGCTCTTGTCGCTCTCTCCCTCCTCAATCGGATGCGCAACCAACACGCGCGCCCGCGGAAAGCGCGTCGCCTCGCGCGCGGTCTGCCAAGTCCGCATCAAGCCCGATTCGCTCGGAATCCCGCCGCCGCCCATCATCACAATCACATCGGGCGCGCCTTCATAGCCGCCGATATCGCGCCCGAGCCAGCCATACACCTTCCACGGCAGCCCGAGCAGCGCGGCCATCAACAGAAAGATCGTCGTCCAGCCAACGAATCGGACAATAGCGTCGATCACTCGTTTCATCCGTGATGTGCTCTCCTACACTTGCGCCCGCGCGGCCATGTAGTCGCGCACTGCGCGCTCGTCGTTCGGAATCGGATCGACCCGCGTGGGCGCATCCTTCAACGCATCCAGCGCGGGGTGCCGCGCGATGTCGCGGCCCACCGCGCGCGCAATCGCGTCGGAGAACTTCGCCGGATGCGCCGTCGCCAGACAAATCATCGGCTCGTCCGCCCGCAGGTGCGGCGCGGCGACATGCACGCCCACGGCGGTGTGCGGATCGAGCAGATAGCCATACGCGTCGTGATAGTGGCGGATGGTCTCCAGCGTGGACGCGGTGTCGCCGACGCCCGCGCGAAACAGCTCGTCGCGGCCCGCAACGGATAGCGCGCCGGTGCGGCCGAACAACTCCATCGCGTTGCGCAGCGCGTCGGCGTCGCCGTTCATTCGATAATACAAATAGCGCTCGAAATTGCTCGCGACCTGAATATCCATCGACGGGCTGATCGTCGGCACGACATGGCCGAGGCTGTACGTGCCGGTGTTGAAAAAACGCGCGAGGATGTCGTTCTCGTTGGTCGCCAAGACAAGGCGTCCGATGGGCAGGCCCATTTGCGCGGCGTACCATCCGGCCAGAATATCGCCGAAATTGCCGGTCGGCACGGAAAAGCTGACCCGCGGCGCGCCGGTCTGCGCCATCACGTAAAGGCCGGATGAAAAATAATACACGATCTGCGTCACCACGCGCGCCCAGTTCACCGAATTGATCGCGCCGAGCGCATAGCGGCGCTTGAACTCCACATCGCGAAAGATGGACTTCATCAGGTTCTGGCAATCGTCGAACGTGCCGTCCACCGCGAGATTGAACACGTTCGCGTCCAGCACCGTGGTCATCTGCCTTTCCTGCGCGGGTGAGACGCGGCCGCGGGGGTGCATGATGAAAATATTGATCCGCTGCTGCCCGCGCACGCCGTGAATCGCCGCGCTGCCCGTGTCGCCGCTGGTCGCGCCGAGGATGTTGAGCCGCGCGTTGCGCCGCTCCAACGCATATTCGAAAAACTGGCCGAGAAATTGGAGCGCGATATCCTTGAACGCCAGCGTAGGCCCGTGGAACAGCTCGAGGATCCATACCGGCCCGACCGGCCATGCGGGCGCGATTTCAGGATGCGTGAAGGTGCGATACGCGCGCGCAATCAACGCCTTGAGATCCTCAACCGGCAGATCGACGAACTGGCGCAGCACTTCGAAGGAGAGGTCCTGATAGGACAGCGTGGACCAGAATGCCAACTTGTCGCGCACATCCGGAATGCGCTCGGGAATCAGCAGTCCGCCGTCGGGCGCGAGCCCTTCGAGGACCGCGTCCTGAAAACCCATCGGCGGTGTTTGCCCCCGCGTGCTGATGTAGTGCATGGCGGACATCGCAGGCACCATACCGCATGCGCGCCGCGCGGAAAAGGGGATAGCCGGACCAGACCGCGCGGCGCTAAAACAGCGGCTCACGCGCCGCGCGCGACGGCGGCGGCTCGCCCGCGCGCACCTGCGCGAGCGCCCATTCGGCATCGGCGCGGACATCCGGGTCCGGATGGTTGCGCAATCGCGCCAGCGTGCGACGCGCCTCCTTGTCGCGCAGTTCGCCGAGCAGTCGGATGAGCTGGCGCTGCTGCGCGCCCTGCGCGCGCGGCAGCGCCGCTCGCAGCGCACGCAACGCGGCCGGTCCATGAGCCGTCAGCGCGCGCGCCGCGGCGTTGCGCACGAGAATCGCCTCGTCGCCCAGCGCCTCAATCAGCGCGGGGATATCGTCCCGATGTCCGATTCGATTCAATGCGTTGCAGGCCGCGATGCGCGTTCGCTCCTCATCGGCGCGCAGCAGCGCGCCGGCCGGTGCGCGCGCCTCCTGAACGCGCCAGACCCCGAGCGTACGCAGCGCGGCATTGCGCTCTTTTTCGCGATCCAGCATCGCGAGCAATGCCGGAATCGCCTCGCCGCGCCTCGGATAAAACCCGAGCAGAAACGCCGCCGCGCGCCGCGTCTGTTCGTGCGGCGAATCCAAGGCTTCAACCAAAATCGGCGCGCCGGTTTCTGCGGGCACCTGGTTCTGCACGAACTCCAGCGCGACGACGTGCAACATGAGGTTCTCGAAATGCGCGCGCGCCATCATCGCGCGCAGCGCCTCCGCGCCGAGGGCGTCGAGTTCCGCGCGTGCCGCCGCCTTCTCGGCGCGCCGCTCCGCGGTGTCTCCGTGGCGCAGCGCGCGATACAGCAACTCGTCATAATCCGGCCCGGCGACGGCGCGGGGCATACACAGCCACGAGCACGATGCCAGCATAAGCAGGACTCGCTTCACGGCGCCTCCTCCGCCTCCACATCGTACACGATCCCGTAGAGCGGGCGCAGCGTGAGTCGATCATCCGCGCCCCCGCTCGAGTAGCGATCGCGCCCGCCAAGGTCGAGCAACAGGCCCAGGCTGCCGGAGTCGCGAATGCCGCCCGTGTTGCCGACACCCTGCGTGGTTTCCGCGTCGCGCCCGTCATACACATCATCTCCGCCAGCATCGAGCAGCCAGCCGAGCGCGTTGTTCATCCCATGGCCCTGCGCGTGGCGGGTCGCGATGTAGGTGTCGTCGCCGCCGCGATCGAGCAATCCGCCGACCGCGAAATCGTGCGCCGCGCCCTGTGCGAGCGTGCCGCCGACATACCGGTCGTCGCCCGCAAAATCCACCAGCAGGCCGAGACTCAAGTGAATGCCGCAGCCCTGCCCGTAGTGATGAACGTCGTAGCGGTCGTGTCCCGCCCCATCCAACAAAAACCCCGCGCTGTAGTAATAACTGACGCCCTGTCCATAGACCTCCGCAAGATACCGGTCGTTCCCCGCAAGATCGATCAGCGCGCCGACGCCCCCGCCCGCGAACGGGCGAATGCCAATCGCGAAGCCCTGCGCGAGGCTCATAAAGCGGTCGGGGTTCCGCTCGTGATCCGGCTCGCGTCCGCCCGCGAAATAGCCGTCATGGCCCGCGCGATCAAGCAGCAGCCCGAATCCGCGCCAGCCCGCAAAACCCTGCCCATACCATCCGATCTCGAATCGATCCTGCCCCTCCGCGTCGATCAGCGCGCCCAGCCCGGCGAACGCCGCGCCCTGCCCCATCGCCCGCGAGATGTACACATCGTCGCCCGCGCGATCCTCCAACCACCCCGCGCCCCAAATGCCGGCAGCGGGACCCGCAAAGTCCGCTCGCCACACATCATCTCCGCCCGCGTCGATCGCGACCGCTGCGCCGAACAGCGCGGACGCCGCACCGAGCAACTCCGTTCCGTCATACACCGTGCGCCCGCCAAGTTCGACAATCGCCGCGAGCCGACGCCCGAGCAGGCCGTTCGCCGCGCCGGCGGGCCCGGCGTAGCGCCGGTCGCCCGTCGGCCCCATCACCAGCAGCGCGGCGTTAGTGAACACAGTGACTTCCGGACCCAGCACATAGATCGGCCCCAGCTCGGTGTCCGCGCTCCACGTCGCCCCCGGCCAACCGTCGAGCGTCTTCACATGCAAAGCGAGCGCCGAGACCGCGCGCTGGAACACGCGTCCCGCGGAAAGCAGCGCGCCGAGATCGAATTTTTCCGCCGCGTCCAGAAATCGCTCCGCAGCAGGCCGCGCATCCAACGCGCGCTCCTCGCGGAGATGATCCTCAATCACGGCGGACGAAATGCCCGCCGCCTCCAACGCCGCCCGATCCGAATCGGTATCATCGAGCTGCAACCAGCCGCCGAGCGCGCCGACCGCGAGTCGCTCCATCTCCTCTCGCGTCAGTCGCGAAAACGCCTGATCCAGCAGCGCATCCGCGCGCCGGGCCTCAAGCAAAAACGACTCCATCGCATCGGCCCAGCCCTCGCCCAAACCCGAAACGTCAACCGCGGAGCGGTGTTCCTCTAACGCCGGTTTATCGGCCAGCGGCGACTCCAACAGCTCCGCAGCGCAGCGCCAACTAGCATCCGATTCGTCTGACTCCGCCGCGGCCCACAGCGCGGATGCCGCCCGATTCAGCGCGAGCGGGTCATGCAACGCCGACCGAATCCAACCCAGCGCATCGCGCGGCTCGCCCACATCTTTCTGGAAACCGAGATCGGAAACGGAGGCGTTCATGGCCGCCAGCGCGCGGTCCAGGTGCGCCCGCTCGGCCGGCGTCAACTCCACGGCGCCCGCGACCGACGCCGCGGCGAGGAGCGCGGCGGCCGAAATTTCCATGCTCTGTAAAAACTTTTTAAAAAAGTTCCATGCTCTGTAAAAACTGTATCGGGTGGTTTCCATGCTCTGTAAGTTCCGCCGCCTGCAAAAATTTATTGCGCCCATGCTAACCCAAGCCATAGCCACAGCGCCATCCCGAGCGTGGCCATGCTCTTGAGAAATACGACCGCGACGGCGGCGAGCACGGCGCCGGTCGCGATACGCGCGGCATCTCCGTCGTGCCGGAGCCGACGCCGTTCAACGAGAAATGCGAGACCAAAACTGCCGGCAATCATCCCGATGAAATTGCCGACGAGCGGAATTGGAATCAGAAAGCCGAGCAGCGCGCCGAGCAATCCTCCGGCCATTGCGGCAAATCCCGCGAGGCGCGACCCGCCGCGCCGGCGCACCCCCCAGTGCGCGGCCGTCCACTCCGCGAGTTCGACGAGCGCGGACAGCACGGCCATGGCCGCGACAACGCCCCATGTCGGAAAAGAGCCGTCGCCCATCCACACCGCCAGCGCGGTGGCGCCGACGACGAGCCACGTGCCGGATATTCCGACAGCGCTCAACAGCAGGCCGAGCAGACACAGTAGCGCGATCCCGATCCACGCCGCGCCGAGCCCGGCGGAGGCGAGTGCGGATAGAATGGCGTTTATCATAAAGGCCTTGAAATCATCCGGGCGCAATCGCCTCGAGTCGCGCCGGAGCGACGAGCTCGCCACACTTTGGATTTGTTGCCCTCACCCCTACCCTCTCCCGCAAAGCGGGAGAGGGTGATGTATTCCCGACGGTCTGTCTGCAGAAAAAGTGTGCCCGAGCACCTCCGGCGGCGATGCGGTGGAGCTACAGCGTTTCAATGAATAGCCAAAGGAAATGGTCGCGCCGGA
>CALGMT010000020.1 GCA_937958885.1 uncultured bacterium | reverse complement strand
GACGCCCATGTGGGGATGTACCGCGATCAGGTGCTGGCGCCGTTCAAGGCCCTCGCCGGAGGGGAGGGCGTGAACCTCACGCTCGGCCTCCCCGTCGTCCGCACCTCCCCCGACCACGGCACCGCTTTCGCGATTGCGGGGCGGAACAAGGCGAATCCCGCGAGTATGGCCGAGGCGCTCAAATGGGCGGCCGCCCTTGCGCGCCGAAAAAATCCCTGGGCGCGCACGAGTACGTGACCGCCCATGAGTCCTACTCGACCGTCGGAGGTGCGCGCGCTGCTGGCGCAACTGGGGTTCAAGCCGAGCCGGGTGCTGGGCCAGAATTTTTTGATCGACGCCAACATCCTCCGCATCATGCTCGACGCGGCGGACCTGTCCCCGCGCGATGCCGTGCTCGAAATCGGGCCGGGGCTCGGCGTGCTGACCGCGCCGCTGCTCGAACGCGCGGGCCGCGTGGTCGCGATCGAAAAAGACGATATGCTGTACGCGCACCTCGCGCGCACGCTCGCCCCTTCGCCCACGCTCGCGCTGTTGCATGCCGACGCGCTCGATTGCGACCTCGCCGGCATCCTCGCCGGCGGCGTGAACAAAGTCGTTGCCAATCTGCCCTACTCCGTCGGCACGCGGATTCTCGTGGAACTCTGCCGCGCGGCGGCGCGGCCGGAGCGGATGGCGGTCACGGTCCAACGCGAAGTCGCGGAGCGCATGGCGGCGCGGCCGGACACCGGCGACTACGGCGTGTTGAGCGTCTTCGTGCAAATCGATTACGCGGTTTCCCTGCACAAGCGCATCCCGCGCACCTGCTTTTTCCCCGCGCCGCAAGTCGAGTCCGCGATTGTCGTGCTCGCCCGACGTCCGCGTCCCGCGCCGATCCACGACGACGCGGCGTTTTACGCGCTCGTCAAAGGCTGTTTTGCGCACCGCCGCAAACAGCTCGGCACGCTGGTCCGAAACGACAGCGCCCTCGCCCGCGCGGACATCGATCCGAAGCGCCGCCCCGAAACCCTGTCGCTCGATGAATGGATCAGGCTCTGCAATGCGCTGGCGTGAACGGCCGCGGAGCCGCAGATCGCGATTGCGTCGCGCGGGAGGCCGCCGATAATGGCGCGTATGCGGTGGGTTCTTCATTCGCTCCTGGCGCTCGCGCTGAGCGCCGCCCGCGCGGCGTCCGCCGAGCCGCTCGATCTCGCGGAGGCGTTAAACCGGGCGCTCGCGCAGAATCGCGCGCTTGTACAGCGCGCCCTCGCGCTGCGCGGCGCGGATCTCGCCCTCGCATCGGCGCGCGCCGAGTTCGGCTTCAGCCTGCGCCCGGACGGAGGCGCGGAACGCACACAGGACGAGGACCGCTACCGCTACGGCGTGATCCTCGGAAAGAAATTCCTGCCCGGCACGGAAATCCAGGCCGGGCCGCGCATCGAATGGGCGGAGACCGACGAGGGATCCAGCCGGCGCACGAGCTGGCGCGTGGATGTGCGGCAGCCGCTGTTTCGCAACTTCGGGTCGCTCGTGCAGGGCGAGTCCGTCATGCAGGCGCGCCAGCGCGCGCGCAGCGTGCGGCGCGACTATGAGCAGCAAAAGGCCGACCTCGTGCTGCGCGTCGTGGATCAGTTCGAATCGCTCATCCGGCTGGAGCGCCAGATCGCCGCGGACGAGGCGTCGCTCCAGCGTCTCGACAAACTCTACCGGCTCACGCGCGCGCGCGAGCAGCAGGGCCGCGCGACGCGCGTGGACACGCTGCGCGTGGAGCTGCGTCGAGGAGAGGCGCTCTCCCGGCTGGAGACCGCCCGCGAACGCTTCTCCTCGCAACGGCGCGACTTCGCCGAGCTGCTCGGCGAGCCGCCGGACACGGTATTCGCGCTCGTCCCGCCGCCCCTGCTCGAACTCGACGTGCCGCCGATCGAGGAGGCGGTCCGCATCGCGCTGGACCACCGCCTCGACTATGCGCAGGCCCTTCAGGATTGCGACGACGCGCGGCGCGCCGAGCGGATCGCGCGGCGCGGCCTCTGGCCCGACCTCGCGCTCGTCGCGCGCGCGGAGGCCATCGATGACACGCGCGGCGATCGCGAGGATCTGTGGTCGATCGGGATCGCCGGCGATACGGACCTGAACCAGACCCGCGAACGCGCCCGCCTCGGCCAGGCAGCGATCAGCCTCGAATCCGCCCTCGAATCGGCGCGCATCCGCGAGCTGTCCATCACGCGCGAGGTCCAGCAGGCATCGTCCGCCTACCGGCTCGCGCTGAAGGAATTGGACATTGCCGAACGAAACCATCACCTGGCGCAGCAACGCGCGCGCCTTGCGCGGCGCCTCTATGAGATCGGGCGCGGCGACAATTTCTCTGTGACGGACGCGGAGGATGCGCTCGCGCAAGCGGAGGACCGCCGTCTCGCCTCTCGCGCGGAGGCCTCAACCGCGGGCTACCGCTTCCTCGGCGCGCTCGGCACCCTGATCGAAACGCCCGCCGACCTGCGGCCCGGCTCCGGAGACCACCCCTTGTGAAACATTGCGTCTTCCTCCTCGCGGCCCTGCTTTTAGCGTCGTGTTCGCGCGCGCCGGCGCCGGGCGCGGCGCATACCATCGAGGCGGGCCCGCTCGCCGTGTGGTCCGTCTATCCGGGCAAACTCGAATCGCGGCGCGTCGAAATCATCATGTCGAAATTCCAGGGCACCGCGACGATCGTCGAACTCGCGCCCGAGGGGCAGCCGGTGCGCGCGGGGGACTTGCTGGTTCGCTTCGACAGCTCGCAGGTGGAGCGCGACCTGCTGAAACTCCAGCGCGATTATCAGCTCGCCCGCTCCGATCTCGAACGCCTCGAAAAGGCCGAGCAGCCGCTGGAGCTGCGCGATCTCGAAGCGCAACGCCTCGAAGCCCAGACGGCCTACGAGGCGGAGCGGCGCTACCTGGAGGACTCGCGCGCGTTGCTGGCGGAGGAGCTGGTTTCCGAGCAGGAGATCGCGCAACAGCAACTCAAGGTCGAACAGTTGCGCGCCACGCTCGACAAGCTCGACCAGCGCATCGCGCTCACGCGCGACTTCCTGCATCCCGCCGCGCTGGAGCGCGCCCGCGCAACGCTCGCCACCGCAGAGCAGGAGCTCGCGCTGGCGAAGCGCCAGCTCGAAAACTGCGTCGTCCACGCGCCCGCCGACGGCGTGGTCGTCTATCGCCCGCTGCACGTCGGCGGCGAGTTTCGCACGGTACGCGTCGGCGACACGATCTTTCGCAACCAGCCGTTCATGATCCTGCCCGACATGTCGGATCTCGTGATCGATATTCTGATCCCCGAGGCCGAACTCGCGCGCGTTGAGCCCGGCCGCGAGGCGGTGGTGACGCCGCTGTCCTTCCCCGATCTGAAATTGCGCGGTCGCGTGGAAACCGTCGGTTCGATGGCGACCGCCGCGATCGAGCGGCCCGGCTGGCAGCGCTATTTCCGCACCATCATCGGCCTGCTCGAAACGGACCCGCGCCTGCGTTCCGGCATGTCGGTGCAGGCCGAGATACTGTCCTACGCCGCGGAACAGGCCGTGTTGCTGCCGCGCGCCTATGTGCGCATGGAAGCCGGCGAACCGACCGTGCGGCTCGCCGCCGCGCCGCAAAAGCCGCACCGGGTAAAACTCGGCTGGGCCGACCTGCGCCACTTCGAAGCGCTCGAAGGGCTGCGCCCCGGCGATACGGTTGTTCAACCGTGAGCGCGCAGGCGGTCAGCGAAACCACCGCCGCAGCGCTTTCGATGCGCGGCGTGTGGAAAACCTTCGACACGCCGCGCGGCCCGCTGCATGTGCTGCGCGACCTCGACTTCGATATCGCGCCGGGCGCATTCGTCGTGATCACCGGGCCGTCCGGCTCGGGAAAATCGACCTTCCTGAATCTCGCGAGCCTGCTCGACACGCCGTCGCGCGGGACCATTGCGTTCGGCGGCCGCATCGTGTCCTCGCTGACCGAGCAGGAGCTGTGCGCGGTGCGGAAGGAACGGATCGGGATGGTCTTTCAGAAATTCTGCCTGCTCACGCACCGCAGCGCGCTCGACAACGTGGCGTTTCGATTTCGCTACCTGCCGTCGCCCGCGCGCGAGGCGCGGAGGCTGGCGGAATCCGCGCTGGCGCGCGTCGGCCTTGCGGGCCAGGCGGACCAGGCGGTGCGGCTGATGTCCGGCGGCGAGATGCAGCGCGTCGCCATCGCGCGCGCGGTCGCGCGCAGGCCCGACCTGCTTGTCGCCGACGAGCCGACGGGTAACCTCGATCGCGCGTCCGCCGAGTCCGTGATGGAAACCTTTCGCGCGCTGCACGCGGACGGCATCGCGATCCTGCTGGTCACGCACAACGAGTCGCTCCTGCGGTACGCAACGCGGCACCTCGTCTGCCGCGACGGACGGCTGGAGGACGCGCCGTGAGCGGCGCGTTGCGCGACATCGCGGACGACATCCGCGCGCGGCCGGGCCGCGCGGGGCTGTCGTTCCTCGCGCTTGCCGTCGGCATGACCGCGCTGACCGTGCTGCTCGCGGTGCTCGGCGGCCTGCGGGAGCGCGCGCGCAAAATTGTCGAAGAACTCGGCGCGCATGTGTTCGTGATCACCGCGCCGCCCGCCGACGGCGCCGCGCAAGCGCGTGCGGCGCTCGACGCGCGCCACGTCGAGTTGCTGCGCGCGCATCTCGCGGACGGCGCGGCGACGGGCATTCGGATTTTCGACGGCGTATCCGCGGGCGGCGACCGGCTCGCGCGCGTGTTCGCGGCGGATGCGGCGCTGCTGGAGGCGCGCCCGTGGCGCGTCGCGGACGGGCGGTTTTTCGATGCGTACGACCTGCGCAACCGCGAACGGGTCGCGGTGGTCTCCGAGACGCTCGCCGTCGAGTGGAACCTGCGCGTGGGCGGCGTGCTCTCCCTCGGCGAGGCGCCCTTTCGCGTGATCGGACTCCTGCGGATCGGCGCGGACGCGCTGGCGAGCGAGACGGCCGATGCGACGCTGCTGCCCGGCGACCGCGCGGTTTTCGTGCCGCGCACGCTGCCGCCCTACTGGCTGGGCGGGCGCGGCGCGGACGAGAGCGCGCTCGATGCGATCTACGTTCGCGCGCCGCCCGGCGCGTCGGTTGAGCGCACTGTGGAACTCGCCCGCGGGCTGCTCGCGCAACCGGACCAGCGCATCGAACAGCTTTCCGTCCTGACGCCGGAGATGCTCCTGCAGCGGCTCCGAAAATGGCAGGACACGATCCGCGTCACCGCGGGCAGCATTGCGCTGCTGTGCCTGATTCTCGGCGGAACGACGCTGATGAGCCTGCTCGTGGCGAACGTGCGCGAACGCGTAACAGAGATCGGCCTGCGCCGCGCGCTCGGCGCGACGGCGGCGGACATCGCGGGGCTGTTCGTATTGGAGGCGATCCTGCTCACGGCGGCCGCCGCGCTGGTCGGCGCGTTCGGGACCGGTGCGGTCTTGTGGCTTTCGCGCGAGCGGTTTCCAGCGCCCTTGCAGCTCGACGCCTTTGTGCTGCTGGCGCCGCTGGCGGTGGCGATGGTGCTGGGCGCGGCGTTTTCCTACTGGCCCGCGCGCGCCGCCGCGCGGATATCGCCCGCCGAGGCGCTGCGGAACGAGTGAACCGCGCAACCGCTCGATGCGTTCAGGCGAGGAGGCCGGACGCCACTTGCTGCGCGAGCGCGGGACCGCCGAGCTGCTTCACGATTTCGAGCGCGAACGCCATGCTTGTGCCGGGGCCCTGGCTGGTGATCAATTTTCCGTCCACGACGACGCGCTCGTTCTCGCGCGGTGTCGTGGTCAGTTCGACGCCGGGGTAGCACGTCGCGCGTTTGCCGGCGAGGACGCCGGCCTTTTCGAGGACGAGCGGCCCGGCGCAGATCGCGCAGACCCAACGGCCCGCGCCATGCACCGCGCGAATCGCGTCGAGCGCGCGTTCGTCGCCCATCAGATTCTGGACGCCGCCGTACCCGCCCGGCACGACGATGGCATCGAAGTCCGGCGGCTTCACCGCGTCGATTGTGGTGTCCGGCGCGAGCTTGACGCCGCGCGATGCGGCGATCACACCGGTGCGGAGGCCGGCGACGGTGACCTCGAATTCCGCGCGGCGAAGCACGTCGATCGCGGTGACGGCTTCGATCTCTTCGCAGCCTTCTGCAAGCAATACGAGAATCTTTGGCATGGTGTCCTCCATGAATAACGATCGGAGATCCATCATGCCATCGGATCGTCGGGCAGGGAAGCCGGAAACGAGGAGGGCGCTCCCGGTTAGTGGATGATTTATCGAGAGGCGCTAGTCCGGTTTAGCGATCGAGACTCTCTCCGTCCGGACGAGCCGGACAGGGGCGGACGAAGTCCCCGGCGGGATTGTTCCGCCGGAGCATCCGGTCGGCGGCTGATTAATTTTTTACAGAGCATGGAAGTTTTAAAAAAAGTTTTTACATAGCATGGAACTTTTTCGCGCGCGGCGGGTCACGGCGTTGGCAACGCGGCGGCGTTGCGGACGAGGTTGAGGAATTCGCGGCGGTATCCGCCGGGGTCAGCGCCGAGATCGGACTCGGCGAGGGCTAGCACGTCGGCATAGCTGAACGTGCCCAGGTGCGGCGAGTCGCGCAGGAGCATCCCGCAGGCGGCAACCGCAGAGGCGAAGCGGAAGTCGCGCGCAGTGTCGAGGGGGCGCACGGCGTCCGCGGTGAGCGGGAACTCGAGTTTGGTCGAAGTGTCGCCATCGGGCTGCTTGCAGCGGAGTTTGGCGGTGAGCAGATCGTCGCCGCCTGCGGTGGGTGCGGGTTCGATTTGGTATTTGGGCGGATCAATGTCGCCGGCTCCGGGCACGGGGCGGCCGACGGGAACGAGTTCGTAGAAGGCGGTGACGGTGTGGCCGGCGGCGAGGGAGCGCAGCAAGGTGAAGGCGTAGCGGCAGAGCGGTCGTTCGTATTCGCGCACGAGCGCGTCGATCCAGCGCTCCGTCTCGCTGTTGCTGTTCATGCCGCGCCTACTGGTTTCCGCGTCATCGGGTGTGTCCCCTCACCAGGGACAACGCGCGGGGGTGAGATTTCTTAATGAGAAAAACGCATGCCCCTTCAAGGGGCTTATGCGAGGCGGGCCAGGATGTCGAGGGCGACTTCGTCGGGGGTCTTGCCGTCGGTTTCGATCTGGTCGGGGATGGCGTCGTAGAGGGGCTGCCGTTTGGCGAGCAGATCGCGGATGCGGCCGAGTTTGTCGTCGGTTTGCAGAAGGGGCCGGTGGGTGTCGTGTCCGACGCGTTTGAGGATCCACTCCGGGGAGGCGCGCAAGCAAAAGACGCGTCCGGTCGCGGCGAAATCGCGGATGTTGTCCGGGTTGAGCACGATGCCGCCGCCGGGCGCGATGACGAGCGCGCGGCGCGCGGCGAGCTCGCGTACGAGCGCGCGTTCGAGCGCGCGAAAATGCGGCTCGCCGGAGGCGGCGAAGATTTCGGGGATCGTGCGGCCCTCGCGATCCTCGATGAGCTGGTCCATATCGACGAACTCGCGGCCGAGCCGCGAGGCGAGCGCGCGGCCGGTGGAGGTTTTGCCGGTTCCCATAAAACCTACGAGGATGAGATTGGCGTCGCCGAGCGAGGTGGGCTGCATGTCACCGTCTCCGGACCGGGGTGTTGGGGGAAACAGACTGCGCGGGCGGGGCGGCGAGCGGGGAGGTCTCGACAGGCATTTCGGGCATGGGCTCCTTGAGGAGGGCCTTGGGCAGCGCGTCCTCGTCCTGGAGTTCGCCCTTGTACCAGACCTGTATGCGATAGCCCTCAAAGGCGCGTTTTTGGCCGTAAAGCGCCTCTTCATCGGCGCGGAAGTTTTTTGGGACGATGTAGGTGGCGGTGACGGATTTTTGTTCGCCCGCACCCCATGCGGTCTCGATTCGCAGCGGTTCCTCGGGCACGGTCGCGCCGGTGGGGACTACGGAGTTCTCGCCGATGACACGGTCGTAGAAGACCACCCAGACGCGGACATCTTCCGTATCGATGCGTCCTTCGCCGAGGCGGGGTCGCATCACGACGCGCACGATACGCATTTCGTCGAATTCACGGGTGCCGGGAAAGCGCTCGCGCTCGACGGCCTGAATGCGAATTCGGCGCGGGAGCGCCGGCGACTCGGGAGCGGCAGTGGGCCGTCGTGCGACGGCGCGCAGGGCCTCTTCGCGGGCGAGGCGCTGGCGTTCTGCGGCGGCTTCGTTGTAGAGCGGGGTGCCGGCGGTGAGCGTGAGCAGACGCGCCCAAACATCGCCCGCTTCTTTGAGGAGACCTCGCTTTTCGTACAAGCGCGCGCGTTCGACCAGCGCCGGCACATTGTCGGGCGCGAGGATCAGCAGCCGCTCGATGGCCTGATCGGCGGCGAGCCAGTTGCCTTTTCGCGACTCAGCCTTCGCGAGCGCCAGCAATTCGCGCATCCGGAGGGCCAGCGGATCCTCCAGCGCGGGTCGCTCGGGCGGCGGCGCGAGGACAGGCGCCGCGCGCTCGGGTTCACGAGACGCCGCCGCGGCAGCGACGACGGGCTGGGTGGATAACACCTCGACCTGCTCCCGCAAGCCGCTGACGACCTGCTTGAGCTCATCGACCTGACGGCGCAGCGCCGGCTCGAGATCCGCCGGCGCAGGCGTCTCTACGGGCGGCGCAACGATCGCAACCGGCTGCGGCTCGGGCGCGATAGCGACTGCGGGTTCCGGCTCATTCGGGGGCGGCGTTGGTTGCAACGCGGCGCGTTCCACCGCAGCGCCGGGCGCCGGCGGGTTGGCGACAGCCGCGACATCGCGCTGCCAGACGGGAAGCACAAAGATAAACAGCGCTTCGAGTATAAGGATTATGCCGACCGCCACGAGCGTCAGTATGTGCAGACGGCTCCGTTTGCGGCTCGACGTATGGACCATCGCCTCGACGGGTTGGAATTCCATCAGCGTGTGGCCGATCTCAATCCGATCGCCGGGCCGCAGTTTCACCTCATCCACCACCTGCCCGTTGACAGTCGCCGGGTTCATCGAACCCAGGTCGCGCAGCCAGACGCCGTCCTTGCGTCGCTCGATTCGCGCGTGCTGGCGCGAGACGGAGTCATCGTCGGCGAGGTCGATCTGGCAGGAAGGATCGCGACCGATCAGCAGGTCGCCCTGCTGCACGGCGATTCGGCGACCCTTATAGCGCCCGTTATGGAAAATCAGTCTATACATGAGTGATTCAGCCTATCGACTATATCGGAGCGCGGGAGGCAGACAAACGACAATCGCATCGGATGCGCTCTTGCCACGCTCCCGCAGGTTGACTAGAATGTGATTTCAACTTAAGGAGTCCACGTCATGGCCGTGTCCCCTACGAGTCCGAACCCGTCAACGCCGTCCCCCTCCCCCGCCGCGCCGCGCCCCATGGTGCGACCCGGCGCCCGCCCGGTGGCCAAGCCGCCGAAGTCCGCCTCGTCGAAAGGCCCGGTGATCGGCCTTGTGATTTTCGCCGTCCTCGCGGTTACTGGCTTGGGCGCGGCCGGTTTTCTGTACATGCAACAGGGTTCGCTTAAGGCGGAAATCGATGTGCATCGCAAGGCTGCGCTCGAAGCGGCGCGCGCCGCAAATATTGCGGTGGACACCAATGCCGCGGTGGATTGGGCGACCATCTGGCCACGCATCAACACCACGTTCTCCACCCTGCGCGGCGAGAGCGATCGGCAGAGCGTGCGCCTTCGCGAAATGGAGCAGGAGCTTGAAGTCGCCGCCGGGCTCCAAGCCAATCTGCAAACCGCGCAAGCCAACGCGCAGCGCAGCGCGCAGCAATTGAGCGAGGCGAACGCCCAGCTCGAATCCGTGCGCGCGGAAAGCGCTCAAAGGATCGCCGCCCTCGAGACCCGTCTGGCCGCTGCGCAGAAGGCGGCGGAAGAGGCCCAGGCGGCCGCGGCGGCGGTCGCACAGGCGAAACCCGTTGACGACATCGGCGAGGCCGCGCCGGTTGCCGCGCCGGTTGCCGCCGATGAAGCGACGCCTGAACCCGCGGACGATGCTGGAGAGATCGCGGGGGTCAACGTCCCTGCGCGCATCGAAATCGGCGCGCTCCACTCGTTCCCCGAGCGGCGCAGCGACCTGCTGGCCGCAGCCGGCTACGACGCGAATGCAGGGGCGATGACCATTCGGCTGCATAACGGAACGAGTATCGTCTATCCCGATTTCCCGCGCGAATTGTACGAACAGTTAGTGACGACGCCGACGTTCGAGACGTTTTATCGAATCAAAATCATGGGACAATTCCCTTCGATTCCTGACGACAAGACGGCGGTCCGCGCAAGCCGCCGGCGCTAGGCGGACCGGCCTCTCCCATGCCCGCGCGCATTATTGCTCTCGCCAATCAGAAGGGCGGAGTCGGCAAGACCACCACCACGATTAATCTCGCCGCTGGACTCGCGGAACGCGGCAAGCGGGTGCTGATCCTCGATTTCGACCCTCAAGCCAACGCGACCAGCGGACTCGGATTGGAAAAGCAGGCCGGGCGAAGCCTGTATCCTGTCCTGCTTGGCGAGGCATCGCTTGACGCGATGATTGTCGAAACGTCGGTCCCGCGCCTCTCGATCGTGCCCGCGGAGGTGAACCTGGCGGGCGCGGAGGTAGATGTGCCGCGGATGGACCGCTATTTGCAGAAATTGCGCGACGCGGTGCGCCCGCTCGCGGATCAGGATCGATTCGACCTGATCTTCGTCGATTGTCCGCCGTCCCTCGGCATCCTGACCATGAACGCGCTGACCGCGGCGGATGCGATCCTGCTCCCGATCCAGTGCGAATACTACGCGCTCGAAGGGCTGAGCGTGATGATCCGGTTGGTCGAGCAAATCCGCGACAGCGGCGCGAATGCGGCTCTACACATCGAGGGCATTCTCATGACGATGTACGACCAACGCACGAACCTGTCGAACCAGGTGGTGCAGCAGGTGGTTGAACACTTTTCGGACAAGGTGTATGAAACGCTGATTCCGCGCAGCGTGCGCGTCAGCGAGGCGCCCAGCTACGGCCAGCCCGTCTTGCTCTACGACCGCCACTGCACCGGCGCACACGCCTATCGCCAGCTTGCCCGCGAGTTTCTCGCGCGCGAGCAAGCGCGCCGCGCGCACGATGCATCGCCCGCCGCAGCGCTATCCGACGCGCCTGATTCGGCGCCCGCGCCGGACCCCTCGACGACCCCGGCGTAATGCGCGAACGCATCCCGCAGCCCTGCGGCGTAGATGAGGGCGGCGCGAATCGACGCGGTCAGCGCCTGCGTCGATAAGGACAGATAGGTCGAAATTGATGCAGCGCTTCCGGTAGGTCGCGGCCTCCCGACGCGCCGCGGCCTTTACCCGGCGGGTCCGGAGGCCCCGCCCTTCCGAACGCCCCATGCGACGCCGTGCACGAAGCGAGGGCAGCTCAATTAATGACGCTGCAAAGCGCGCTCACAACTCGCCGGAGAGGCCGAGCAGAACGAGAATGCGATCGAGGTCGTCGGCGGAGTAGTAGTCGATTTCGAGCGTGCCCTTGGCTTTGCGCCCGTTGGGGAGCGTACGGCACGGCTGCAAGCGGACGCCGGTGCCGAGCTTCTGGTGAAGTTGATCCGTCACATACTTGATGTGAGACTCCGGGATGTCGGCCGCGCGCGGGCGAGCGCGGCGCACGCCGTGCTTGAGACGGTTCACCGTCTTTTCGAGTTGGCGGACCGACCAGTCTTCCTGCACCGCGCGCAGCGCGAGCGCTTCGCGGTCGCGGTCCTGGTCCAGTCCCAGCAAGGCCTTCGCATGGCCCGGCGTGAGACGGCGTTCGGCGACCAGTTGCCGCACGGGCGGCGGCAATTCGAGCAGTCGCATGGCGTTCGCCACGGTCGGACGCGCCTTCCCGACGCGCGCGGCAATCGCCTCCTGCGTGAGGCCGAATTTTTCCGCCAACGCCCGATAGCCTTCTGCTTCTTCGATCAGGTTGAGGTCCGCGCGCTGCAAGTTTTCGATCAGCGCGAGTTCCAGCGCGGACTGATCGCTCACGTCCAGCACGAGCGCGGGCGCATCCGTGAGGCCGGCCGCCTGCGCGGCGCGGAAGCGGCGTTCGCCGGCAATAAGCTCATAATGCGGACCCGCCCGTCGGAGCAGGAGAGGCTGAAGCACGCCGTGTTCACGGATGGACGCGGCGAGCTCGGCAAGCGCCGCGTCGTCGAACGCCTGGCGGGGTTGCCATGAGCCGGGCCGGATCTGCGCGAGGGGTATCCGCTGCGGACCGGGCGTCGGACGCGCCGTATCGCCGGCTGGCGCGATGGATTCCGAGGCCGCGACGGGCGCATCTTTAATGAGCGCGCCCAAGCCTCTGCCCAATCCGCCCGTTTTTGCCGCCATATTGCTGGAATCTCCTCGTGGCGTTTATCGGCGAGTACCCCGACCTCGTCAAGTCTTTGGCGTCGACGTAGTACCCTAAAATATAATTTGACCTCCCATCAATTCACGCTGTACGTTTTCAAACAGAACGTGTATGAAATTGCCAATCTTTCGAGTGGCTCTTCTTTGATAAGGAGGACATCGGTATGAAACTGTTTCTGATCGGCACTGCGACAGTTGCACTGATCGCGAATCTTGCACTTCCCGCCCTCGCGCAAGAAGGCGGCCGCCGGGGCGCTCAACAGGCATCACCGGCCGCCGAAGAGCAGGCCAAGCTCGTAACGGAAGGCGAATTTGCACAATGGCTCGTGCGCGTATTGGGACTCTCGCGATTCCTGCCCGCCTCGCCGACCGACTTGGAATGTTTCCAGATTTTGATGCAGAACGGCATCATGCCGCGCGACGGCTGGCAGAAGGACAACCCGGTAACGATGGGCAACCTCGCCCGCATCGTTGTCCTCGCGCTCGGCAAGCAGGCGGAAGTCGAGAACCCTGACGATGACGAGTCGTGGGTCGCCTATCTCAAGAGCGCCGGCATCGATTTCGGCACCATCGGCGAGGCCATCGAAAATCTCGAACCGCTGCCGCAGCCCGTCGGGCCCGAAGCGATCGTGACCTCGACCGACCCGCTCGCGAAGCTCGCGCGCATCAATCCGCCGGACAATCAGCAAATTGGCGCCGACCTCTCCACGCTCGGACGCATATCGGGCCGCGTGATTACAAAACCCGACCTGCCGAAAATCGAGCAGGAAATCAAGAAGCCGACCGTGAAGCCGCCCTCTCCGCCCCCCATGACACCCAGCATCCCTCCGTTCGTTAAAATAATTTTTGGCGGCGGCGGCGGCGGTGGTGGTGGCGGTGGCGGCGGCGATGTCGAAATTATTGTCGCAGACCCCGGCGTGTAGGTCGTTGAACGCGATTTGGCAAATATGAACGGCACTCGTTACGGAGATCTTACTATGAAATGGATGAAACCACTGTTTGTCGGTGCGTTGACGGGAGTTCTCTTGTGCGACCTTGCGGTCGCCGCCCCCGAAACGGCTCAAAACTTCGTCATCAAGAACCGCTTCCGCGTCGGTTGGGACAGCAACGTTTACGAGGAGCAGAAGGACAAAAACGAGAGCTATAAGATCATAGAAGAGATCGAGTTCCTGCTCAACATGGACATGGAGCAATCTTTCTTCGGCCTTCGCTATCGTCCCACGTTCATGTGGTGGAGCGACCGCAATCCCGACGACACGGATCTCCATCACGAGTTCGACCTTGTGCTCGCTCACAACTTCACGCCTCGCCTTTCTATCAATGCCAAAAACGCGTTGCGTATCGCGGAACTGCCCGAGCTCATCGACCGGGGCGCGGTCGTCCGCGAGAATGACGACTACTTATACAACCTTGCCGACGTGGTGCTTGGCTATCGCTTGAGCGAGGCTACCCGCGTGGAACTCGGCGGACGCTACACGCTGCTGCGCTACGACAACGACGAAGTCGCCGCGACGGACGACTACGACATTTACGCGGTCGGCGCGACGCTGCGGCACCAGCTTCAGCGCGAGACGGCGCTCTCGGCCGACGTCCGCTTCGAGCGCACCGAATACACGGACCTCGATGATCGAAGCTCCGAAAGCGTCTTCTTCGGCGCGGGCCTCGAACAGATTTTCACACCCAATCTCGTCGGATCGGTTCGCGCGGGCGCCCAGAACAAGACCTTCGACGACAGCAAAATCGGCGACGAGACGAACCCCTTCGGCGACGTGTCCCTCACATATTTGCCCTCGCCCAAGACGCGCATTACGGTCGGCGCCGGCTACTCAATGTTCGAAGCGGATGTTTATCCCTTTGCCAGCCAGGACCGGCTGTTGAGCTTCCTCACCTTCGCACACGATCTCACCGCGCGCATCCAGCTCTTCCTCGCGGGCAGCTATCAACTCAGCGGCTACAACCGCGATCAGACGATCGACGATCCCGCTTTTGCGAAGGTCGATGGGGATGAAGAAGTGATGCAGGCCAGCGGTCGCGTCAGCTACATGCTCAACCGCCGCAATTACCTCGAACTATCCGTTCAATACCTCGATTTCAGCTCCGATCTGCGCGAAGATTTCGATCGCACGCGCGTGGAGCTGGGCTGGAGAACGCAACTGTAAACCGCCGATCGCGATTTTATGAGCCGGGTCCGCTCCGCGCCGCGGACGGACCCGGCTCCGTTTTAGAGATCCGCGCGGACGCCGGGTGAAGAATGTCCACCGATCAACAGCAAGACAGCAAACTCCATTTTCTCGATTACTGGCGGGTCATCAAGTCCCGCAAGGAAATCATCCTCGCGGTAGTCTTGCTCGTGGTGCTCACGGGCATTTTCTACACGCTGACCATGCCGAAAATCTACATGGCCAACGCGCGCATCTCCGTCCGCGAGGACATGCTGGACGTCCCGGTCTTCGAGCGCCAGTTCTTGTCGTCGTACAACCCCTTTTTCCTCAAGACCCAATACGAGATCATCCAGTCCCGGCCGATTCTCTACCAGGTGATCCAAAACCTCGATCTTCAACAACGGTGGGCCGCCAAGTACGGTGCGGAAGGCGGTCTGCTCCGCCGCGAAGACGCCTACATGGTCCTGTCAAAATCCGTTCGCGTGAGTCAGTACCGCGACACGAGCTTGATCGATATCCAGGTGTACAGCGAGGACCGTGAAGAGGCCGCGAAGATCGCCAACGAAATCGCCAATGTCTATCGCGAGCAGCGCCTGTCCCTCAAGCGGCGCGAAGTAAAACGCGGCGTGGACGCGCTCGAAAACGAGTTGCAGAAACAGCAAGAGCGCGTGGACGCGGCCGAGAACGAACTCGAACGCCTGCGGCGAGAGGGCAGCGTCACGATCTTGCAGCGCGGCTTCCGCGTGGACAAGGTCCGCCTGCAGCAGCTCGAGGCCGATCGCATCGCCTCGCGCGTCGATATGTTGGTGCGGGAGGCGCGCTTGAACCAACTGGAGGCATTGAGCGGCGAGGAACTGCTCAACGCTTCCGCTTACATCGTCAACGACCAATCGCTCATGCTTCTGCGAAAGCAGATCGTGGACGCGGAAGTTCAGTTGAAGCTGCTGCTGGAAAACTTTGGCGTCAATCACCCCGAGGTCCGCCGCGTGCAGGCCGCTCTCGACGAGCTGCGCGTCAAACTGAACAACGCGCTCGAAGGCCTGAAGAAGGGCATCCGCGCCGATTTCGAGGTGGCGCGCGCCAAGTATCAGGCGCTTGAGGCCGAACTCGAAGCCGCGCGCGCGGCGGATATCCAGACGGAAGCCGAGCAATACCTGCCGTTCGAGCGCGCCCAGCGCAATGTGGAGATCCAGCGTGAAATCCTCACCGCTCTCCGCGCGCGCGTGGCGCAACAGGGCATTGAGCTCGAAGTGCCGCGCACGCCGGTCGAAGTGATCGAGCCCGCCGAGGCGCCGCCCGAGAACCGCTTTGTCAGCCCCCGGTATGTGTTCAATATCGTCCTCAGCGCGCTGATCGGCTTGATCGCGGGCATCGGACTTGCGTTTTTCATCGAGTATCTCGACACCTCGGTCAAGACCGTGGACGACGTGGAGCGGCACCTCGGATTGCCGGTGCTCGGCGTGATCCCTCAAAAGGTCCGGTCGTTGATGGAAGAAGGTCCCGACAGCGCCCATGCCGAGGCGTATCGCGTGCTGCGCACGAACATGCAATTCGCCCGCAAAGGCGGAGGCCCCGGCGGCGCGTTCGCCGTCGTCAGCGGCGGCGTGGGCGAAGGCAAGTCCACCACCCTTTTCAACCTCGCGTATGTCTGCGCGCAACTGGGCGACAAGGTGCTGATCGTGGACTCCGACCTGCGCCGGCCCGTTCAACACACCTTCCTGGGGGTATCCAATCGCTTCGGCCTCACGAATGTACTGCTGAAAGAGGCGCCGGTAGAAGAGGCGATCAAGGCGACCTCGCTGCCAAATCTGCACTTCCTGCCGAGCGGCAAATTGCCGCGCACCTCGCTCGGCCTGCTCGATTCCCAGCGCATGCGCGAGTTGGTGCGGAACTTGAAGGCCCGTTATGATGTGGTGCTTTTCGATTCGCCGCCCATCGTCGGGGTGAGCGATGCATCGATCCTCGCAAGCGAAGTGGACGGCGTGCTGCTGGTGGTGCAATATCGCAAATATCCGCGCGACATCTCCTCGCGCGCCCGGCGCATGCTCGATAACGTCGGCGCGGCGGTGCTCGGCGTGGTGCTGAACAACATCAATATCCTTCGCGATGACAACTACTACTATTATCACTCGTATTATTCGCACTACGACCAATCGCCGGAATCGGCGCCGGCCGGCGAACTGGCGGCGGCCTCCTCGCGCGACGGCAAGGATGCGCTCTGATCCGATGCGCGCGGTGATTCGAAGCTGGATTGGTCTTTCGGCGTGCGCGGCCATACTCGCAAGCGGCGCGGGTTGTGCGCGCTTGCGCGGCCAACCGGGACCTGTATTGCCGCCGGATGCCGCGCTCACGCCGCAACTTGGCGCATCCGCCGCGGGGCTGTCCGCCGACCGTCCGCCTGCGCCGACTGCTCCGAGCACGCCGGCGGTCCCGCCCGCGCCCGTCGAGAACACCGCCTTCCGACCGGATTCGGACTTTTCCTCGGCGCACGCGGTCTACCGCATCCGACCGGGCGATCCGGTCATCATCTATCTGCGCGGCATCATGCCGCGCGACGAAGAATTTCAGATGATTGTCAACGAGCGGGGCCAGATAGTGTTGCCCTTCATCGGCGACGTGCCGGCCAACGGCAGAACGTCGTCCGAGCTGGAGCGCGAGATTCAGCGCATGTACATCGAGCGGGAAATTTACCGGTCGGTCACGGTCAACGTAATCGTCCCCTCTCAGAGCTACTTCGTGCAGGGCGAGGTGCGCGCCCCCCAGCGCTACCCGATCATCGCGGGCATGACGATCTTGCAGGCCATCGCCGCGGCGGGCGGCTACACGGAATTTGCCGACCGCCGCCGCGTGATGCTGACGCGCGCGGGCGTCGTGCGCACGATCAACATGCGGGATATCGAGCGCGATCCCCGCCTCGATATCACCATTGAGTCCGGCGATGTCATCCGGGTTCCGCGCAGCATCTTCTGACCCGTCGCCGCGCCGACGCCGCTCCGCACCGCCGCGCGCACGCAGCGTCTACGATTGGCTCACACTGGCGCTAATCGGGGCGTCACCCATCCCCGGCCTCTGGATATACGGCGCGGTCCCCTTTTGGGCGCATGCCCCGCTGCTGGCGCTATGCTATCTCGGCAGCCTGCTCTATCTGCTCCGCCCGGTCTTTTTTCCGCGCGCAGAGGCCGCCGCATGCCCGCCCGCCTTTCTGGGGCTTGCGGCCTTCCTGCTGTACGGCGGGTTGATGATCCTGCGCGCCGATGCGCCGTATGAAGCCTCCATCGAAATGTTGAGGCTGGCCGGATACGTGCTCGCCTTCCAGGCCTGGGCCGGCCTCGCCGGCGAACAGGGGCGATGGCGTTGGTGGCTCGCCCTCTTGATGCTTTCCGCCACGCTGATGGGGTGGTACGCGATCATCCAACACGCGCATGAGTCGCGCATGGTGCTGGCGGTCGAGCGACCGCCGGACTATGGCATGCGGGCCAGCGGCGCGTTTATTTGCCCCAACCACTTCGCGAATATTCTGGCTATGACTATTCCGGTCGCCGCGGCGCTGCTGGCCATGCCTGCCGCAGGCGCGCCCCTGCGATTGCTGTCGGCCTACACGATACTCGTATCGCTTCCGCCGCTCTACCTGTCAGGGTCGCGCAGCGCGTGGCTCGGCGTGATCGCCGGCCTTACGGTCGCATTCGGATTGCTGGGCATGCGGCGCGGCATCAAGCGGGCGCTCGTGTTGTTCGTCGCGACGCCGCTGGCGCTGGGTGCGGTCGGCGTCGCGGTCTGGTTGCTTTCGCCCATGGTGCAAGAACGAGTCGGCGACGCATTGAAAGGGAACGTGCGCCTCGCGCTGTGGCGCGACACCCTCGCGATGATCGCCGCGCAACCCTGGTTCGGTTTCGGGCCCGGCCAGTATCGATGGGTCTATCCCCAGTATTGGCACTTCCTGGACATTTATATCGATCCGGAGTTCGCGCATAACGACTACCTGCATCTCGCGGCGGAATTCGGCATCGCGGGCGCGGCGTTGTTGCTGGGCGCGCTCGGATGGGCGCTCATCCGCCTCGTGCGGCTGATCCGGTTCGGCGATGCGGATCGCGGCGATTTCCTGATCGCGGGCTTTGTCGGCGCGTGTGCCGCGAGCGCGGTGCACGCGATGTTCGATTACAACTTCCATCTCTATGCGAACGTGCAGTACCTTGCCGCGATCGGCGGCATCGCCGTAGCCGTTTTGCGCCACGGCGGCCACCTCGCGGATCCGGCATACTGGTCGCGCATTCCATTCCGCGGCGCCGCGCTCGCCATTTTACCGCTGGCGCTGTTCGCGCTTACCGTGCGCGCCGGCGCCTCGCACATCATGACGCTGCGCGGCGACGCCTTTCGCGAAACGGCCTCGCTCGATCGGGCGCTCGATGCCTATCATGCGGCCCTGCGGATCGATTCCGCGAATGGCGCCGCGCATCGCGGGATCGGCCTCGTGCGAACCGGACAAGCCACATGGAATTTCGACCGCGAAGCGAAGGCTGAACAGATCGCGGACGCGACCGCGCGCTTCGCCCGCGCGCTGGAGCTGAATCCGCGCGATCTCGCCGCGCGCTTCGGCATGGCGCGCATTTTGCAGGCGCAGGGCCGCCACGACGACGCGCTCGCCGCGCTGCGCGAATTGGTCGAGCTCGCGCCGTATCACCGGGATTACTGGGTGGAACTCGGATTGCAGTTGCGGACGATGCGCGATTATCCCGCCGCACTGGAGGCGTTCGAGCGCGCGCGGCGCATCCACAACAGCGAGCAGATCAACTTGAACATCCAGTTTCTGCGGCGTCGGATTGCGGAGTCCGCCGCGGCCGCCGCGTCTACCCCGTGACCGGCCGCGCTACGCGCGGTCGGACTTCCACGCCGAAACGGTGTGGCGGATCGAGATGTCGCCGCCGGGTTTCAGCACGAAATTACCCGGAGTGACGCCGCTCTCGTCGAGGGCTTCGCTCTCCCAATCGCCCAGCGTGATCTTGTATTCGACCGATTCCCCGACCGGCAGGATCGCGTAGCCGGACCAGAGATTCTCGCCCATGCGCGTCAACGGCAACCCGTCCGGGCGCCAGTTGCCAAGCACCTTCGCGCCGCCGGCGATAAACACCTGCTGACCGACCGGCAGTGGACGCGCGGTTTTTACTTCAAACGTCACGGTACGTTGTGTTTTTCGTTGCTTCGGCGCCGCCATATGAACGCTCCCGCCCGGCGCGCAGCCGGGTTTTCAGACCGGCGCCATCATATCGAACACCCCGCGGACGGCCAATATCATTTGACGCGATTTTTAGGCGCTACGCATGCCCGACGACGGCGCGGTGGCTGCTGTAGTGGCGGCGATGCACGCGGATGCGCTGCGCGCAGAGCCGCCCGGCCCCGTTGAGCGTCACCAGCAGGATTCCGCCGGCCACGTGATGGCCGGTGCCGAACGTCGACGGACAAACGACGGGATTAAACCGCGTCCATTGCCGCGCGCCCGCGATCCCCTTGGCGACAATGCGCGCCACGGGGTAGCGCGGCTTGATGCCGCTCAAGCGCGCCGCATAGCGCGCAAGGCGCAGGAGAGTCGGACTGTGGAGATGACCGATCACCGTCATTTCGATCTGGTGCAATTTGCGGCGGATCGCCGGCAATTCGCCCAGGATCGTCAGCGCGCTGGGGTCATGGCAAAACAACAGCACCCGGGCGCGAGCAGGCAATTGATCGAAGGCTTCGATGACTTGCGCAATGTGCGCCGCCCGGCGGCGGCGCCACTCGGGGATCTCATCGGCAATGGCTTCCGGCAGAAACAAGTCCAGCGTGAACAGCGACGAGTTGACGCCGATTAGGTGAACGTCCCCGTTGATTTCATGCCAAAACGAAGGGATTTGCAGTTGGCGTTCACCCAAATCGAGGCTGTCCAATCGAATGCCGCCCTCCCGGAGAAGCGTGCTGTATTTTCCGAGATCGTGATCGCCGAACACGAAGCGGCTGCGGCCGGGGAATCGGTTCCGGATCAGCTCCACCACGAGGCTTGCGCTGTCGAGCGTGGCGCGGTGACTCAAGCCGATTCCGCCCAGATCGCCGCCATAATCGCCATTCGCGATCACCCAGTCGGGATTTCGGCCGGCCACCTCGTCGAGCGCCTGCAGAAAGGCGGTATGCCGCCACTTGAGATGGCCGTTCCAGAAACGACGGCGCACGCGATACAGCCCCTGGCGCCACGCGCGCGCGACCGGATCGGGATGAGCGCGAATCGAGCCGTAGCCGGCGTTCGCCAACGCCAGCTCCGCGGGACCGACGAGATGAATGTCCGACAAAACCGCCAGCTGCACGAACCGCCTCCGCTCGCGCTATAGCGCGCCGCCGATGCCGATCCGGATATACCAGGCGTCCTCAACATCGCGGCCGGGCGCCTCGCGCTTGAAATCGATTTCGCGATTAAAGCTCAACCCCGCTTCCGCCTGCATGCGGAACAGGTCGCCGACAGGCCACGCCGTTCCCACATAGGCGCGGGTCTCGCGATAGGCCATCATTTTTCGCGCATCGTCGTCTTCGAGGCGGAACTCGTTCACCGCATCGTGGCGCAAGCCGGCAAACAGCTCCCAGTCGTCCGGGCGAACGATCACGCGGCTCTCCGGGTACATCACGTCCACGCGCACACGTTCGGCGGCGGCCATCCGGACGCCGAACCGCGGATCGAACGCGCGATCGAAACCGGGGTAAATGGCGACGCCGATCACACCGGAGATGCGCGGGTTGAACGCCTGGATGCCAAGCACCTCGACGGGCATATAGAGCGAATCGAACGAAAGCTCTTCGAGATCAGAGTAAATGCCGGGTCGGATGCCGATGAGCAGCGCGCTGCCGTCCCAGTTTCGCGCGACATAGTCCGCGCGCACGCGCAGGGCCGCGGTGCGATTCGGCAGCGCGATGCCGCCGCTGCCGTCCCAGAACCGCAGGTCATACTCGCCCGCGAGATCGATGTCCCCCGCGCCGGTGCGCCAATAATAGAGTCCGCCCCCGCCGCCCAACGTCCACACCGCGATATCGCGTCCGCCGTCGGTCTTCACACGGCCTGCTCCGGTGTAGTCCGCATACGCCCTCCACGCGGGCGCTTCTGTGCCATCGAGAATCTGGCAATACGGCCACGGACGCTGCGCCTGCACCGAGCAAACGAGGGCAAAACTGACGATCGTCGCGCTAAGTGGATTTCTCATCAATGCAACCTTCCGCAGTACTGATTCACGTGTCAGCATGCGACAGGTCGCGATTTTTTTCCAGCACGGAAGGCGGAATTTGAAGCCCTCCGTCCTCACACGGAAACTCACAGGGCGCGCAGCCGGACTCACTTCGGCGCGCGGCAGGGCCGGATCCGCGCCATGCCCGGTGCAGCCGCTCGAGATAGCGCAACTGCAGCGAGCGCACGGCCTCCCAACCGGCATCCCCTGAATGATCCGCCGACATACATGACATCAAAGCATCAACCATGCCAAGCGCCGTTCGATCGAGACCGATGTCATGTTGATCTCGCCGGAAACGAAAGGGGAGCTCGCTCGTTCAGAAATGAACAACGACACGGCGTTCGCTTAGGAAATCGAGGGGCATTCTCGCTTTTATTCTCTGGGCAAAACGCCGCTACGGATCGCAGCGGTGAACCCGACAACCGGCATATCTAGCGGTTCGTCATAGCGGGGTCTTTTGCGCGGAAAATATCGATATATCGCCCGCGCCGGCTGGGCCGCCAAGGCGCCATGGCATTGAACTTGCTACAATCGAAAGGGATCTGGAGGGGTTTTATGAAGACATGCACAGCTCGAACGATCGGCGGCGTGTTCGCGGCGTTGGTTATACTGGGATTCGCGCCGTTCCGCGCGGGCGCCGTATCGCCGATTACGTCGATCCAGGCCTATGTTGACAGTTTGGACGACGATTCGAACGACTTCAACTCGCCGGGCGCCGGAAGCATCGGGTTCCCCGCGGCCCTGACCTACCAGACGAAGTTCACCGAAGGCAGTTCGACAACTTGATCATCACTTCGTTCGACGTCGGCACGAACAATTACATTTTCCGCCAGCTCGCCGAGAAGATCAACATCGTGCGCGTGGACAACCCGACGGTGACGGGCGCGCATCACATCCTGCTCTATGACCGCAACGGGCCGATCGTGAACGTCACGAACATTTCGCTGTCCTCCCAATTCGCGGCGACGATGGAGGAGATCCTGCTCGCGAGCATCATCAACCGCGGCGTGGACAACGTGTTTTGCAACGCGGGCAACAGCGACGGCAACAACAACAACATCGAACGCATCGACTACATCTTCGACGACGGATACCCCGCCTACGGCAACCTCTGCAAAAAAGGCTTTATGGTGATGGACCGCGGTGGCAACGATGCGCTGTGGATTGCCGCGATTCTCGAGCTGGACACGAACGGGATGCCCTCCGCGTTTTCGCAGCCGGTCTTTCTGGCCGCGACGAATTGGGGGAACTCGGGCATCACGCTGAACACAATTGTGTACCGCGGTTATGACGGAAACTATCGTCCTTCCGCGAACATCGGGCCGCAGCCGCTAACCGGGCAATACATCGAGTGGGAGGAGTTCGGCATTACGACCAACACCCTTGTGTTCGGCTATTCGCTTGCGGCCGCCGATCTGTCGCCGACCCAAAACTGGCTGCAGGTTTGGACGTTCCCGCTGAACACTACCGAATCGAGCGCTCAAGGCGGATTGGACCTGATGAGCGGCGGCGCGCTGGTGCTCGACGAACGCGACAACGCCATGATCGGCGACCGGGTGTGGAACGACTTGAATCAAAATGGCATTCAGGACCCCGGCGAGCCCGGCGTCACGAACGTCCTGGTGCGCGTATGGGATTCAACCGGCACCAATCTCGCCGGACAGGCGCGCACCGACGCGAACGGCAACTACTACGTGTATGCCCTTGAATCGGGCACGTACCAGATGGAGGTCGTCCTGCCGACCAACTGGCTGTTTTCGCCGTGGAATGTCGGCCCGGACGACACGATTGACAGCGACTTCATTCCGTCGACCGGGCGATCGGAGTTCTTCTTCCTGGCGCCCCGCACCACGAACCTGCAGTGGGATGCAGGCATGTTTCTACCGCCCACTGATCTTGGCGTCACCAAGACCGTCACGGACGCGAATCCGCGCGTCGGCACAAACCTTGTCTTCTCGCTGAGCGTGACGAACTTCGGGCCGTACAGCGCCGAGAACGTCACGCTCACCGATGTGCTGCCCATCGGCCTGGTCTACACGGGCCATGCGGCATCCGTGGGAACCTACACGCCGAGCAACGGCGTGTGGACGGTCGGCACGCTCGCGGTCGGGGCGGGCGCACAACTCGTCATCACCGCCGCGGTGGACCTCGCCGCGGGCGGGTTTGTGATGACCAACACGATTTCCGTCACCTCGATGAACCGACCCGACACGAACAGCGCCAACGACTCCGCCAGCGTCGTGATCGCGGTCCGCGCGCTGGACATCGCGGTGGAGAAGATCGTCAGCGACGAGCTGCCGGACATCAACGACGTCATTGCCTACACGATCTTCGTGACCAATCGCGGGCCGGACAACGCAACCGCGCTGACGGTGATCGACCTGCTGCCCGCGGGGATCACCTTCAGCAACGCATCCGCCAGCGTCGGCGCCTACTCGGCCACCAGCGGCGTCTGGACTCTCGGCCCGATGGCGAGCGGCGCCGTTGCGACCCTGACGATTTCGGCGCGCGTGAACAGCTCGAGCGCCGGCCTGGTCATCACGAACACCGCGACCGCGCTGACCCTCGGCCTCGGAGATACAAACGCGGCGAACGACAGCGCCTCCGCGGTCATCACGGTGCTCGGCGCGGACCTGGGCGTGACGAAGACGCCAAGCACGGAGGGGCCATTCGCGGGCGACTACCTCACCTACACGATCGTGTTGACCAACAGCGGCCCAAGCGACACGTCCGGCGTCTCGCTGTTCGAACCGCTGACGACGGGACTCCTCTACTCCAGCCACACCGCGAGCAGCGGCGCGTACGACAACGTGAGCGGCATTTGGACGGTCGGGTTCATGGCGGCGGGCGCTTCGGCCACGCTCGAGATCACGGCGCAGGCGGCGACCAACACGATCAACTCGCTGCTCACCAATCGCGCGCGCGTCGTCACCTCCGCCGTCGCGGACGGGAACACCCTGAACAACACGGGAACCGCGGTGATCGCGGTCAGCTCGTTGCGCATGTTCAAGACATCGAGCGTCGCCTCCAACGCGCTGCCGGGGAGCATCGTGACCTACACGATCGTCGTCACCAACGCGGGCAGTCTCACGCACACAAACGTCACCGTAACGGATCCGTTGCCCCCGGGTTTGACCTATGTGCCGGGCAGCACGTGGGTCACCGCCCCAGTCCCCGCCACGAATTACGTTCGGGACGAGTTCAACGCGGTCGCCTACACGAACAACGACGGGAATGTGAACTGGGAGAACAACTGGACGGAACTGGGCGAGACCACCAGCCCGAACGGCGGCAGCGTTCGCATCTATACGAACGCCGTCCGGATCGCGAGCGCGAACCGCGGGTTGCAGCGCACAGTCAATCTGGAGGGTACCGAGGATGCGGTGTTGAGTTTTCTTTATCGCCGAGCCGCGCTGGATACCTCCTCGGACTTTGTCGCGGTCTATGCGTCGAGCAACGGAACCGATTTTGTCGAAGTCGGACGTATTGCCGGGCCGACGAACGACTCCGCGTTCCAGCCGACGAATATCAGCGTCGCGGCATTCGCCTCGTCGAACACCGTTATTCGCTTTTTGAGCTCCGGCACGCTCGGCTCGTCGGACTTTGTGCACCTCGACAATATCCAGGTGCTCTGGACGTTTGCGGGCACGAATACCGTCGCGGGCGGCGCGCCACCTAACCTTTTCTCCGGCGTAACGCTGGCGCCGGGCCGCACGATGACCATTACGTTCGATGTCGAACTCGACAACCCAATCGCGTTCACCCAGGTCGTCAACACCGCGTTCGCCATCAGCGACTATCAAATTCTCCCGATCCAGGCGTCGGTGACCAACACCATCGCCGCCACGGACATTGGCGTCACCAAGACGGTGGACGACCCATATCCGAATGCGGGCAGCAACGTGATTTTCTCCATTGTGGTGACGAACTACGGTCCGCTCACCGCGACAAACGTCACCGTCTCGGATCCAATGCTCGCGGGCTTCACCTATGTCGCCAGCGCGGCAACACTTGGGTCGTACGATCCCACCACCGCCGTCTGGAGCGTCGGGATTCTCACCAACCAGCGCGCCGCGACCCTGACCCTGACGGCGCGCGTCAGCACGAACCCGGCCTTCGCCGGCACGATTCTGACGAATATCGCAAACTACACC
>CALGMT010000019.1 GCA_937958885.1 uncultured bacterium | reverse complement strand
TGCCGCATCTGCGGAGCTCTAACCGCCTTTCATGCTATTTGACCCCATTTCCCCACGTTTTGCAACTATGTGCGGACTGACCCCATTTCCCTCGGACTGACCCCATTTCCCTGTGTGCGGAGCTCTAACTGCTTTCATGCTATCTGACCCCGTTTCCCCTCCAGCCGATTTTGGACAGATGCGCCCCTGACCCCATTTCCCGCGCGTAACGACCCGGCCGCGGATGTGCGCGACGCGTCGGAGGGCTGCTGCTCGCGATCCGAGGGCGTCCCTGCAACATAACGAGCTGAACCGACAATGAGGCAACGGCCGGAGTATCTATTGAGCCCTCCGCCCATTCAGACTTCGAGAGTGTCCACGCGCCAGGCATCGCCAACCTCCAAACTCTGATCCATTTACGAGTACAGGACGGTCTGCGAAAAGACCTCTGTTCGTTGCTGAACATCTTCTCCGACATCGGATATCCCTTTTCGCCACTTGCACGTGCTGGGCTTTTAGCGACAGCAAAACCGTGCTGGCATCCGCCGGCGTGCTCGGCTACATAATCCTGCGTCATTTTTCCTTTTGCCGGTGGGGTCTATTATGAGAATACAGCGCGCGCTCTTGAGTGTCTCCGACAAGTCGGGTCTCGTCGAATTCGCAGCCGCCCTCGCGGAAATGGGCGTCGAGTTGCTGTCCACCGGCGGCACAGCTAAAGCTCTGAAAGCCGCCGGCATCGCCACGCGCGACGTCTCCGACTTTACCGGCTTCCCCGAAATGCTTGGCGGTCGTGTCAAGACACTGCATCCGAAGGTGCATGCAGGTCTGCTCTATCTCCGGGGCGACGTTGAGCACGAGGCCGCGATGCATAAACACGGCCTGCTTCCCATCGACCTTGTCGCGGTGAACCTCTATCCGTTCGAGGCCACTGTGGCAAAACCGGACGTCACGTTATCCGAAGCGATAGAGCAAATCGACATCGGCGGCCCCACCATGCTGCGTTCCGCGGCGAAAAACCACGCCTTCGTCACCGTTGCAACCGATCCTGCGGATTACCCGCGCATTATCGAAGAGATGAAAACGAACGGCGGCGCCACCACGATCGATCTTCGGCGCGAATTAGCCTATAAGGTGTTCGCGCAGCAAGCGCGCTACGATGGCGCGATCGCCGCCTACCTCGCCAAAAAGATCGAACCGAAAGCCGCGCCGCCCTTCGTCCTCGCCCTGCCCCGCGGAGAGCGCCTCCGCTATGGGGAGAATCCGCACCAGGAAGCCGTCTTCTATCGCGACGCGCGCTGCGAGGAGGCCTGCATCGCGCACTGCGAAATCCTGCACGGCAAGGAAATGTCCTACAACAATTACCTCGACGGCGACGCCGCGCTCGAAGCCGTGCGCGAACTTGCCGGGCGCCCCGGCGTCGCCATTGTCAAGCACAGCAACCCGTGCGGCTATGCCACCGGCGGCACGCTCGCCGAGGCCTTTGAGGCCGCGTGGGCCGGCGACCCGGTCTCCGCGTTCGGCAGCGTGATCGCCGTAAGCTCTCGCGTCGACCTCGCCACGGCGCAACTCACCGCCAACCGCTTTATCGAAGTCCTCATCGCTCCCAATTACGACGCCGACGCGCTCGATTTCCTCAAAGCCAAGAGCAAGCAGCTACGCATCCTCAAGTTGTGCGCGCCGCTCGCCATCGCCCAGTCCGGCCCGGCCCTGCGCCAAGTCAACGGCGGCCTGCTCGTGCAGGACCGCGATGTCGAGGTGCTCGCCCAATGGATGGTCCCGACCGCTGCGTTCTTCCCCGAGGAGAAGAAAGCCCTCGCTGAGTTCGGTATCAAGGCCTGCAAACACGTCAAATCGAACGCGATCGTCCTCGTCCGCGAATACGAACCCGGCCAGTTTATGCTGCTCGGCATGGGCGCCGGTCAACCGAACCGCGTGGACGCGCTCCGCAAACTCGCCGTCCCGCGCGCGGAGGAAAACATCCACGCCCTCTTCGAACACAAGAGGACCTACGGCGTCACCCTCAAGGAGTTTCGGGACCAAGTCATGCGCGAATGCGTCCTGGTCTCCGACGCTTTCTTCCCGTTCCCGGACAACATCGAACACGCCGCAGAAGCCGGCATCCGCTACATCGTCCAGCCCGGCGGATCGCGCAAGGACGAGGAAGTCATCGCGGCGTGCGACCAGTACGGTATCGCAATGGCCTTCACCGGCATGCGGCACTTCAGACACTAATGGGGGAAAACCATGACCGACGAACCGTCGGCGGCGCGCGACGAAAAACGCGCATTCATTCGCCACCCCACGGATATTCCCATCCAGATCGAGCTCGAATCCGTCGTCGCCTCAACGCGAAACTACCTCAACAACGTCAGCGAAGGCGGCCTCTGCTTCCGCTCTCGCGTCCCGCTCGCCGTCGGCGCGATCATTCGCATTCGCATCCCGCTCGTGAGTTCCCGGTTCGAATGCGCCGGTCGCGTCGTTTGGTGCGAATCGTGCAGCGGGCGCTACGACATCGGCATGCGCTTCCTCCAGGGCGAACCGCTCTTCCGCATGCGCATGGTCGAGCAAATCTGCCACATCGAACACTACAGACGGGACGCCGCCCGCGGCGGCCGCATTCTCTCCCCGGAAGAGGCTGCGCTCGAATGGATCGAGAAGCATGCCGCCCGATTCCCCGCCCTCGACGCGGTCTAGCGGGGACAGAAACTTCCATGCTCTGTAAAAACTTTTTTTGCGGCTTCCATGCTCTGTAATTTACAGACGCTGTAAAAAATAGTTGAACGTCCAGCGGCGCGGCGTGTCGAAGATCGTCGTCGCGCAGAAGAGGTCGGCGGGGAGGCGCCGCGTGTGCATGATTAAAGTCCACCAACTGGTCAAACGATTTGGCGCACGAGAGGCGGTGCGCGGCGTTTCGTTCGAGGTGCAGCCCGGCGAAGTGCTCGGCTTTCTCGGCCCCAACGGGGCGGGCAAGACGACCACGATGCGCATGATCACCGGCTTCCTGGCGCCGACGTCGGGCACGGCGTGGGTCCACGGGTTCGATGTCTCGGAGAATCCCGTCGCCGCGCGCGCGAAGCTCGGCTACCTGCCGGAAAATGCGCCGTCCTACGGCGATATGACCGTGGAAGAATTCTTGCGCTTTATAGCCGCGATGCGCGGATTCTCCGGCGCGGCGGCGCGGAAGCGCGTAGACGAAACCATCGACCGGTGCATCCTCGCGTCGGTGCGCCGCCAGCCGATCGAAACGCTTTCGAAGGGCTATCGCCAACGCACCTGTTTCGCTCAAGCCATTCTACACGATCCGCCGTGCCTGATTCTCGACGAGCCGACGGAGGGACTGGACCCGAACCAGAAGTTTGTCGTCCGCAACATGATTCGCGAGATGGCGCGCAGCAAAGTCGTGATTTTCTCTACGCATATCCTTGAAGAAGTCGAGGCGATCTGCACCCGCGCGATCATCATCAGCGGCGGGGCGATCGTCGCGGACAGCACACCGGCGGAGCTGCGCAAACAGGGCGCGCTCGACGAAGTCTTCCGCCGGCTGACCACCACCGCCGACGCGGAGATCCCCGCCGCATGAAGCCGACGCTGACCATCCTCGCGCGCGAGTGGCGGGCGTATTTCAATTCGCCGGTCGCCTACGTATTCATCGTCATTTTCCTGGCGCTGATGTCGTTCTTCACCTTCAACGTCAGCCGCTTTTACGAAGCGGGCCAGGCGAGTCTCGACCGCTTCTTCTTCTGGCATCCGTGGCTGTATTTGATCCTCGTACCCGCTGTCGCGATGCGGCTCTGGGCGGAGGAGCGCCGGACGGGCACGCTGGAGCTGTTGCTGACGCTGCCGGTGACGACGGCGCAGGCGATTCTCGGCAAGTTTCTCGCGGCGTGGCTGTTCGTGCTGCTCGCGCTGGCGCTGACGTTCCCGCTCGTGTGGACGGCGTTTTATCTGGGCCGGCCCGATCCGGGCCCCATCGTCACCGGCTATCTCGGCAGCGCGTTGCTCGCGGGGGCGTATCTGGCGGTCGGCGCGCTGACCTCGGCGCTGACGCGAAACCAGGTGATCAGCTTTATCCTCGCCGCGGTGATCGGCCTGTTTCTCCTGCTCGCAGGCTACCCGCCGGTGACGGACGCGCTGTACGCGGTCGCGCCGGCATGGCTGGTCGAGGTGATCGCAGGGTTCAGTTTCAGCGCTCACTATGAACAGTTACAGCGCGGAGTGGTGGACCTGCGCGATGTGCTGTATTTCGCGAGTGTGACGGGGTTCATGCTGCTGGCAACGCACGTCGCGCTCGAAAATCGGAAGACGAAATGATCGGACCATGAAGTCAACTCGCTTCAAATGGCTGACCGGCGCGGCGGGCCTTGCGCTCGCGCTGGCGGCGCTGATCCTCCTCAACGCGCTGGCCGGCTCGCTGCGCATCCGCGCGGACCTGACCGGCGACAAGCTCTACACCCTCTCGCCCGGCACGCGCGAGCTGTTGGCCGGATTGAACCGCGACGTGACGCTCAAGCTGTATTTCAGCCGCAGCGCGGAACAGGCGCCGATGACGTTCAAGCAGTACGGACGCCGCATCTTCGATCTCCTCCGCGAATACGAGGCGGCCGCGCGGGGGCGCGTTGTTGTCGAGATGCTCGACCCGCAGCCGGACAGCGACGCGGAAGAATGGGCGCAACGCTACGGCCTCGCCGCCACCCGGCTCGATCCGTCCGGAGAGCGGCCGCCGGTCTATCTCGGGCTCGTCGCGCTCTCCGGCGGACGGCAGTCGGTGGTGCCGTTCTTTTCGCCCGCCGATGAGCCTCAACTGGAATACATCCTCACGCGGATCGTGCACGAGGTCGCCACGCCTACGAAACCGAAGCTCGGCGTCATCAGCCCCCTCCCCGTCATGGGCGCGATGGGAACCATGTTCACCGCCGGCCGCGAGCAGGACCCGTGGATCGTGATGCAGGAACTGCGCGCCATTGCGGAGATCGTGGATTTGCCCGGTTCCATCTCCGAGGTACCCGAGGATGTCGAGACGTTGCTGGTGATCCATCCGCGCAACATTCCGGACACCGCGCTGTACGCGCTGGATCAATTTGTGTTGCGCGGCGGGCGCCTCATTGCGTTCGTCGATCCGCTCAATTTGACGGAACTCGAGTCGCACAGCCGCCAGTTGCGCGATCCGTTCTCGGTGCGCTCCGATCTCAACCGGCTGACATCGGTCTGGGGCGTCTCCATGCAGGACGACCGCGTGGCGGCGGACAACAACGCCGCAACACGCGTCACAATGCCCGACGGCACGGTGGATCGGCACCGCGGATGGCTTACCCTGCGCGAACCGAATTTCAATCGCGATGAAGTATCCGTTGCGGCCTTGAGTTTGATGCAGATGCCGATGGCGGGATGGTTCACCGGCGCACCCGCCGATGGCCTGACGTTGACCCCACTGATCACACTCGGCCCCGAGGCCGGCAGCATGAGCGCGGCCGAGGCCTCGATGGGCGCGGCGATGGGCTTTTCCTCCTTCCGCAAGGAAGAAGGTCCGATGTACCTCGCGCTGCGGCTGCAAGGCCGCTTCAAGACGGCGTATCCCGACGGGCGGCCCGGCGGCAACCCGGACCAGCCAAATGAATTGCCCGGCGGTCAGCAGCGCGCTCCGCATCTCGCCGAGAGTGTGAACGACACCGCGGTCGTGCTGGTCGCGGACGCCGATGTCTTGTTCGACGCTTTCGCCGCGCGGCGGTTGCCGATGTTCGGACGCGGGGTCTATCAATTGATGAACGACAACATCAACTTCGCCGCGAACATCGCCGGCCAGCTCACCGGCGGCTCCGCGCTGATCGGGCTGCGCAGCCGCGGCACATTCGATCGCCCGTTCCACCGCGTTCTCGCGCTGCAAGCGAAGGCGCAGGAGCGCTGGCGCCAGGAGGAGCTTAAGCTGCAAGAGCAGCTCCGCCTGACGCAGATGCGCATCGACGAGCTGCAGGCGACAAAAGCCGCCGACCAGATGTTAATCGTATCGCCGGAGCAGCGCCAGGAGATCGAGAATTTTCGCCGGCAAATGGCGGACACGCGGCGCGAATTGAAGGAGGTCCGCAAGAACCTGCGCCGCGAAATCGAGGAACTCGGGCTGCGCTTGAAGGTCATCAACCTCGCCGCAATGCCCGCGCTCGTCGTTATCGTCGGTCTTCTGCGCGGGTGGCGGCGTCGGAAGCGGGCGCGCGGATAGCGTATGAAAGGAGCCGCATGAAAGTTCGCACGCTGATCGTTCTCGGCGTCTGCTGCGCCGCACTCGCGGCGCTCGCCCTGTGGACGGTGCGCCGTCAACCGGCCGGTCCGGCGCCGGAAATCGGCGCGCGCCTGCTTCGCACCGAGGATATCAACTCGATTACGCGGGTGGAGCTGTTCAGCGGCACGCAGACCGTCGCCCTCGCCCGCGCGGATGACGGGTGGGTGGTTGAGACCCGGTGGAACTATCCCGCTCGGTTCGACCAACTGGTCGGGCTGCTCCGCGATCTCGATAGTCTGCGCGTGGCGGAAATCATACGGGGCGGTTCCGAAATCCTCGCGGACGTCGGCTTGACGGAGGACGGCGAGCAAAAGCCCGTTCTGATCCGCCTCTTCGCCGGCGGGCTTGAGCCGGCGGATGAAATTCACCTCGGCAAACCGCGCGCGAGCGCCGCGATGGCGCGCGGGTTTCAGTTGCCGGACAGTCGGTATGCGCGCCGCGCGCGCGGACCGGTCGTTCTCGTCGAACCGTTCATCAATGATGTTTCGCGGCGTCCGTCCGATTGGATCCGCACCGCGATTCTCGACATTCGCTCGGCGGAAATTGCCCGCATGATGGCCGCGCCGTCCAATGACGCGATGTACGCAGTCGCGCGCGCGGAGGACGGCGGCTATTGGGGTCAAAACATGCTGCACGATCAGACCATCAACGCGCCGAGCGCGGACATTTGGTTTCGCGCGTTCCAAGGCGTCGTCGCGCAGGATGTCGTCGATCCGGCCATCCCGCGCGGGGAACTGGGCACCGAGCCGGCCGAGCGGGCCGCGGCCTATTTGAAAAACGGCCTCGTCGTGCACGTCGAGCTGGGCCGCGCGGCGGATGACGAGGGCCGTCGATACGCGTGGTTTTCCTTCGACTACGAAGGGCCGGAGGAGGGCGATGAGCGTTTCGGCGAAGACCACGCGGCCGCGAAGGCGGAGCTCGAGCGTCTGAACCGCGAGGTTGCGCCGTGGACCTACGTGCTCGGATTCAGCCAGGCGAACAAGTTTATCTTTCTCCGGGATCAACTCGTCGCCGCCCCCGCCCCATCCGAGCCCTGATCCGCGCAGCGTTCCCCAGTCCGACCCGGCAGGATGGCCGGCGCACGCGTCCGCTCGGGATTGAAGGCTGGCCGTATAATTCGGTAGTGTTGATGAGGCGATGCGCGCGCGCGGACCAGTCAAAAGCGGGATCAGAAACGACTTTCCATCCGTCGACACGCGCGATCGTCCGCTGTTTGACTGCATTCGCGAGCTTTACCGCTTGCGCGAACGAGACCTGACGGCGGCCGTTCTCGCGGTTGATCGGCGGGAAGCCCGCCGAATCGTCAATCACCTTCTCGTTCATATTTACAGCGCGGGGCAGGAACGAAACGAGCTGCTGAAAGGCCTATTGTTGGAACTGATTGTCACAATCTCCCGCGCATTGATGGAGCGCGGCGCCAGTCCCACCGCATTGCTCGGTATCGGTTACCGTCATGTATCGGAACTGGCCACGATCGAGGATGAAGAAGCATTGGCAGAGTGTCGATAGCAAATAGAAGTGGCCGCTTTTCGTAGCAAGTGATCTGGCCGCTTTTTGTTTTTGTTTATTCCCTCCGGCCTCCTGGGAGGAGAGGAGGCCGGAGCGCGGCTCAGGCCGCGTAGTTGTCTGCTCTGCCGCCCCCGAACGTCGCCACCACATGCGGCCCATATCGGATCACCAGTTTCCCGTCCTTCTGCTCGCAGACCTTCACGACGCACCTCGCCAGGCTGCTCCGCCAGCGCACCGCCGTGATCTGCAGAACGCGACCCTCGTGCTGGATCG
>CALGMT010000018.1 GCA_937958885.1 uncultured bacterium | reverse complement strand
GATGTACAAGCAGATCTCCGACTGGGCCGACCAGTTCCGCAAGATCAAGGTCCGCACGAACGCCGACACGCCGAAGGACGCCGAAATCGCGATCCGCTTCGGCGCGGAAGGCATCGGCCTGTGCCGCACGGAACACATGTTCTTCGAGGGCGACCGCATCTGGGCCAAGCGCGAGTTCATTCTCGCCGAGACCAAGGAGGCGCGCGAAAAGGCGCTCGCGAAATTGCTGCCCTATCAGCGCGGCGACTTCGAGGGCATCTTCGAAGCGATGGACGGCCACCCGGTCACCATCCGCCTGCTCGACCCGCCGCTGCACGAATTCCTCCCGCACGACGCGAAGGGCCAGGACGAAATGGCGCGCCGCATGAACGTGCCGGTGGAGAAGATTCAGCAGCGCGTGAAGCAGTTGCACGAGATGAATCCGATGCTCGGCCACCGCGGCTGCCGCCTCTCGATCACCTATCCCGAGCTGATCGTCATGCAGACGACGGCGATTATCGAGGCGGCGATCAATGTGGCGAAGAAGCGCATCAAGGTGCTGCCCGAGATCATGGTGCCGCTCGTCGGCAACAAGACCGAGCTGGACTTCTGCGAGCAGATCATCCGCGCTACCGCGGACAAGCTCATCAAAGACCATAAATCCAAGGTGACCTACCTGGTCGGCACGATGATCGAAGTGCCGCGCGCGGCGGTCACGGCGGATCAGATCGCCGAGACGGCGGAGTTCTTCAGCTTCGGCACGAACGACCTCACGCAAATGACCCTTGGCTTCAGCCGCGACGACATCGGCAGCTTCCTGCCGGATTATCTGGAGAAGAAGATCCTCCCGGTCGATCCGTTCCAGAGCCTCGATCAGGCGGGCGTCGGCAAGCTCGTCGAGATGGCGGTGCAGAAGGGCCGCGAGACCCGGCCGAACATCAAGCTCGGCATCTGCGGCGAGCACGGCGGCGATCCGAACAGCGTCAAGTTCTGCTGCAAGGTCGGGTTGAACTACGTGAGCTGCTCGCCCTTCCGCGTGCCGATTGCCCGCCTCGCGGCGGCGCAGGCGGCGATCGCAAAGAAGTAAGCGCGCTGATCGCTGCAATCAAAAACGGGCCGGGGCTTTCGCCTCGGCCCGTTTTTTTTGCGCGCCATATCCGCGGCGCGTCGGTTTCGATATCAGGCCGGAGGCGCGGGGCGGGGCGCGATAAAGGCGCGGTAGGCGGTGACGCCGAGGGTGATCAGCGTCAGCGGAAAGACAAACCATGCGATGCTGACGACTATGCGCTGCGCGTTGGGCCACTGTGCGCCTAACACGATTTGTTCGAAGATGTAGAAGACATAGTAGCCCAAAAACAGCGCGCCCTCCCATCGCGAGATGCGATGGCCGGTGAAGAAAATCGGCAGACACACAATCGCGACCGCCATCATCACCGGCACATCGAACGCGAGCGATTGAGGCGGCGCGGTGATGCCGGCCGGCGCGACGAGCGCTGAAAAGCCGAGCACCGACAGGATATTGAAGATATTGCTGCCGACCAGGTTCCCGACCGCGATGTCGCGCTCTTTCTTCAGCGCGGCGACCACCGAGGTCGCGACCTCCGGCAGCGAAGTTCCGGCGGCGACAATCGTGAGTCCGATCACCACCTCGCTCACGCCGAGCCAGCGCGCGATGGTCACGCAGGACTTCACGAGTATGTGCGAGCCGATCACCAACAGGATCAAGCCGACCGCGCACAGAATGATTTGCGCCGCGATCTGGCGGCGGGTGTGCGCCTTGCGCCCGTACTCCCGCGCGTATTCCTCCTGCACTTCCGGAGGCTCATTTCGGCTCGCGCGGATGCAGTAGGCGGTGTAGCCGATAACCCCCGCGGCAAGCACGAGTCCTTCCGCGCGGTCCACCACGCCGTCCGCCGCGAAGACCCATGCCGCGGCGGTTGCGCCGATCATGATCGGCACATCCACGCGAATCAGGCGCGCGTCGACATCCAGCGCGGCAATGAGCGCGCACAGGCCGAGGATGAACAGGATGTTGAAAATGTTGCTGCCGACGATATTGCCGAACGCGAGGTCCGCCGCGCCGGACCAGGCGGAAAACGTGCTGATAAAGAGTTCCGGCGCGCTGGTCCCGTAGGAAACCACCGTCAACCCGATCACCAGCGGGGAAATCCCCAGTCCGGCGGCCAGCCGCGAGGCGCCGCGGATTAGTAGTTCGGCCCCCCAGACCAACAGCACGAAACCGGCGATCAGGAGGACAAGGGTGAGCCAATCCATGGGCGCGCAGGATACGACGAATGACGGAAAACGGAAAACGGAAAACGGAAGAACGGGCGTTTTGCCGCTTGGAGCGTGTCCGCTGGACTCCTACACTTCGGCCCATGAACAATCTGCTCGTCACCGGCGGTTGCGGGTTCATCGGCAGCAATTTTATCCGCTTTCTGCTCGAAGAGTCCGGCTTCGGCGGCCGCGTCGTGAACGTGGACAAACTCACCTACGCGGGCAATCCGGAGAGCCTCGCGGATGTCGCGGCGCGCGCGGGCGATCGCTACGTGTTCCTCCGTGCGGATATCTGCGACCGCGAGGCGATGGCGCGTGTGTTCGACGAGTTCGCCGTGGACGCCGTCTGCCACTTCGCGGCGGAATCGCATGTGGACCGGTCCATCGTCCGCCCGGACGATTTCATTCGAACCAACATCCACGGGACGTATGTCCTGCTCCAACTCGCGCGCGAGCGAAAGGAGCGGATGGCCCTGTTCCACCATGTCAGCACGGACGAAGTCTTCGGCAGTCTCGGCGAGACCGGCTACTTCACGGAGGAAACGCCCTACCAGCCGAACAGCCCTTATTCCGCGTCGAAGGCGGCGTCCGACCACCTCGTGCGGGCGTATCACCACACCTACGGCCTGCCGGTGACGATCTCGAATTGCTCGAACAACTACGGCCCGTATCAGTTCCCGGAAAAACTGATTCCGCTGATGATCCTCAACGCGCTCGAGGGCAAGCCGCTGCCGGTGTACGGCGACGGGCTCAACGTGCGCGACTGGCTATTCGTGCGCGATCACAACACCGCCGTCTGGGATATCATGACGCGGGGGCGCCGCGGGCAGACCTACAACATTGGCGGGCGCAACGAAATGAAGAATATCGACGTGGTGAACATGATTTGCGCGCTGGTGGACGCACTCGCGCCGCCGCTGCCCGACGGCCGCCCGCGGCGCGACTTGATCACGTTTGTCAAAGACCGTCCCGGCCACGACCGCCGCTACGCGATCGACTGCACGAAGCTCGAGCAGGAGCTCGGCTGGAAGCCGGAGGAAACATTCGACAGCGGCTTGCGCAAAACGATCCAGTGGTATCTCGACCACCCGGCGTGGGTCAATCACGTGCGCAGCGGCGAGTACCAGCGCTGGATCGAGCAGCACTACGGGTGAGCGCGCGCGTTTAGCGCCGCTCGTGTTTGGGCTCGCGGCCCATCAGCGCCTGCACCGCGGCGCGCGGATCGCGGCCGTCATGCACCACCGCGACGACCTGTTCGGTGATCGGCACGTCGACACCCAGCTCCGTTGCCAAATCGAGCGCGGCGCGGCAGGTCCAGACGCCTTCTGCCACCTGCTCCATGCCCTGCATGATCGCATCTAATTTTTCGCCGCGGCCGAGCCGCTCTCCGACGGCGCGGTTCCGGCTCAATTTGCTCGCGCAGGTGACGATCAGATCGCCGATACCGCTCAACCCGGAGAAGGTCTCCGCGCGCGCGCCGCGCGCGACGCCGAGCCGCGTGATTTCGGCGAGGCCGCGCGTGATCAGCGCCGCCTTCGTGTTGTCGCCGAATCCGATCCCATCGCTGATGCCCGCGGCCACCGCGATCACGTTTTTGAGCGCGCCGCCGAGTTCGACGCCGATCGTGTCGTCGCTCGTGTACACGCGGAATTCCGCGCTGTTGAAGATCTGTTGCAGCGCCACTGCGCGATCGTGGTCCGCGCAGGCGACGACGACGGCGGTCGGCACGCGGCGCGCGACTTCTTCCGCATGGCTGGGGCCGGACAGGGCCGCGACGGGACCGTTGCCCATCAACGATTCGGCGACCTCCGACAAGCGGCGATGCGTCTGCTTGTCGAGCCCTTTCGACACGCTCACCACCAGCGCCTCGCGCGATATCAGCGGCGCGGCATCGGACGCCACGCGCTCGTAAAATCGCGAGGGGACCGCGAGCACGACCGCGGCGGCATCGCTCAACGCTGCCGCCAGATCGGCGGTCCACTCGATCTCCGGCGGGAGCGAAACGCCGGGCAGGAACTTCGTGTTCTCGCGCGTCTCCGCGATTTGCCGCAGATAGTCGGGAAACGGGCCCCACACGCGCACGCGGTGGCCGTTCCGGTGAAGCACCGTCGCCAGCGCCGTGCCCCATCCACCATCCCCGAGAATTGTGATGTTCATGTCACTTGAAATACGGGTTAGTGCCCGCCGCGTGATCGGTCGCGTCGATCACGCGGCGCACGTGCGGCGCGACGCGGCGAATGGCGTTTTCGACGCCGTATTTCATCGTCGCTTTCGAGGCGGCGCAGCCCTGGCAGCCGCCGCCCATTTCCACATAGACGTCGCGGTCCTCCACCTTGACGAGGCGGACGAAGCCGCCGTGCGAGGCGAGCGCGGGGTTGATTTGCTCCTCGAACAGTTCGGCGACAGTTTCTTCGATGTCATCCGGCGAGTAACTCTTCAGCCGCTCGATGACCGCGTCGGCGACGAGCGGCTGTCCGGACGCGAACGCCGCGCGAATCGCCGCGCCGATCTCGCCCGCGAGGTGCGGCCACGGCGTCATGACGTTTTTGACGACCGTGATTGTGGGGCCGGACACCGTAACGCGCGCGACGCCCTCGACGCCGAAAATATGGTCCGCGAGCGCGGAGCCCTGCGACTCCTCGGGCGCGTTGAAGGTGACGGTCCAGTCCTCGACGATCGGCTGTTCGAGGTGGAACAGGCACATCGAGGGATCGTTGGTCAGCTCGCCGGTGATTTTGATGCTCATGGGGAAAGGCTACGGGACGGAGGCGCTTTCATCAAACGCTGTTTTGGTTTGCGCGCCGCGGGCCGCGCGCGGGCGGCGGCCAGTTGCGCGGAGATCGGCGGGGCCTTCGCCTCGCGCTGACCGACGGATGTGCCGCAGGTTCGGCAGCGGATGTCATAGATTTCCGCATGCGGCAGCACGAGCAAAAGCCGCTCATACACCGGCTGCGAACGTCGGCACTTCGGGCAATACAGCTCCGAGGCGTGGAATCTGTCGAATTGTTGCATGCGAATGTCTGGCCGCAGGGCCGCCTGTTTTTACATACTCTGTAAATTACAGAGCATGGAAGCCCCAAAACAATTTTTTACAGAGCATGGAACTTTTGGCGACGCCCCCTTTCCCCTTGACTCGCGGGAGGCGCTTGCCTAGGTTCTTCCCCCTTGTGTCCGAACCGGCGAAGGCCGGGGCGGCGTCCGTGCGGGCAGTTTCCAGCACCCCGGTGACGGGGCGGGCGGGGATGTGGTATCCTCGTTCGGCGGGACGATTGCCCGATGGTGTAACGGCAGCACACGGCCCTTTGGAGGCCAGAGTCTAGGTTCGAATCCTAGTCGGGCAACCAGCGAACGAGCGTAAATGTGAAGCTATTGTCTGGCAATTCGCATCCGGCCCTGGCCAAGGCGATCGCCGAGTATATCGGCGAACCGCTGGGTGGCGTGCAGATCAGCCGGTTCCCGGACGGAGAGATCTTTGTCAAGATAGTGGAGAATATCCGCGGGCAGGATGTGTTTATCGTCCAGCCGACGTGCAATCCGCCGAATGAGAGCATCATGGAGCTGCTCATCATGATCGACGCGGCGAAGCGCGCGTCGGCGGCGCGCATCACGCCGGTGATTCCCTTTTATGGCTACGGGCGGCAGGACCGAAAAGACCAGCCGCGCGTGCCGATCACGGCCAAGCTGGTGGCGAACCTGCTGGTGGCGGCGGGGGCGGACCGGATGATCGCGATGGACTTTCACGCGCAGCAGATTCAGGGGTTTTTCGACATTCCGGTGGATCACCTCTTTGCCGCGCCGGTGATCGTGAAGCACCTGCGGCTGCGGAATCTCCAGGATTTGGTGGTCGTGTCGCCGGATCCGGGCGGGCTGAAAATGGCGTATGCGTACGCCAACATGCTGGGCGCGGGTCTGGCGATTGTCGGCAAGCAGCGCAAGAGCGCGACGGAAGTCGAGGCGATCAGCCTGGTCGGCGAGGTCGAGGGCCGGAACGCGCTGCTTGTGGACGATTTGACGACCACGGCGGGGACGCTGACGAGCGCGTCGGCGCTGTTGAAGCAGCGCGGGGCGCGTTCGATCAAGGCGGCGGTCACGCACTGCATGTTGACGGACCTCGGCGTCGAGCGGTTGAAGGGGTCGGCGATCGAGGAGCTGATCACGACGGACAGTGTGCCGCTGCGGGCGTACGACGGTTTCAAGGTGACGGTGCTGTCGATCGCGGAGCTGCTCGGCGAGGCGATTCTGCGGGTCCACAACAATCAGTCGGTGACGTCATTGTTTCGCGTGTAGGGAATGAGCCCCGGAGGGGGCGTGGAGAGCAACGAGTATGGCAAAGGAAATCAAAGTTACGGCGGAGGTGCGGTCGGTCACGGGGTCGAGCGCGGGGCGGCGCTTGCGCCGCAGCGGCGTGTTTCCGGGCGTGGTGTATGGGATCGGCAAGCCGCCGATGAATGTGCAGGTGAATGAAAAGGCGTTCCGGCACGCGACGCACGGCCACGCAGCCGAGCATGTGATGCTCGATCTGGACATCCCGGGCGTGGAGACGAAGAAGGTGCTGCTGCAGGAAGTGCAGCTCCACCCGATCTCGGGCCAGATCATTCACGCGGATTTCCACGAAATTTCGATGACGGAGAAGCTGAAGATCGAAATTGCGGTGCACCTGGTGGGCGAGCCGGTCGGCGTGACGCAGCACGGCGGCGTGCTCGAGCACCTGGTGCGCAGCATCGAGGTCGAATGCTTGCCGGCCGACATCGTCGAGGCGTTCGACATCGATGTCTCCGGTCTGAAGATCGGCGACAGCCTGACGGCGGGCGATGTGAAGCTCGATCCGGCGAAGTACACGCTGGTCACCGATCCCGGCCTCGCGATCGCGGCAGTGTCCGCGCCGCGCGAGGAAGAGGCGGCCCCGGCTGCTGCGGCGACCGCTGCGGAACCGGAAGTCATCAAGGAGAAGAAGGAAGAGGGCGAGGCGGCCGAGGGCGCCAAGAAAGAGGAGAAGGCTGCGCCCGCGAAAGCCGCTCCCGCGAAGGAGGCCAAGAAGTAGCGGCGGCCGGGCCGACGCCGGGTTTCGGGTGACCGATGAAACTGGTCGTCGGATTGGGCAATCCGGGGCGCGCGTATGCGCGGACCCGGCACAACGTGGGATTCGACGTGGTGGACGAGCTGGCCCGGCGGATGGGCGCCGCGTTTCGGCGAAGCTGGCGGTTTCCCGCCGAGCTTGCAGAGGGCGAGTTGGAAGGCGAACGCGTGGCGCTGGTGAAGCCCCGCACGTTCATGAATCGCAGCGGCGAGGCGGCCGGCCCGCTGATGCGGAAAAAAGGATTGGAACCGGCCGATGTGTGGGTTGTGGTGGACGACGTGGATCTGCCGGTCGGCCGGTTGCGGCTGCGCGCGGCGGGCAGCGCGGGCGGACACAACGGGCTGAAGTCGCTGATCGCGCACCTCGGCTCGGACCGGTTCCCGCGGGTGCGGGTCGGCATCGGGCGCGATCCGGCGGGCGAGACGGTGGGCCATGTGCTCGGCCGATTCGCGCCGGACGAGCAGCCGGTGGTGGACGCGGCGATTCGGCGCGCGGCCGACGCGGTGACCGTCGCGCTGCGGGACGGATGGGACCGGGCGATGAACGAGTTTAATAGAGAGGACACGAGAGGCGAGGGAACGAGACGATGAATAAATACGAGGCGATGATTATTTTCCCGGAATCCTTGAAAGAGGAGGCGCTGGATGGCGCGCTCGACCGGGTGGTGGCCGAGATCGAAAAGGTCGGCGGAAAGGTCGAAGCGAAGACGCGAATCGGCCGCCGCTCGTTCGCGCGCCCGATGAACAAGCATACCGGCGGCCAGTACATGGTGGTCACGTTCCAGCTCGCCGGAGGCAAGATCGACGCCTTGCGGGGCCGCTTGAAGCTCAACGAAGAAATTTTCCGCGTGCAGATCGTGCGCGCACCGGAGGTTGCCGCGCCCGCGGCCACATAAGCCATGGCCTCGCTGAACAAAGTCCTGCTGATTGGGCGTCTCACGCGCGATCCCGAAAAGCGCTCGACGCCCTCCGGCATGGCCGTCGCCGAGCTGGGGATGGCCGTGAACCGGAAGTATAAGGCGAGCAACGGCGAGGACCGCGAGGAGGTGTGCTTCCTCAACGTCACCGTGTGGGGCAAGCAGGCGGAGCTGTGCGCGGAATATCTGCGCAAAGGGTCGCCGCTTTTTGTCGAAGGTCGCCTCAAGCTGGACGAGTGGGAAAAGGACGGCCAGAAACGCAGCAAGCTCGGCGTCGTCGCGGAGCGCGTTCAGTTTCTGGACAGCGGGAGCAACCGGTCGCGCCGCGGCGAATACGGCGATGCGCCGGATGAGCCCGCCCCGCCGCGCGGCGGCAGTCGCGCCGCGCCCGCGCCGGTTCACGACGATGCGCCGCCCCCCGGCGATCCGGACGACGATCTGCCATTCTAGGGACCCGAGGAGAGAGAGGACATTCCATGCGACCGAAAGAACGAAACGACCGCGAGCGCGATCGCCGCCCGCGCGACATGATGAGCGAGATGCAGCCCCTGATGAAAAAGGGCGCGAAGTATCTCGAGGGCGTCACGCACATTGACTACAAGGACAGCGAGCTGCTGCGCAAATTCATGACCGAGCGCGGCAAGATCATGCCGCGCCGCATCACCGGCACCACCGCCCGCCAGCAGCGCCAAGTGCAGGCCGCGATCCGCCGCGCGCGCGTGATGGGGCTGCTGCCCTGATTCGAGGAGAACGCACATGGCAACCGAAGTCATTTTGATGGAAGACGTGGACGGACTCGGCCTGACCGGTGACCTCGTGAAGGTCGCCGACGGCTACGCCCGCAATTATCTGCTGCCCCGCAATATCGCCGCCCCGGTCACCGAGGCGACGCGGCGCCGCGTGGAAAAACGCCGCGCGGCTGCGGAGGCCAAACGCGCGGCCCGCCGGTCGGAGGCGGAGGCGCTCCGCGCGAAGATTGCATCCCTCGGGCTGACGATTCCGGTCAAGGCCGGAGCGGAAGGCCGCATGTTCGGCTCCGTCACCGCCGGCGATATCGCCGCCGCGCTGGACAAACAGGGCATCGCGATCGACAAACACAAGATCATGCTGCCGCATCCGCTCAAGGAATTGGGCGCGCACACGCTCACCGTCCGCCTGATGACGGACGTTCAAGCCGAGTTGACCGTCACCCTCGTCGCGGAGTAGGCCCATGGCGCAGCCGGATTCTCCGGCGTCCTCGGCTCGTCCGGACCGCATCCCGCCGCACAGCGAGGATGCGGAACGCGGCGTCTTGGGGTCCATGATGGTGGACGCCGAGCGCGCCATCGATCTCGCGATCGAGCGGCAGATTCGCACGGACAGTTTTTACATCCCCGCGCATCGGCTGGTCTTCGATACGATCGTGGACCTGCACGATCGCGGCCGGCCCGTGGACCTGCTGACCGTCGGCCAGCGGATGCGCGATCTCGGCACGCTCGACGGGATCGGCGGGCAGGCCTTCATCGAAGGCTTGATGGATCAGACGCCGACCTCGGCGGCGCTCGAATACTACATCGACATCGTCCGGCAGAAACACATTCTGCGGCGCGTGATCGAGGTCTCCCGCGACGCGGTCGAGTCGTGCTATCGCGCGGACGAGACGGCGGACCTGATTCTCGACCGCGCGGCGCAGAACCTGTTCGACATTTCCCATGATCAGCGCCGCACCATCATCCCGTGGTCCGAGGCGGTCAAGGAGACGATGGTCCACATCGAGCACATCTTTCAGAACAAGACCGGCGTGACCGGGGTGCCGAGCGGCTACATCGATATCGACCGGTTGACCGGCGGGTTTCAGCCGGCGGACATGATCATCATTGCCGCGCGCCCGTCGATGGGCAAGACCTCGCTCGCGATGAATATCGCGGAGAAGGTCGCGATGGGCGAGGTGAGCGATCACCTGGCGCGCCCGGTGGCGATCTTCAGTTTGGAAATGCCGCGCGAGGCGCTGGTCAAGCGCATGCTGTGTTCGCGGGCGGACATCCAGTCGGATCGAATCCGCAAGGGCATGTTGTCGGGCGACATGCACAACCGCTTGGTGCAGGCCGCCTCGGATTTGCAGAAAGCGCAGATTTTTGTGGACGATTCCGCGGGGTTGGAGGCCGTCGAGCTGCGCGCGCGCGCGCGGCGCCTCAAAAAGCAGTACGACATCCAATTGATTGTGGTGGATTATCTTCAAATGCTCAATTTTTCGCAGAAGAGCGGCGAGGGCCGCCAGCGCGAGACCGCGGCGATCTCCGCCTCGCTCAAGGCGATGGCGAAAGAGCTGCGGATTCCCGTGATCGTCTTGAGCCAGTTGAGCCGCGCGCCCGAAACGCGCGAAAAGACCGCGGTGCCGAAGCTCTCCGATCTGCGCGATTCCGGATCGATCGAACAGGATGCCGACGTGGTGATGCTGCTGCGGCGGCCCTGCAAATACAAAGACGATCCCGAGTTTGCCGACAAGACGCTTGCCATCGTGGATTTCGCCAAGCATCGTAACGGACCGACGGGAGAGGTGCGCTTGAATTTCAAGGACGAAACGACGCGGTTCGAAAATCGCCTGCAAACCGACGGAGCGGCCGGGAGCTTTGCCCCCAGCGCCGGAGACCTGTGAGGCGCGCGTTTTTAGGGGTGTGCCTCGCGGCGCTCTGGACGATGTTTGCGGCATCGGCCTCGGGCGCGACGGTGCGCGACATCCGCATCGAGCGGCGCGGCGGCGGTTTGATCGACGAGTCGCTCGTGCGTTCGTTTATCAGCATCGCGCCGGGCCAGGAACTCACCCGCGCGGCCCTCGCGCGCGACGTTCGCGCGCTGGAGCAGTCGGGCCGCTTCGCTTATGTCGCGACGGAGGTGGAGGACACGCCCGGCGGCGTCGATGTGACGTATGTGGTTCGCAGCAAGCCGCGCATCCGATTGATCCGGATCGAGGGCGCGGATGAAATCGGGAATGCCAAGGTGCGCGAGCTGCTCGGCCTCGGGCCGGGCGACCTGGTGGACGACGCGACGCTGGCCTTCAGGGCGCTCGCCGTGCGCGAGCACTACCAAAAGCGCTACTTTCCCTCTGCCGAGCTGAAGTGGACCATCCGCGAGGACGAGGCGTCCGGCACGGCCGAGGTCGCGGTGAAGGTGAAGGAGGGCCGCCGCGCGAAGATCCGGCGCATTCGATTCTATGGCGAAATCCCGGATCCGGGCCGCGGCGCCCGCGCGATGCGCGCATTGTTCCCGTGGTTTTTCGACCGCCCGCCGGTGATCGCTCACGATCTGCGCCGGCCGATGAAGCAGCGGCAGGCGAATATGTGGTCGTGGCTCACCGGATCCGGGACCTATAAGCCGGACGAACTCGATGCGGATGTCGAGGTTGTGCGCCGCGTGCTGCTGGACCGCGGATTTCTCGATGCGACCGTCGGTGATCCGGTGGTCGCCTCGCGCGGCAAACATCTCGACGTGCGCATTCCGGTCGAGCGTGGCGACCAGTATCGGTTCGGCCGCGTGCAGGTCGTCGGTCCGGAGAAGTTCCCCGCGTCGGAGGTGCAGCGCGCGATCACGAATCGGCCGGGCGATATTGCGACGCTCTCCGCCATCGAGCGCGCGCAGCAGGCGGTGCGCGATTTTTACGGGAGCCGCGGCTACATTCGCAGCGAGGTGCAGCAGGTCGTCACGCCGCGGCCCGGCGAGCCGGTCGTCGATCTCGATGTCGCGGTGCGCGCCGAGGGCGAGCAGGCGCGCGTGCGCGACGTAAAAATCCGCGGGAACACGCGCACGAAGGACAAGGTCATCCGCCGCGAGATCACGGTGATGCCGGGCGACATTTACAACCAGCCCCGGGTGCGCACCAGCGAGCTGCGTTTGCGCAACCTCGGCTATTTCGATTTCGTGGCGGCGGTGCCGGAGGATACGCGCGATCCCGGCCTGTTCGACCTGGCGGTGGAGGTCGAAGAGCGGCGGACCGGCCAGTTTCTCGTCGGCGCGGGCTTCTCCAGCGTGGATAACCTGATCGGGTTCGCCGAGCTGTCGCAAGGGAATTTCGATTTGTTCAACTGGCCGCCAACGGGCGGCGGTCAAAAGCTGCGGCTGCGCGGCACCGCCGGCACCAAGCGCAACGATTTGGAATTTTCGTTCACCGAGCCGTGGCTGTTCGACCGCCGCCTTGCGCTCACGCTGAACCTGTTTAGGCGGAACCGCAGCTACTTCAGCAGCCTCTACGACCAGCGGAATACCGGCGGCGACATCGGCATCGGCGTCCCGCTCGACACGTTCTCCCGGTTCAACATTTCATACGGGCTGGAGAAGATCAAAATCCACAACGTGAGCGAACGGGCGAGCGCCTTCTTCCAGGAGCAGGAAGGCGAGTTCCTGAAGAGCGCAATTAGCGCGTCGGTCGTCCGCGATTCGCGCGACAGCGCGTTCATCCCCACGCAGGGCACGCGGGCGAGCGTCGGCGGTATGTGGGCGGGCGGTCCGTTCGGCGGCGATGTGGATGTGTACAACCTGGAGGCGCAGATTTCGACGTTCTGGCCCATTTGGTACGAGCACGTCTTCAACATCCGCGCGTGGACCTCGGTGGTGGAACCGCACGGCAGCGCCGACGACGTGCCGATCTTCGAGCGGCTGTATCTCGGCGGCGCGCGCACGCTGCGCGCCTGGAAGTTCCGCCAGGTGGGGCCGAAGGACGAGAACCGCGAACCGGTCGGCGGCAGCACGGCCTGGTACGCGACCGCCGAATATACCATCCCGGTTTTTGAACGCCTGCGCTTCGCGATGTTCTATGATATCGGTTATGTCTACGACGAGGCCTACGAGTGGGACTTTTCGAAATACAACTCGGACTGGGGCGTCGGCATCCGGCTCGATTTCCCGGGATTCCCACTGCGCCTGGATTACGCGTGGCCGCTGGAGACCGATCCGGACTACACACGCCGCTCGGGCCGTTTCCAGTTCACCATCGGCTATTCGTTTTGAGGAGATGAAGGAGAAGATATGAAGTACATCGGATCATTGCGCGGCGCCGCCGCATTGTTGACCGCCGTCGCCATGCTCGGCGCGGCCGCGCCCGTGTTTGCGCAAAGCGACCGGGAGCGCATCGTGTTTGTCGACATGAACAAAGTGTTTGACGAGTTCTACAAGACCAAGCTTGCCGAGGGCCAGCTCAAGGAGCAGGAAGCGGAATACCGCGACGAACTCAAGAAGATGGTGGATAAGTTCAAGGAGTTACAAGAGTCCTTCCGCCAGGCGCGCGAGGAGTCCGAGGACCGCGTGTTGAGCGAAGAGGCCCGCAACAGCCGCCGCGCGGACGCGGAGGAAAAACTCGTCGAGCTGCGCGAAATGGAGGGCAAAATCCGCCGATTCGAGGAGACGCGCCGCCGCCAGATCGCCGATCAGATGAAACGGGTGCGCGACAAGCTGGTCGTCGAGATCAAGGAAACGCTCGCCGGCTACGCGAAGAAAGAAGGCTTCATCGCGGTCTATGAAACCTCGGGCGACAATCTCAACGGCGTGCCGAACATCCTGTATTTTGAGCCGAGCCGGGACATCACCGCGGCGTTGATCGAGTTGCTGAACACCGGCAAGAAATAGGCTGCGATGCAACTGACCGTCAGCGAGATCGCCCGTCGGCTCGACGCCGAACTGGTCGGCGACGGCGCGGCGGTCATCACGGGCGTGGCGAGCGTGCGCGGCGCGGAGCCGGGTGACATCGCGTTCGTCTCGGAGGCGCGCTACATGGCGGATGCCGCAAAAACGAGAGCCTCCGCGCTGATTGTAGGCCGTGAATGGTCGGCGCCCTCTGTCTGCGCGCTGCTCAAAGTGGAGCATCCCGCTGCCGCGTTTGCATTGGTCGCGAAATGGTTTGCGCCTCCGGAGCCTGAATTTCCGCCGGGCGTTCACCCGACCGCCGTAGTGAGTCCGGAGGCGGCGCTCGGCGCCGATGTGCATGTCGGCCCGCTCTCCGTGATCGAGGCCGGCGCGGTCATCGGCGACCGGAGCATCGTCGGCGCGCAGTGTTACATCGGACACGGCGTACGCATCGGAAAGGATTGCCGACTTTTCCCGCAGGTCTCGATTCGCGAGCATTGCGTGCTGGGCGATCGGGTCTGGATTCATAACGGAACAGTGATCGGCAGCGACGGGTTCGGCTACGATGTGGACAAGCAGGGCGTCCGCACAAAGCAGCCGCAGATCGGCATCGTGTCGATCGCCGACGATGTCGAGATCGGCGCGAACGTCACCGTGGACCGCGCCCGATTCGGCAGAACGCGAATCGGGAAGGGCGTGAAAATCGACAACCTTGTTCAGATCGCCCACAACGTCATCATCGGCGATCACGCCGTCATCGTTGCGCAAGTAGGCATTTCCGGCAGCTCAATTATCGGTCCCCACGCCATCCTGGCAGGACAAGTGGGCGTCGCGGGGCATCTGGAAGTCGGCGCCGGCGCCGTGGTCGGCGCCCAATCCGGCGTGACCAAGGATGTGCCTCCCAAGGCCTATGTCATCGGCTTTCCAGCCACGCCGCAAAAGGAAATGGCGCGCCAGTACGCCACCCTCGCACGCCTACCCGACCTCCGCGAGCGCCTGCTCGCCCTCCAAAAGCGCCTCGACCAGCTTGAAGCCCGCTTGGGCTGATTCAGGCTTGGCACGAGTGATGCTTCATTGATTTATTGAGATAATTTTGTGCTATATAAATTTTATATGACACAATAAATCAACTACTTGCGATATAATGTTAAGAATGCAAGTAGAGTCATAATGACACTATTTGAGAACTATTAGGAGTGACAAAAATGCAACTGGACAAACTAACGATTAAGTCGCAGGAGGCGGTTCAGGCGGCGCAGCGGGTGGCCGATGAGCGGCGGCATCCCGAGGTCGATGTGGATCATCTGGCCATCGCGCTATTGGACCAGCCAGAGGGCGTGGTGCGCCCGTTGCTGGAGCGGCTTGGCGTGAAGGCGGATGGGTTGCGGGCGCAGCTCGATCAAGAGCTGGCGCGGCGGCCCACGGTCGAGGGCATTGCCGAGCGATACCCTTCGCGGGGGTTCCGCGAGGTATTGCAGCAGGCGTTCGCGCTCGCGTCGAACATGAAGGACGACTACGTCAGCACCGAGCACCTGTTCCTGGCCGCGCTGGAGGCGAAGGATTCGGCATTCGCCCGGCTCGCGAAAGCGGCGGGGGTGACCAAGGACGCCGCGCTGAAGGCGCTGCAAGCGGTGCGCGGCAGCCAGCGAGTGACGGATCAGAATCCCGAGGACAAATACGAGGCGCTCAAGAAGTACGGCCGCGATCTGACCGACGCCGCGCGGCAGGGCAAGCTGGACCCGGTGATCGGGCGCGACCAGGAGATTCGCCGCGTGGTGCAGGTGCTGTCGCGGCGGACGAAGAACAATCCGGTGCTGATCGGCGAGCCGGGCGTCGGCAAGACCGCGATCGCGGAGGGGCTCGCGCAGCGCATCGTCGCGGGGGACGTGCCGGAAAGTTTGAAGAACAAGCGCATCGTGGCGATGGACCTCGGCGCGATGCTCGCGGGCGCGAAGTATCGCGGCGAATTTGAGGATCGCTTCAAGGCGTTTATCAAAGAGGTGCTCGACGCGTCGGGCGGGATTGTGCTGTTCATCGACGAACTGCACACGCTCGTCGGCGCGGGGAAGGCCGAGGGCGCGGTGGATGCGTCGAACATGATCAAGCCGCCGTTGGCGCGCGGCGAGTTGCGGTGCGTCGGCGCGACCACGCTCGACGAATACCGCAAATACATCGAGAAAGACCCCGCGCTCGAACGGCGGTTCCAGCCGATTCTCGTCAACGAGCCGACGGTTGAAGACACCATCGGCATTCTGCGCGGCTTGCGCGAGCGCTACGAGGCGCACCACGGCGTGCGCATTCAGGATTCCGCGCTGGTCGCCGCGGCGACGCTCTCGCATCGCTACATCAGCGATCGCTTCCTTCCGGACAAGGCGATCGATCTGGTGGACGAGGCGGCGAGCCGCCTGCGGATGGAGATCGACAGCATGCCGGTCGAGATCGACGAGGTGCGGCGAAAAATGCTGCAGCTCGACATCGAGCGCGAGGCGCTTCGAAAAGAAAAGGACGATGCTTCTCGCGAGCGGCTCGAAAAACTCGAAGCCGAGCGCGCGCGCTTGCAGGAGGAAAGCGCCGGCATGATGCTGCATTGGGAAAAAGAGAAGGAGCTGATCGGCCAAATCCGATCGCTCACGCAGGCGCTCGACCTGCTGCGCAGCGAGGAGGAGGCCGCGAAACGCGCGAACGATCTCGGCAAGGCCGCGGAGATCCTCTACGGCAAGATCCCCAGCGTCGAAAAACAGATGAAGGAAGCTCAGGCGCGGCTCGCGGAGTTGCAGCGGGACCGCAAGATGCTGAAGGAGGAGGTCGGTCCCGAGGACATCGCGGAAGTGGTCGCGCTGTGGACGCGGATCCCCGTCAGTCGGCTGCTGGAAACCGAAAAACAGAAACTGCTCCACATGGAGGATCGGCTGCGCGAGCGGGTGGTGGGGCAGGAGGAGGCCGTGTCGGCGGTCGCGCGCGCGGTGCGCCGTTCGCGATCCGGGTTGCAGGACCCGAACCGCCCGCTGGGCTCGTTCATCTTTCTCGGCCCGACCGGCGTCGGCAAGACCGAGCTCTCGCGCGCGCTGGCGGAGTTCCTGTTCGACGATGAGCATGCGATGGTGCGGATCGACATGTCCGAGTTTATGGAGAAGCACTCGGTCAGCCGTCTCATCGGCGCGCCGCCGGGCTATGTCGGCTACGACGAGGGCGGCTATCTGACGGAGCACGTCCGGCGCAAGCCGTATTCGGTGGTGCTCTTCGACGAAATCGAAAAGGCGCATCCGGACGTGTTCAACGTCCTGTTGCAGATTCTCGACGACGGGCGGCTCACCGACGGGCAAGGGCGCACCGTGGATTTTCGCAATACGCTGATCATCATGACGTCGAACCTCGGCGGCTCGCTCATCCAGGAAACGCTGGAGCGACATCCGAATCTGAAGGCGGATGACCCGGTGTATGAGCAGATGGAAGCGCGCGTGCACGAGGCGCTGCGCCAGGCGTTTCGCCCCGAGTTCCTAAACCGGATCGACGAGATCATCCTGTTCCACAGCTTGTCGCGCGATCAGATCGGGTCGATTGTCGACATTCAGCTCAACCGGCTGCGCGCGCACCTGGCCGAACAAAAAATCGAGCTCGACATGACCGATGCCGCAAAGCAGTTGCTGGCCGCGGAGGGCTACGACCCGGTGTTCGGCGCGCGTCCGTTGAAACGCGTCATTCAGCGCAAGGTGCTCGACGCGCTGGCGACGGAGATACTCGACGGCAAGATCGCGGAGGGCAGCCGTGTGGTGGCTGATGTCGATCCCGCGCAGCGGGGTGAATTGACCTTTCGCGCGGAGGCATGAGGCGGCGCTGAAACCCGCATGACGCGCGCCGCGAAATGCGTTATATTCCCCACATGGATACCGTTTTGTCAGCGTTGATGATCATCGGTATATTCTACATGGTGATCCACGTGACCCAGGATATGTAACGGCCATGTCGGGCGATATTCAGGTGCAGATTCGCGGGCTGGTGCCGACGCCGACGGGCGTTGGCGTCTTTCTCGGCGAAAACGGGAAGACCATTGCGATCTTCGTCGATCAGGCCGTCGGCATGGCGATTTCGCTGTCGATCCGAAAAATCAAGCCGCCGCGCCCGCTGACGCACGATCTCGTCGCAAATATCTTCGCCGGGCTCGGCGTGCGCGTGCAAAAGGTCGTGGTCAATGACCTCAAGGACGACACCTTCTATGCGCGCCTCTTTCTCGTTCAAGAAAACGAACTGGGCAAGAACATGCTGGAAATCGACGCGCGGCCGAGCGACTCGATCGCCATCGCGGTTCAGCACGGCTGTCCGATCTACGTCGCCCCGCACGTGTGGGAGAAGGCGCAGGACATGACGTGGGCCTTGGAACAGGCCCAGGCGAAAGAAGAAAAATCAGACGAGGATACCGCCCCCGACGCATAATTTTTCTGGCCCGCCGCGCGCGCGGCATCTATCGTCCCGTCCCCATGAAGGTACTTGTCACCGGCGGCGCCGGCTATATCGGCAGTGTGACCACGGAACTCCTGCTGGATCAGGGGCACGAGGTGGTCGTGTTCGACAATTTCGAGCGCGGACACCGCGACGCGGTGGACACGCGGGCGAAAGTGATCGAAGGCGATCTTCGCAACCGCGACGAGATCATTGCAGCGATGAGATCCGCAAAGCCGGCCGCGGTGCTGCATTTCGCCGCATTCGCGCTGGTCGGCGAGTCGATGGAGGACCCGCAGCTCTATTTCCGCAACAATGTCGTCGGCGGCGTGAATCTCGCCGATGCGATGAAGGCCGCCGACGTGCCGACGATCATCTTTTCCTCGACCTGCGCCACCTACGGCATCCCCGAAAAAATGCCGATGACCGAGGATATCCCGCAGCGCCCCGCAAACCCGTATGGCGAGTCGAAGCTGCTCTTCGAGAAAATCCTGCGCTGGCGCGACGAGCGCGACGGGACGCGCTCGGTCTTTCTCCGCTACTTCAACGCGGCGGGCGCGACGGAGAAATTCGGCGAGCACCACGACCCTGAATCGCACCTGATTCCGAACGTCCTCTTCGCCGCGCAGGGCCGCCGCGAAAAGGTGATGATCTTCGGCGACGATTACGACACCCCCGACGGCACCTGCATCCGCGACTACATTCACATTGTGGATCTCGCGCAAGCTCACATCCTGGCGCTCGAAAAAAATGTGCGCGGGCCGTTCAACCTCGGCAACGGCGGCGGCTATTCGGTGAAGGAAGTGATCGACACGTCCCGCGCCGTGACCGGCCTGCCGATCAAGGCCGAAGTGGCGCCGCGCCGGCCCGGCGACCCGCCGCGCCTGATTGCGGATGCGTCAAAGGCGCATACCGTGCTCGGTTGGAAGCCGAAGTATCCGGACTTGCAGACGATCATCGAGCACGCGTGGAAATGGCATCAGGCCCACCCGAATGGGTACGCCCGATAAACCGGCCGCCGAGCTGATCTGCACCGGCTCCGAGTTGCTCTCGGGCCGGACCGTCAACACGCATGCCGTCACACTGGCGGGCCTGCTCGCCGAACTCGGCATCCCGCTGGTTCGCGAGACGACGGTGCCGGACGATCCCGCCGCGATTCGCGACGCGATCGCGCAAGCGCTCGCACGGGCGCCGATCGTCATCACCAGCGGCGGATTGGGACCCACCAGCGACGATCTGACGCGCGATGTTGCTGCCGAGCTCGCCGGCGCGCCCGTCGCTATGCACGAACCGTCGCGCGAGCGCATTCGACTCCGCTACGAAAACGCCGGCCGCATCTTCACCGAAATCGCCGCGCGCCACGCGCTCGTGGTCCAAGGCGCCGCGATTTTGGAAAACCGCGTGGGGTTGTGTCCGGGCGAACTGTTGATGATCAACGGGCGACGGCTGTTCTTGTTGCCCGGTCCGCCCGCGGAGTTCCGCGCCGTGTTGGAGGACGGTGTGTTGCCGCTGCTGCGCGCGTGCGCCGGAACGCCGCCGCTGCGGCGCATCCTGATGACCTGCTGCATCGGCGAATCCGACATTCTGCGTCTGCTGCCCGAATCCGAATTTCCCGGTCCGAATGTGGAGATCGCCTACTGCGCGAAACCGGGCCGCGTGGAGATACGGCTCACGTCCGACCCCGCCCATTCCGCGGCGCTGGAGCGCGCCGCCGCGCGCGCGCGGGAGACGCTGCGCGAATGGATTTATGCCGAGCGCGCGTGCGAGCTGGAGGAGGCGGTGGTCGAGCAGTTGCGCGCGGCCGGGAAGACTCTCGCGATCGCCGAATCGTGCACCGGCGGCCTGGCGGGGCATCGCATCACGAATGTGCCGGGCAGTTCCGCGATCTTTCTCGGCGGCGTGGTCGCGTACGCGAACGAATCGAAAATCCGCGACCTCGGCGTGCCGGCCGCCGCGATCGAGCAGTTCGGCGCCGTCAGCCCGGAAACCGCGCGCGCGATGGCGGAGGGCGTTCGCGCGCGATTCGGCGCGGACATCGGGCTCGGCATTACCGGAATCGCCGGGCCCGGCGGCGGGTCGCCGGAGAAGCCGGTGGGCACGGTCGTGATCGCGATCGTCTCCGGCGATCTCGCGCGCGTTCGGGAGTTTCGCTTTAACGGGCCTCGTGCTATTGTAAAAGAAATGAGCGCAACCGCGGCGCTAGACCAGGTGCGCCGCGCGCTCGCGGAGGGGGCATCGTGATAAAAACAACCCTGCTTTCACTGAGTCTGCTCATCGCGCTCGCGGGCGCGGCGCACGCGCAATCGCTCGCGACCTCCGATCTCAATGGAGACGGTTTCGGCGACCTCATTCTGCAAAGCCGCACAGGCGGCGTGTGGTACCTGCAATTCATGAGCAATGCCGCGACGAAGGCCGGCGCGTTCGTGCTCGACGGTCAAGATATCGGCCCGTGGCATATCGCGGCGACGGCGGACCTGAACGGCGACGGCAAGCCCGAGCTGATCGCGCGGCGCGGCGGCGAACACCTGGTCGGCGTGCTTTCCAACGGCGCGGTGGTCGCGACGGTGGACCTGTTCATGGCCCCCGCCGATCTGGCGCCGTGGGGCGTCGTGGCCGCCGGCGACTTCAATGGCGACGGCTTCAGCGACCTGCTGTTCCGCAAGGGGAACTCCGGCCACTACGCCGTCGCGCTTCAGCAGAACAACATGTGGACCGCGGTGAACTATCTTGGCGGCGCGCCGATCGACATCAGCCCCTTCCGCATCCTCGCCGCCGCCGATACGGACGGCAACGGACGCTCCGACCTTATCATCCGCGAAGGCAACACCGGCATCTACGGGATCGTGAAGGTCAACGGATGGGCGATCGAGTCGGCCATGTATCTGACCGGCGCGCGGATCGACATTCGCCCGTGGGATTTCCGCGCCGCGAGCGACCTGAACGGCGACGGGCGGGACGAGCTGATATTCATCGACGCCAACAGCGGCCGCTACGGCGCCGCGTACATGAACGGATTCATCATCGAAAACAATGCCGAGCTTTTTATCGGCGACGCGGACATCGCGCGCTGGCACGTGCTTGGCCCCCGCTAGTTCCGGTGTGATGAAGTCATTCATCCCGCTCCCGCCGTGCAAAAGCGGCGTCAAAAATTTTTTACATAGCATGGAAATCGAAAAACAATTTTTTACAGAGCATGGAACTTTTCGCGCCCACATCAACGCCCCCTCCCGCCGTGTGGGAGAGAGAATATCCCCGCCTGCTCCCTCTCCCACCGAGTGGAAAAAATCCCTGTCTTCTCCCTCTCCCCCCGGGTGGGAAAAAACCCTGTCTTCTCCCTCTCCCACCGAGTGGGAGAGGGTAGGGGTGAGGGTAGGGATGAGGGTCTCTCCGCGCGCATCGTTGACTTTGCCGGCATCGTGACCTATCTCTGTATCCCGCTCCGCAAGCCCAACCCAGCACCGCCTCAAAAGGAAGTTCGCCATGCCACCGAAAAGCGCCGCGAAGGAAAAGGAAACCGCAAAAGACGACAAGAAAATGCCCGCCGCGCTAAGCGCGGTGTTGGCGCAGATTCAAAAGGAATTCGGCGACGGCGCGATTATGCGGCTCGGGGATGAGGACCACGCGGTCGAGGTCCCCGCCATTTCCACCGGCGCGCTGACGCTGGACCTGGCGATCGGGGTCGGCGGCGTGCCGCGCGGGCGTGTGATCGAGGTGTTCGGCCCCGAATCGTCGGGCAAAACGACGCTCGTGCTGCACATCATCGCGAACGCGCAGAAGGCGGGCGGACTGGCGGCGTTTATCGACGCGGAGCACGCGCTGGACCCGGCGTATGCGAAGAAAATCGGCGTCAATCTGGATGAGCTGCTCGTGTCGCAGCCGGATTCCGGCGAGGAGGCCCTGCAAATCGCGGAGTCGCTGGTGAAGAGCAATTCGCTCGATGTTGTCGTGGTGGACTCCGTCGCCGCGCTCGCGCCGAAGGCGGAGCTGGAAGGCGCGATGGGCGATTCGCACGTCGGGCTCCAGGCGCGCCTGATGTCGCAGGCGCTGCGCAAGCTGACCGGCGCAATCAACCGCTCGAAGACCTGCTGCATCTTCACCAATCAGATCCGCGAAAAAATCGGCGTGATGTTCGGCAATCCCGAGACCACCCCCGGCGGCCGCGCGCTGAAGTTCTATGCCTCCGTGCGCCTCGACGTGCGCCGCATCGGCACGCTGAAGGACCCGGCCGGAAAGGTGTTCGGCAATCGCACGAAGGTGAAGGTCGTGAAGAACAAGGTTGCGCCGCCGTTCACGGAGGCGGAGTTCGACATTCTTTACGCGGAGGGCATTTCCTGGACCGGCTCGATTGTCGATGCGGCGATCCAATACGGGTTGCTGGAGAAGCGCGGGTCGTGGCTCTCGATGGACGGGCAGCAGCTCGGCCAGGGCCGCGACGCGGTGCGCGATAATTTGAAGAACGATCCCGAAATGCAAAAGGCGTTGATCGAGAAGATCAAGGCCAAGGCGAAGGAACTTCATCACGGCGCAGTCGCCGCCGCGGACGCCGAGGACTGATTCGCGTTCGGCGGCGTTGAATAAAAAACGGCGTCCGCCGTCTCATGGTCGGAACAACGAAAGGAGTTCGACCATGAAACGAGTGATGATCCTCTTGAGTCTGGCCGCGATAGGCGCGGGCGCCGCGGGGTGCGCGGGGCCGCAGTATCAGGCGCGCCGCGCAGAAACCAATGCCGCGCTCGCCGGCGCGGCGCTCGGCGGCACGCTGGGCGGCATCATCGGAAACAATGTCGGCGACCGGAAAAACGACGTGCTCGGCGCGGCCATCGGCGCGGCGGCGGGCGCGTGGGTCGGTCAGCAATACGGGCAGCAGCAGGACCACGTCCGGCACCGACTTGACGCGCTGGAAACTGCGAATAGCGCGGAAACTGTGATGATCCACAACACGAACGGATCCTACACGCCGGTCACGCTGACGAAAGTCGGCTACGGCCAATACCGCGGGCCGCGCGGCGAAATCTATCCCGCGCGTCCGACGGAGGCGCAATTGCGCGTGGCGTACGGGTTCTGAGTGGAAGATCGATACGGGGTATGGCGGGCGCGGCGTGAACGAGCGGATGAGATGGGGTCAAGGAGGCGTTCGGGTAGCCGCCAAACTCATTCACCGGCGGGGCAAGCCCGCCGGGGTCTTGTCGAGATCCACTCCGTCCGGCCTGACCGGACGGAGTGAAAGTTCTGCCGGCTAGATCGGTACGCAAAACACACCACCCGTCCCCAAGAAGCGCTGGCGGGGCAAGCCCGCCGGGGTCATCTGCGCGCGCGCCCGGCGTACCGCTTGCGTCCGCGAGTGCAATCGGCATGATGGGCGGGTGAATCGCGCCCCGCTCTCGCTGCCGTCCGCCGTTTCGATCGTGATCTCGAGCATGATCGGAGTCGGCGTGTTCACCTCGGTCGGCTTTCAACTCGCGGCGCTGCCATCCGCGTTTCCGATTCTGCTGCTCTGGGCGTTGGGCGGCGCGATCGCGTTGTGCGGCGCGCTGTGCTACGCGGAGCTTGTGGCGATGTGGCCGCGCTCGGGCGGGGAATATCATCTGCTGCGCGAGGCGTACCATCCGGCGCTTGGTTTTCTCGCGGGCTGGGTTTCGCTGACGGCGGGTTTCGCCGCGCCGCTCGCCGCGCTTGGAATCGCGTTCGGCGTGTATGCGCACGGGCTTGGCGCGCCGTTGCCGCCGGGACCGCTTGCGGCGGGGATTGTGTTGGTTGTGGCGGCGTTGCATCTCGGTCCGCTGCGACTCGTGGGCGGATTTCTGACCGCTGCGACCGCGTTGAAGGTGGGTTTGATCCTTGTGTTTCTCGCGGGTGCGTGGTGGCTGCCCGGCGGAGAGCGCATCTCGCTCGCGCCGCGTCCGGGCGACGCTGCGTTGCTGGCGAGCGCGCCGTTCGCAATTTCGATGGTGTATGTCCTGTTTTCCTACAGCGGGTGGAACGGCGCGGCGTATGTGGCCTCCGAGTTGCGCGATCCACAGCGTCTGGTGCCGCGCGCGCTGTTGTGGGGCACCGGAATCGTCACCGTGTTGTATGTCGCGCTGAATGCCGTCTTTCTGTGGCGCGCGCCGTGGGAGCGGATGAGCGGGCAGGTGGAGGCGGCGCTGATCGCGGGCGAAGCGGCGTTCGGACCGCGCGGGGGCTGGGCGCTCGGCGCGATGATCGCGATCGGTTTGCTCTCGACCATTGCGAGCTACACGTGGGCCGGGTCGCGCGTGACGGATTGCATGGGGCAAGACTATCCGCGCCTCGGCGCGCTCGCACGACGAAACCGCTGGGGCGCGCCGCATATCGCGCTCGGGCTGCAGACGGCACTCGCGCTGGGCCTGCTGGCGAGCGGGAAATTCGACGCGGTGGTGAACTATCTGATGGCGTTGCTGCAGCTCTCCAGCCTGCTGGTCGCGGCTGCGGTGATGGTCCAGCGTCGGCGCGCGCCGGACGCGCTGCGTCCGTTCCGTGTGCCGCTTTATCCGCTGCCGCCGCTCGTATTCATCGGCGCGACGCTGTGGGTGCTGGCCTTTCAGGTGCGCGAGCGCCCGATCGAGTCTGCCGCCGGCGCGCTGACCCTGCTCGCGGGCCTCGCGCTCTATGCATGGGCCCGCGCGCCTTCTCCCGCCGCTCCATCGACTGCTTCCACGCGGCCGATGTAATGGCAGATGCGCCAGGTGTGATAGCCGATGCGGTCCAGCCAACGGATCGCGTCGAGCAATTCCAGCGCGCGCCGGGAAAATCAAAATTGGGAATCGAGACGCCGGTTAACATCCGCGATCCTCCCTGCGCGCCGACGTGTCGGAATCCCTTCTTCCTTGAGTGGAACGCGAAATCCGTGCTCAATGCGCCGCATGAAAACAGGTTGGAACATCCTTATTTGCCACAGCCTCGGTCTCGGCCTCGTTCTCGCGGATGTCGCGCGCGCGGAGTCGGTCGTTGAGCGGTTGATCGCCTCCTACGACGCGGTCGAATCGGTGCAAGTCGAAATCCGGCGCGACACACAGGGGCCCGGCGGCAGCGGACGTCGATTGAGCCGCGTCTATTTCCAGCGACCCGACCGGCTTCATGTCGAATCCGTCACCCCTCCGCGACGGCGGATCGTTTCCGACGGTGAGATGTTTTACAGCTACATTGAGGGCGATCCGAAAGGGTTCGCGCGCCCGGTCGATGCGCTCGAAGGCGACTGGCTGATCTCGCTTCGACAAGTGCCCGGCACGCCGATGGACCATCTGCTCCGCGTGCGCGGGATTGAAGAGGAACCGCTCGCCGGAACCGCGGACTTTCCCGTCCGCGTGGCGCTGCGCACGGACACGCGCTATGTGATATTGAACCTTGATCCGCAAGGGCGTCTCGCGCGTGTGGAATTCTTCACCGACCCATCCATGTCCACCCTGCTCGCGCGCTATGAATACGAGCAATACAGCGAGCCGTTGCCCAGCGTGTGGTTCCCGATGCTGCAGAAGGCCGGCGTCATCGTTGACCGGCGCGAAATTGTGGAGACCACCCGGCTCTCCAACCTTGCGGTGAACCAGTCCATCCCCGCCCCTCTTTTCCGGCACGACACCTTCTTTACCGGTGTCGTTTTTACGGACAATCTGGACGATATTTACCGCTAGGAGCGATCATCCGGTATCGCGCCCTAGACCGTTGTTCCTTCTTTCCCGTTTCAGTTCCTCCGTGTATGATTGGCATCAAATGTCGATATCATCCGAATTAATTCGGGTTGCGACCGATCGCAACCCCCTGGGCGCGGTTGCCGAAGAGGGCTGTTTCATGCGAATAAATCGATGTGTTACACCTCGTGCGGAGGTGTTCCGGGGCTGTTTCTCGCCCACCAAGGCCGGTTTCACGCTGATCGAACTGCTCGTGGTGATCGGCATCATCGGCGCGCTGGTGGGGATCGTGATCGGCGTGTCCGGATTCGCCAATCGAAGGGCGGCGGTCAGCCGCGCCATGTCGGATATCGAACGGATCAAGACCGCCCTTGAGGAATACCGTATTGAACGAGGCCGCTACTACGGACCCGCGATCGGCTCAGTGACGGGCCTGGTCGTGGGCGGCGAGCGATTTTCGGTCGCTATGTCGAACTATGTGAAAGAATTGCGATTGATCGATCCGTGGGGCCGGAGCTACCAATACTCCAACACCGTGCCGATGGTCTATCGAGTCTGGTCTTATGGACCGAATCTAACCAATGCCATCGACGATGTGGAATCCGGAGCGGGCAATTACTAATTTCCGCGGAATCCGCCAAAACTCTCAACATGAATCCCCCGCGCGGTGTAATCTAAATGCTTGGAGACTAAAGAGATGAAAACGTCCCCTGCCATTCCGTTATTGCGCAATGCCTTTACGCTGATCGAGTTGCTTGTCGTGATTGCGATTATCGGCATATTGATTGCCGTATTGACACCGGCCTTGCGTTCCTCGGTGGAACGCGCGAAGCGCGCGCGTGTGCAGGCCGACGCGAAGAGCATCGAGAATGCCATCCGCGCTTATTATCAGGAATATTCCAAATTGCCTGTCGCGGATAACGAACAAGGCGTTGCCGATCGCAACTATCTCGACGCGAACGCCCGATCGGTCTTGTCGCGGCTCACCACGAACAACCCTCGCCGAATCATCTTTCTGGAAGTGCCCGGCGGCGCGACGGACGGCACTTTTCTCGACGCGTGGGGCACACAGTTCGGCGTTGCGCTTGACAACAATTACGACGGCCGTGTCAGCGGCACCGGCGGTCCGATGGGTACGAACTCGGTGTTCGCTCCCGGCGCTGCGTTCAGCGCGGGTCCGGATCGCAACATGAATACGACCGCGAACAACATTTACTCCTTCCAATGATGCATCAAAGCTCCATCGATCCTCGCGCCGGCTTTTCGCTGGTGGAGACTGCGCTCGCGATGCTCGTCGCGAGCGTGGGCCTCTCCGCCGTGCTCGCATTGCTGCCGACCGCGATGGATCAGGCCAAGCGGGCGTCCGACGAGACCTACGCGGCTTTTTTCGCGGATGCGGTCTTTAACAGTTTTCACGCCGCGCTGTGGGATACAAATGTCTCGTGGGCTGGGCTGGCCACGTATGAGACGATCCCGCCGGTCACGCTGACTGGAGGGCAGGATGTGTTTTGGAAAAATTCATCGGAGATGACCGTCCGCATGGACGGCCTGATCCGCACTCAGAAATTTGTCGCCGGGTCCGCGCCGGGAAAATGGGGATCGGGCGGTCTTCCCGCGAGTTGGGAGCAATACGACCACGCCTTCCGGTATCGACTGTCCTCCACACAGCCCAGCGCGCGCCGCCGCGCGTTGCTGCTCGAAGTGTGGCCCGGCGAATTCGGCCAGACCAACAATCCATATCGATTTGCCACGGAGTTGATCAATCATGGGTTCTGACGCCGTCAAAGCGCCTGTGCGCGCCCGCGCCGGTTTCACGCTCATCGAGATGCTGGCCGCGGTGGTGGTGCTTCTGTTGATCGTGCTGGCCATGGGCCGCATCTATGCGTCTTCCACCAAGGTCTATCAGGAGACCATGAAGCAGGCCGAGCGCGACGCCGCCGCGCGCGCGGTGATGGATTTTCTTTCCCGCGAGATCAGCCAGGCGTTGTTCGACAACGCCAGCTCGAGCACCAACGCCCTGTTGACCATGCGGTATCGCGCCAACACCACGCCCAACAATTTCGGGTTGGAGGGCGCGGATGAAATCTGGCTGCTGACCGCAAACAATTTGACGGGAATCAACCGCCCGCCGCGCGAATCAGTCATGCGCGTGTATTTTGTTGGGAATTACAGCGGGCTCACCGACGCGCCGCCCAATCCGCAGTATCGGTTCGCGCTGTGGCAAAACTTTGTAAATGTCTCTACCAACGCCTCGCATCCATATGCGAGCGGTGTGACAGGCCTCAATTGGCCCGAATCCGGCGTGCTGACTCGCGCGCGTCAATATCCGCTGCTGGAGAATGTCCGCACGTTCGAGATTTTTGCCTATGCCGACGCAGCCGGACGGCGGGTGTTCGAATGGGATTCGCGCGACCCACAGCCGCTCTTCTGCATGGACATCTACCTGGAGACCTTGAGCGAGGCCGACGCGATTCGCGCTGCGCAGTTGGCCGCCACGCTCGGGCCCAACAACACGCGCACGATCGAATTTGTCGAATCCGTCGTGCGCCGGCACTATCAACGCATCTATTTTCCGAATAAATTCAGCTATTACGATCAGGGATATCCATGAGGCAGAGCGGCCCCAAAGATCTGCGCGCGCGAAGCGGCATGGCGTTGATTGTCGTGCTCGGCTTCGTTGCGGTGCTCGCCGTCCTCGCCATCAGCCTGATCATCACGATGCGCGTGGAGCGGCTCGCGACCAACTCCTTCGCAGAGACCGTGCGCGCGCGGCAATTGATCCATGTGGCGCTGGCGCGCGCGATGAACGCGATCGACGCGGACATGGTCGGCCGGGACGCCCTCTATCCTGGAGACGTGTACACGCTCACCACCGGACCCGGCCTCATCACGAATCTTTTCCCCGACTTGGAGTCGCGCCTGTATGTCCCCGCGGGCCTGACCAACGCGCTCCCGTCCAGCTTGCGCCTGGCCGATGTCACGGCGGGGACCACGGTGATCGGACGTGTCGGCTATGTTGCGGTCGATATGTCCGGACTGATTGACGTCAACCTGGCGGGCAAACTTCAGCGTCAGCGCGGAAACGACGGCCGCGAAATCCAGCTCTCGCCCTCCCTGCACAGCGAAATTCGCAACTTGGGCAACTTGCTGGCGCGGCGGTCCAACGAGTGGCGGCGCGTCGAAAGTCCCGCGGAGTTGTATTACCTGGGGGCTTCCACCGCGACGTTGTTCACCAACACGCCGATTCGAAACTTCGCGCCCTTTTCGCAATTCGGTCCCGATTTCAATCCGCTGGGTCAGCCGAAAGTCTCGCTCGCGGGCGACGCCGACGCGCTGCTGGCGCGGCGTGATGAAATCGTCGCCGCGCTCGTCGCCTGCAATGTGCCGAATCCGGAGATGGTGTTTACGAACCTGCTCGATTATGTGGACACCGACTCGATCCCGCGCGACCTCGAAAGCTTCGCCACCGAAGCCGTGCCGATGATCAATGAGGTCATTTTCTCAAACGCGGTGGCCCGCACGATCTCCGGCGGCACAACCGAAACGATCCATCGCGTGTATATGACCGTGGAAACATGGTTCCCCTTCGGCGATCGCAGCTTTCCCGCGGCGACGCTGGTGGCCGAGTCGTCCCCGATCATCAATGTGATCAATGCGCTGCCCACCGAACTCGCCATCGATCCCATAACCGATTTGCTCACCACCGGCCCCCGTCCGGTTGCGGCGCACCCGCCCAACTCTTTCCAGCAGACCACCTTTATTTGGGAAAAACGCACCAATGCGCCGATCGCCCAGAACACCGCCGTGATCCGCGTGCAGATGAACAGCGGGTTGCGCGTGGAGCAGGGCGGCAATGCCGTGGACCTTGCGCGCTTCCCGAACAACAATATCGATTTGCAGACGCCGATCCCGCCGAATTCCGGTACCATCCGCATCCGCAGCTTTTCCGTCGTCGATCCGCGCCTGAACCACCTTCCGGCCCAATGGACGCTGCAAGCCGAGCAGCCTGCGCCCACCTACACGGCGATCACGCCGGGCCGCATAAATCAAAACGCCACGGGAGGCGAAGGCGTGTCCACGATGTATGTCCGCGACTTTCCGCTCGACCTGCCCAAGGCCGGCCTCGGCGTTGGGAGCGTTGGCGAACTGGGGTTTCTTTCCGTCGGCCAGCCGTGGCGTACGATCGCGCTCTACAATACGCCCGGCGCGAATCTGCACCCCGTGCTCGATTATTTTACACTCGGCGATCCGCCCGTGCGGCGCTCGCTGGTGAACATCAATTCGGCCAACAGCAATGTGCTGGCCGCTGCGTTTTATGCGATGCCCATCGAAGCCTATCCCGGCGGCGGCGGCCCCACGGTCACGATCGCAGCGGCGCGCTCGCTCGCCGGCAATGTGATTGCCCGGTTGGCCGCCTCAGGCCGGTATGAGAATAACCGCGCGCTCTCGGTGCTCGGCGAATTCGACAACGGCCTGTTGTCCGCCCTCAACGGCCAGCTCACCTCGCCGGTGCTCACCAACGACGCGTTGCGCGAGGCTCTGATTCGGAATTCATCCGGCCTCTTCAGCTACCGCCAGAACCTCTTCAATGTCTATCTCTATGCGCAATCCATTACGCCGGGCGGCACGACCGGCTCGGAGGCGCGCGCCGTCGCGACGATTTGGCGAGACCCCGAGTTCGACGACCCGACAAACGTCACGAATAAAATGCTGTTGAGGTTCTTCCGATGGCTATGACCCGTACAGACCGCAGCGGCGGGTTCACCCTTGTTGAACTGCTCATCGTCATCAGCATCATGGCGATCATGTTCGCGATTGCGGTGCCGCGTTTCGAGGACATCGGACGCGGCGGCAAAATGCGCGCGGCCGTCAATGAGCTGCGCTCTACGATCGCCTTGGCTCGCCAATGGGCGATCGCCAATCGGGAGGACGTGTATCTGGTGCTGCCCGACGATTTTTCGGCCGTTTATTCCGGCCTATCGACGAACGAATACGCGAAGGCGCTTCGCTCGTATGCCGTGTTCACGCGATCGCGCGGCTACATCAAGGATTGGGCGTACCTGCCGGCGGGCATCTATTTTGTGGATCAGAACAACAGCTCGCAGGCGGCCCGTCCGTCTCCGTGCATCAATGCGAACCGAAATGTATTTCGTCAGCAGACGGTGTACACAGGGGCTGATCGCATCCCGTTCCCGACTGCGACAGACGCGCCTAAACAAATAAATGCGCTCCGATTCACCCCGCAAGGCTGGGCGGTCGAGGTCAACGGCGGCACGATAACCCCCTTCGATTTCTATCTTGTGGAAGCCGTCGCGCTTGATGGGCTGGCCGGGCAGGTCGTTCGATTGGTCTGGAAAGACAATCCGGTTGTTTGGCGGTTGGGCGTCAATCCTCTGACCGGTATTCTCCGCACCTACGATTGCAGCCAGCTCTAGCGCCGATTGCGCGAGCGAGCTGCCGTAACGAGGGGCGAAATTTGGTGTACGGTTGATGGTGGTATGAAGAACGGCTTGTCATCTGCGGCCTTGGTATTGCTTCTCGCGGCCGGCTCCGCGCGCGGGTTCACCTCGATCTATTCCTCCATGACCGCCGCGGGCGAATGGCAGGGTTGGAGCCAGGCGGCGAACAACCTCTATCTCGTGACGAACCACGTGTGGGAAGGCATCTTCTTTATCTCGCACCGCGCGACCAATCAGTTCAAATTCGTCGCGAATGGAAACTGGAGCACGAACTGGGGTGGCCCGGCGATCGGCACGGTCCCGATGTCAGGAACGGGCGTATTCAACGGCGTGAACCTGACGCTGACCAATCTGACCGATGGCTTCTACCGTTTCCGCTTCAATGAGACCAACGCCGCTTTTTCCGTCGCCCTGGCCTCCTACGCCTACACCGGCCCGGCTAATGACGACCTCGTCCGCAACGGCGACTTTGAGCAGGACGACCTCGGCGATCCGGAGCGCGCATTCGCGTGGAATCGGCGACCCGCAATGAACTACGGCGACCGCTATGGGAATTCCGGCCGCCGCGACTGGCGGTATGTCAGCCCGTTCCACGAATTCTTTATCGGCCCGACGTTCGGCGGCATCTGGCAGGATGCCCCTGCCGGACGCGATTTCGACTACGAAGCCTCCGCGTGGTTCTGGATGGACGGCAACAGCAACACCAACTTCGGTCCGTGGACGGCGGCGGTGCAGCAGATTAAGATCGAGTTCTACAGCCCGACGCACGGATCCCCGCTCGCGGTCGTCGCGACCAATATCCCCTTCAACGCGGAGGTTTGGAACAACGTCGCGGTCCGTGGCGCGGCGCCCGCAAACGCCGCGTGGGCGCGTGTGGTTGTGGACGTCAGCGGAGCGGGAACAAAAGGATCGCTGCAGATCGATAACGTCGCCATGCGCCTCCTCCCAAGACCCTACCAATATTTCACGTCATGGGATTTTACGCGGACCGGAACCCTCGCGCGCGGCGGTTGGGTCGCGACCAACGCATCGATGATCACCGCATCCAACCTCGCATATGCGGCCCCCACGCTCGCGCTCCGAAACGGCGGCAGCATCCGAAGCCCGCGCATCGAGCAGGGGATCGGGCGGATCGTTTTCCGCTACCGCACCAGCTTCAACAATCCGGAGGAAGACCCGACCGACAACCTGACCGTGCAGGTGCGGACCAGTCCCGTCGGCACCGGCGACACCTACTCGACCGCCGCGACGCTCAACGGTATCGTTCAACAGTCTTATACGGAGTTCAGCCTGAACCTCGACGATCCGGCGCAGCAATTCATCGAGCTGCGCGTCATCTCCGGAACCAATGCCTTTCTGGTGGACAACATCGAACTATTGCCCGCCTTTCCAGACCCTCGGTTTCAAGACTTTTCGCGCTGGACCAACGCCGCGCTGACCAACGCCGGATGCCACATCGTGGACAATTGGCAGCTTTGCACAGGCCGCGTCTTTAGTGCGGGCGCATTTGATTCGCCCAGCGCGCGGGTGCCCGGCAGCTCGAATGCCGCCAATTTTATCCGCACCCCGCTCTGGACCAACGGCTACGGCACGGTCTCGTTCCAGCTCGCGCGCGGCAACAACGGAGCCGCGCCGGCGGAACTGCTGGTACAGGAATCGCCGGACGGCGTGGCGTGGACTACCGTCGGCAGCCTTTCCAATATTACCGAAACCGGTTGGACGCCCTATTCGCTCTATTTTTATCAGACCCTGCCGCGCTATGTGCGCATCCTGAACACCAGCACCGGCACGCCGATCGGCGGCGGTTCCACGCTGCTCGTCAGCGAAGGATTCGCCAGCGGGCTCACACCGCCCGAAGGCTGGACGTTTAACAGCATTTCCAACTACACCTCAGCAAGCAGCTCCGGCCTTGAGCCGCCTTCCCTTCGGTTTGACGCCACAGGGGATTATGCCGACACGCCCGAACTGGTTAATCCCACCAATCTTACGTTCTGGATGAAGGGCCAGACGATCAGCGCGGCCTCGCGTTTCGAGGTGCAGGGCTATGTAACGGGCAGTTGGATTCTCGTCCAAGCCTATACGAACATCTCCAATTCCGGAACGACTTACTCGCTGGCCCTCTCGACAAACATCACAAAAGTGCGGTTTCTATACGCGGACAAGGTGTCGGGAAATATCGCGTTCGACGATGTGGTCATTCGCGGGGTGTCCTACGGCGGCCAGCCGCCGCAGGACATCCTGATCGACAATATCGAGGTCGGCTTGCCGGAGGAGGTCCGCACTCAGGATTTCGAGGCCTGGCCCCGCAAGAATTTCTTCAATTCGGGCGTTCACGTCTTTCAGGGCTGGCGTATCACGAACGCGATCGTGAACGATGTGAACGCCTACCGGGGCCAATCGCTGCGCACCAGCACAGACACCGGCAGCTTCATCGAATCGCCGGTTTTCCCCGACGGCATCGGATTGCTGACCTTCGATTATGCTCGATGGCCCGGCACGCCGACCCCGGTGCTCGCGGTGGAATATTCCACGAATAACGGCGCCTCATGGGCCTCGGTCACCAACATCAGCGTCGTGAACGAATCGCCGAACTTTACCAACTTCGAGCGGCTGTTGAATGTGGCCGGGCCTGCGTCGATCCGTCTGCGTCATGTGTCCGGCGCGCGGCAAATTCTGATCGACAATATTTCCGTGGGCTTCCCACAGCCGCCCGCGGATGTCACGCTGTTCGGATTTCACAATCCCGCCGCGCCGTTCACCAACGACACGATTCGGCTGAATGCGATCATCTCGCCCGTGCATGGCGCGCAAATCACCAACGTCACGGCGTTCTACCGAATCGGCACAAACGGCGCGTTCGCCTCGCTGCCGATGGCGCAGTCCAATTTTGTTGTCTATCAGACGCTCAGCCTGCTGGGCCCGCACCCAACAGGCACCGTGGTGCAATACTATTTCCGAGCGCAGTTTTCCGGTCCCGGCGCGGAAGGCACTTCGCCTCGCTTTTACCCCGCGGGCGGCAGCAACGCGCCCGCATTCTACGCCGTTCCGCGCGCCAAACCCGGCCAGGTTTGGATTAATGAAGTGCGGTATGATGCGTTGTTCGATGACGCCGCGTTTATTGAGCTGGCCGGCCCTGCGCTCTTCAATATTGCCGGGTGGACAATCGAACTGCTGGAAGTGAACCCCAGCGGCGGACCCGACACGGTATTCGAGAAATATGTGTTGCCCGGCAGCGCCGCGCTCAACACGAACGCTGCGCCGTTCGGATTCTGGGTGATCGGCTCGTCAGAGGTGCCGAACCGGAATATGACCGCCGACGGCCTTTTCAAGGCGGGTAATCCTCCCTTGCCGTTGGGGATACGCTTGTTGAACGAAGGGGGCGGCGTGGAGCACGCCATCAGCTTTGGCGGCGTGATGGCGAATTTCGATCAGGTGTCCGTCTTGGATGACTGGACTGACTCCAGCAGCGTAGGCCTATCGGGCAATGGCACGAACTACGCTGCATTTGCGTGGACGACATTCCTTGGAGGCCGGACGCCCGGTTTTGCGAATGTGGGCCAGTACTTCGGCGCCCCGCCCACGAATCTGCCGCCGCCGGACGCTTGGATCACGCGCATGGAGTGGGGCACCAACGTGACGATTACCGCGGTCGGCAACACGAATGCATGGCACATCACGCCGTTCTACGCCACCTCCCTGACGAATGGCGCGGTGTGGACGCCGTTGACGCCCTACAATGTTGCAACCAACGGAATCGGGACAAACACCATCTGGTTCGATCGCCCCGCGCATACCAATTGGTTCCTGCGTTTGCGCTACGCGCATCCGTAATTCAGCATGCAATCTGCGAGCGCCAGAAATGGGATGGTCGCATTTCCGGCGCTTTTGATGGCGTTTGCGCTGTCGTCCGCCGGCGCGCCGGATCGGAACGCGTTTCGGTGGCGCGCGCCGATTCTCGAGCCGCTGCAGAGCGGGACGCTGTATCGCGCGATCATTCCGTTTCATGTGATGGACGGGTGCAAGGCGTATCCGGCCGACCTTCGATTATTGGATTCCGCCGGCCACGAATGCCCGTTCTTTATCCAAACCGACCTCACGCCCGACACGCTGCTCGCATTGCCCGCCGCGCTCGTGGATCCGCCGTCCGACGAGCCGGCTGGAGATGGCGTCTCCCGCTTTTACCTCGATATGGGATTCAGATCCGTTCCGCTCAGCCGATTGATCGCGCAAGCGGCGGAGACCAATTTTGCGCGATCGATCAAAGTGTTCGGTCGCGTCGACGCGACCAACGCATGGCGTTGGATGGCGGAGGGCGGCATTTATCGGCTGCAAGAGCGCGAGCGCGAGTGGGTCGATTTGAACAACCAGGCCTTTCGGTATCTGAAAATTGAAGTGCTGAATTACGACGAGCCGGTCGTCACCTTCACCAACATTGGCGTGTGGGCCGATCCGCAATACCTCGTCTTTCAGGCCGATTGCGACGGCGCGGCCTGGCTATATTTCGGATCGGATGCGCTTCATTTGCCGCTCGGCGAATTGCGCCATCGCGTATCCGCGCGCGCGGTGGCGGTGGCGCGCCACGCGGCGATCGGCCCTCGCGAGTTGAATCCGTTCATGTTGCGCGCGGACTTATGGGGCTACGCGCGATTGCTGCTCATCACGAGCCTGTCGATTTGCGGCGTTCTCGCCCTGGGCATCCTCCTCCGCCGCATAAAAGCATAAAAGGGGTCAAACGATGAATGTTAACGTCAAGGCGATCTCAAGGCCAAGCTTACCCGCGTAGGATGCCCCATGTGCAGGCGCTGGGCGATCCATCGATTGCCCGCGGTGAATTGTCGGCGCAAGGATCTGGCAATGTCTACTTTCCATCTCGCCCCTTTCGGGTCGCGCAAAATATCTTCTTCCGATTTTTGCGCCCTGCGCAATTCATCGCGAACAAATTGATCCCATAGTTCTTCATTCAATTCTCGACGGGAGCGACCTGACCACGCCGCTTTTGGATGCAATTTCATCAATTTCGTAATTAGTTCCCGTTTCGCTTCTTTCGAGCCCAAAAACCAGCCGCGTGTATAGAGATTGTGCAAGTCCGCGCGTTTTCTGGGATTCGCTTCATCAACGGACGCAAGTAAGGCCTCATAGGATCGCATCCCTTCAGTCGAATCCGGCAATCCGGCGAGGGCGAGAACCGCCGCCCGGTCCAGGCAGGCCGGGCGTTGTCTCTTCCAGTAGTGCGCATAACTCGAAAGCGGATACCGGCGCAGATCATCAATTGAGACCAAGCCGGCTCGCGCCGGGTTGAGGTGAATGTAGTTGATTAGACCCAGAAGCGGGCGACCTTCTTCCACGAGTATCGATTTGTACCGCCCCTGGAAAACATGGCCCTGTTCTTGATGGAGGCGATTAAACCGTGTGGCGAATGTGCCTTGCAACCACTTCATCCCGGCGACGAGATTCGCTTCCGGGGTTTCCACCGCCACGTGGTAATGATTGTTCATGATGACGTAGGCGAAGATTCGCCAACGACAACGATCCGCCACTTCGAAAAGGGCCTCTTCAAAGGCCGTTCCGCTTCCATGCAGCGTAAATAGCGGTTTCCGGTAGTTGCCGCGGCTGATGATGTGGTAGATCGCCCCAGGGTATTCGATTCGCTCTTTTCTTGGCATGCGTCCAACGTTACGCGCCGATGCGACCGATGTCGATGTTAACATTCATCGTTTGACCCCTTAGGGCTACTTCGCGGGGACCGCGATGTGCTTGCGGAGGGCCGGACGCATGTCGGCGTCCATGAAAGCGCGCCATGCCTGCTGCACCGCGGGCCACGGCGAGAGGCTGTCTTCAGATTGACGGCACAACGATTCGATGGAGGCAACAGCTTCCGCCTGTTCCCGCGGGTCAAGCGCGCCGACCGCGGTCTTGCCGCGCGCCTCGTCGCTGCCAAGGCTCTTGCCGGATTCCTCCTCGCTTCCGTTCGCGTCAAGGATGTCGTCCGCCAGTTGATACGCCGTGCCGACGGCATAGCCGCACTCAATCAGCGTGGAGATCAGAACTGGGTCGATTCCGCCGCAAGCGCCGGCAGCGAAGGCAAAAAGGGCGCCGGTCTTGCGCCGCGCAATTCGCACGCAATTCTCCCACGTGGGGCGTTCGCCGCGCAGCAGCAGCTCTTGCTCCGATTCGGCGTCGCACACCTCGCCGGTCAGTTTCACGAGCAGCGGCGTGAGCCGGCCTCCTTCGACCTCGCACATCAATTCGACGGCTTTGAAGAGCAGCATGTCGCCGACCAGGATCGCGGCGGAAATGCCGCGTTCGACCCAGAAGGTCGGCGCGCCGCGCCGCAGATAGCCCCCGTCGATCACGTCGTCGTGCAGCAGGCTCGCGCCATGCACCAGTTCGACCGCGGCGGCGGCGTGAACGAGCGTGGTGTGCGGGATATGCGCCGCTGGGCCGACGTGGAAAATAAGGCGGGAACGGAGCATCTTTCCGCTGGCGACCAGCCCGGCGGTGTCGCTGGTCACACGGTTCAAGACCGTGCGTTCCAGCCCTCGCGCGATCAACTGCCGCACATCCCGCAAGCCTGCTTCAATCGTGCTCCCCGTCGTCATGCCCGCCTTGTCACTCCTGTTTGGTCACTATGCGTCACGCCCGCGGGTCTGTCAAAGCAAACGCACGGCGGGGCGAACGATTTAGCGATTCCGGATCGCGCGCTTCGCGGGTACGCCCATCTTCCGGCGCGCCGAAAAGGCGGAATAGGATGGTCCGCCGATAGGTAAAAATTCTCCGCACATCCCGCTCCACGAAGACCCTGTTGACCAATGCGCCGCCGGGGACGCGGTAATCCACACGGTCCCGGCAAAGCGTTCCGCCATCGCGGTCTTCGAACGTGTGTTCGTGGATCCACTGCCGATACGGTCCGCGGATCTGCGTGTCCACAAATCGGAAGGGCGGGTCCCACGCGGTGATCTCCGTGCGCCAGCGAAGCGGGATTCCGTGCAGCGAGATGCGATAATCGATCAACGCGCCTTCGCGCATCTCGATCGGGCCGGGCGTGAGAATCCGGAATCCGAGGAACGGCGGCGTAATTTTCTCGAGATTGGCCGCCTCGGCGAAGAACGGGAATAGCGCGTCCCGCTGTTTCGGGAGCCATTGCTCGGTGGTGAGCGTAAAACCGCCGTTTCGATTTGGTTGAATATGGATCATGTGGTGTGTCCGTGCTCGCGTCATTTTGCCCTGTTGCATCTTCTCTTTCGTCCGGCGCTGCCTTACACTCGTAGTTCCGATGAAATCCCCCTTAATCTTGATTGTTGGCGGCGGCGGGCGGGAACATGCGATCGCGTGGAAGCTCAAGCAGGATTCCTCCGCGCCGAGGCTCGTGTGCGCGCCGGGCAATGCCGGGACGGCGGAGCTGGCGGAGAATCTACCGCTCGCGGCGACGGATATTGACGGACTGCTCGCGTGGGCCGTCGAGCACAAGCCCTATCTGACAGTGGTCGGCCCTGAAGCGCCGCTGTGCGCGGGCCTCGCGGACCGCTTCCGCGCGGCGGGCCTGCGCGTGTTCGGGCCGGACCGCGCGGCAGCGCAACTCGAAGGCAGCAAGGTCTTCTCGAAGGATGTGATGGTGAAGGCCGGCGTGCCGACGGCGAAGGCGGAATCGTTCAGCGAGCCTGGCGCGGCGCGCGCCTACGCGCGGTCGTTGCGGCCGCCGCTGGTGGTGAAGGCGGACGGACTGGCCGCGGGCAAGGGCGTGCTGATCTGTCGATCGCTGCCCGAGGCGGAAAATGCCATCGACGAGGCGATGGTGCGCGGCGCGTTCGGCGCGTCGGGCGCACAAGTTCTTGTGGAGGAATACCTCGACGGCGAGGAGGCGTCGATTCTGGCGCTCACCGACGGCGAGCGCCTCGTGATGCTCGCGTCCGCGCAGGACCACAAACGCATCTTCGATCGCGACGAGGGTCCCAATACCGGCGGGATGGGGGCCTATTCCCCCGCGCCGGTGGTGACCCCGGACCTCTGGCCGACGATCCGATCGAAGGTCTTCGAGCCGACGTTGCTCGAATTGCGAAAGCGCGGCATCGTCTATCGCGGCGTGCTCTACGCCGGTCTGATGCTCACGCGCTACGGCCCGCAAGTGCTGGAGTTTAACTGCCGCTTCGGCGATCCGGAAACGCAGGCGATTCTGCCGCGCTGGGAGGGCGACATCCTGCCCGCGCTGGATGCGTGCGCCGACGGCGCGCTGCGCGACGAGTGCGTGCGCTGGGTGGACGGCGCGTGCGTGTGCGTCGTGATGTCCGCCGGCGGGTATCCGGGCCCGTTCAAGAAAGGCGATCCGATCTATGGATTGAAAGACGCCGCCCGCTTGCCGGGCGTAACGGTATTCCATGCGGGCACCCGATTGGAGGGCGGACACGTGGTGACAGATGGCGGGCGCGTGCTCGGCGTCACCGCGACCGGCGAGGGGCTGCGCCAGGCCGTGACGCGCGTCTATGACGCCGCCGCCCGAATTCGCTTTGCGGGCGCGCACTATCGGAAGGATATTGCCTGGCGCGCGCTGTCCGCATGATCAGGGAACCGCGCGATGGCGCAAGAACGAGGCGACATGTTGAACTCTATAACAACTGTACTCGCACATTGGAGATGGACATGATGAAAAACGCAGCGGTCATCGTATCGATCGCCGCGCTGCCGATCGCGCTCGCCGCGCCGCTGCGCGCGGAGGTTGTCGGATCTGAATCGGCGCCTCCTGCGGCCGTGGCTGAATCGGCGCCGGCGCCGCATCCAATAATCACGCGCGTCGCCGCGTTGATCGATACGCTCGGCGCGCATGGAATCGCTGTGGATTCCGAAGCGGACGCCGCAGCGCTTGTCGAGTGCGTGGCGCGACAGGCGGACCCATTTGCGCGCGTGTTCGACGCCGATGCGTTTGCGCATGTCCGCGAGAAACAAGCCGGATGGGATTATCACACGGGCTATCGGTTCACGGTGAAGAACGGCGTTCCTTTCATCGCGGGGTTGCCCGGCGCGGGCGTTCCGGCGCTGCGGATCGGCGACGAGGTGACGCACATTGACCGCGAGCCGGCGGCAAATCTGACCATTGGGGACGTGCTGGCGCGCATACGCGGCCATTCCGCGACGACGATCGCCTTGACGATCCGGCGCGACGGTGCGTCGTTCACCGCCGAAGTGGCCCGCGTCCGCGAGCCGTTGCCGTCGATCGAGACCGCCGAGGTGTGGCCGCGCGAGATCGGCTATGCGCGAATCAACGGCTTGTACCGTTCCGAAACCGGCGTCGTGCTCGCGCTGCTCAACGAGTGGAACGCCGGAAGCCTCGCCGGCGGGATCCTCGATCTGCGCGGCGCGGGCGGAGACGATATTGCCGGCGCGGCTGCGCTCGCCGAGCCGTTTGCGTCGCCCGGCTCCTTGTTGTTCAGCGTGCGCGATCGGGACGACAACGACCTCAACAGCTTTCGCGCATCCGGCGACACGCGCGCCATCGGACTACCGCTGATGGTGTTGACCGATGAAACGACCACGGGTGCGGCTGAACTTTTTGCCGCCGTGGCGTCCGACAGTTTGCGCGGTGTATTAACGATCGGGCGTCCGACCGCGGGCGATCCGGGCATTCGGGACGGCATTGAACTGCCGGGCGACGGAACGTTGTATATCGCGGTGCGCCGGATCGTGACCGGGAACGGCGCGATATTGGATGGGCGCTCGGGATCGGCGCCGAACCTGCGCGTCGATTCGCGCTCCGCGCGGATCGACTACGAGCCGGCCGACCAGCCCGATCGGCGCGAACGGCTGGCCGTCGAGGCGCTGGACCGCGAGTTGCGCGACCGCGTGCGAGGGGATGCCGTCCTCCAGCGCGCGCTCGACGTCGTCCTGGGATTGAAAGCCTTGAACATCCGCGCTGGTGGAGCACATTAACTGGCATGCCCAACATTCTGTTCATCTGCACGGGAAATATCTGCCGCAGCCCGATGGCGGAGGCAATTTTCCGTCATCGACTGGGCAGCCGGACGGGCTGGACCATCGGGTCCGCGGGCGTGGCCGCCATGCCGGGCCAGCCGGCGAGTCCGGAGGCGAAAGCGGTTCTCAAGGAATGGGGCATCGATCTGAGCCGCCATCGGAGCCGGCCGCTCACGCAAGCGCTGGTGGATGCAGCGGATTGGCTGGTCGTGATGACCGCGGGGCATGCGCAGGTGGTGAAGGCGGTGTTCCCCGCGGCGCGCGAGCGGGTGCGCCTGCTGACGGATTTTAGCGCAGGCCGCATGCCCGAAGATGTGCCGGACCCGATCGGACAATCGGTGGACGTGTATCGCTTCACGCGTGACCGCATCGACCGCGCGATAGCGGACGTCTTGTTGGCGGTACTGGAAGAAACGAATGAATTGCAGACAACGATGGAGAAAAAGACACCCATGAAACTGGTCATTGCAGCGGACCACGGCGGCGTAAAGTTGAAGGATGCGGTTAAGCAGGCGTTGGCGTCGCGAGGCATCGCGTTCGAGGACCTTGGCGCGCACGGCGAGGATTCCGTCGATTATCCCGATTTTGCAACGGCCGTCGCGCGCCGCATTGCTGACGGACAGGCCGACCAGGGGGTGCTGATCTGCAAGACCGGCATCGGCATGAGCATGACCGCCAATCGATTTCCCAGGGTGCGCGCGGCCCTCGTGCTGGACCCGGACATGGCGCGGCTCGCCCGGGCTCACAATGACGCGAACGTCCTGGTGCTCGGCGCAACTACGACCGACCCGAGCGAGATCCCCGCGATTTTGGACGCTTGGTTCGGGTCCGCTTTCGAGGGCGGACGCCATAGCCGGCGCGTGGAAAAGATCGAGCAGGCGGGCGCGGCCGCGGCCGGCCTCGACGCGATTGCCGCGGGCGACCCGGACCTCTTTGCCGCGATCCGGCACGAGGAGGTGCGCCAGCGTGAAAACATCGAGCTGATCGCCTCGGAGAACTACGCGAGCCGCGCGGTGCGCCAGGCCGCCGGCTGCGTGATGACGAACAAATACGCCGAGGGATATCCCGGCAAGCGCTGGTACGGCGGATGCGAAGCCGTGGACGAGGCGGAGCAACTCGCGATCGATCGCGCCAAAAAACTCTTCGGCGCAGAGCACGTGAACGTGCAGCCGCACAGCGGCAGCGGCGCGAACATGGCGGTGTATTTTTCGGTTCTCCAACCGGGCGACACGATGCTCGCCATGAACCTGTCCCACGGCGGCCACCTCACGCACGGCCACAAGATGAATTTCTCCGGCCGCTACTACAACGTGATCCCCTACGGAGTGAGCCGCGAAACCGAGCAGATCGACTACGACGAAGTGGCCGCGCTCGCCGCGCAACATCGGCCCAAATTGATCTGCGCGGGAGCGAGCGCCTATTCGCGCGTGATCGACTTTCCGCGTTTGCGCCAGATCGCCGACAGCATCGGCGCGCTGTTGATGGTGGACATGGCGCACATTGCCGGCCTCGTCGCCGGCGGCGCGCATCCGAGCCCGGTCCCCTACGCCGACTTTGTAACGACGACCACGCACAAAACCCTGCGCGGTCCGCGCGGCGGCCTGATACTCTGCAAAGCCGCCTATGCCGCCGAGATTGACAAGCAGGTATTTCCCGGCATACAGGGCGGACCGCTGATGCACATCATCGCGGCGAAAGCCGTTTGCTTTCACGAGGCGCTGCAGCCCGCCTTTCGCGACTACGCGCGGCAGGTAGTGTCGAATGCGAAGGCGCTGGCCGAGAGCATGGTGGAAGCCGGTGTCCGCATCTGTTCGGGCGGCACGGACAACCATGTGATGCTGGTGGATTTGAGCCCGCTTGGCGTCACCGGCAAAGATGCCGCGGTTGCGTTGGACAAGGCGCTGATCACCGTGAATAAAAACGCGATTCCGTTCGATACCAAGAGCCCGTTTGTCACCTCGGGCATTCGTCTCGGGACCCCGGCCGTCACCACGCGCGGGATGATGGAGAACGAAATGGACACCATTGCAGGCTTCATCGCGCGGATTCTGAAAGCCCCGCAAGACGAAGCGGTGATCAAGGCTGTCCGCGAAGAAGTCATCGCGCTCACCTCCCGCTTCCCCGTCCCCTGAACCGAGCAGAAAAGGGGTCAGTCCTTTATTCTTGACGTCAAGAATAAAGGACTGACCCCTTTTCTGTTTAGATCGTGTAGTTCTCGGCGGAGGCGAGGCGGCGCTGGTGCTCGCGGTCGGCGAGAGCGGCAAATGTGTGGCGGGCAAAGACGCCCTGCAACGCATGCTCCGCTTCGCGCCAGACGCCCGCGAAAACATCCGGATCTCCGTCGCGAATGATGTGCGGACCGAGTTGCTCGGCGTCGCTGAAGAGCGGGCCGTCAAAAAGCGCGAGCACGTCGCCGACATGCACCTGCGTCGCGGGACGGGCGAGAAAATAGCCGCCTTCCTTGCCGCGCACGGAGTCCGCGAGGCCCGCCTGCTTGAGCTGGCGCATGATCGCTTCGAGGAAGCGCACCGGTATATTGCGGGCCGACGCAATCTGTGAAATCGTCATCGGCCCGCGCCCTTCGCACAACGCCAATTCCAGCATCGCGCGCAACGCATAATGACAGCGGTTGGAAATCATGCGCGCATCCGCGACCGCGAACGTGCGATCATGGGTCGCTCCCTTCTCTAAACGCCGATGCCCTGGAACAAGATCGTCGACAGGTAGCGCTCGCCGGCGTCAGGCAGGACGACCACAATCAGCTTCCCGGCAAACTGGTCCTCGCGCGCGATGCGATTCGCGGCTTCCATCGCCGCGCCGCACGAGATGCCCGCGAGTATGCCTTCCTCCGTCGCGAGCCGACGCGCCATTTCGACGGCCTCGTCGCTGGAGACCTGTTCGACGCGATCCACCACGCCGATGTCAAGCGTGTCGGGAATGAACCCTGCGCCGATGCCCTGGATCTTGTGCGGGCCGGGCTTGAGCTCCTGGTTGGCCAAGCGCTGCGTGATGACCGGACTCTCGCGCGGTTCGACGGCGACGGAGAAAATCTGTTTGCCCTTCGTCTTCTTGATGTACCGCGAAACGCCGGTGATCGTGCCGCCGGTTCCAACGCCGGAAACAAGAACGTCGATTTCGCCGTCCGTGTCGTCCCAGATTTCCGGGCCGGTGGTCTTCTCGTGAATCGCCGGGTTCGCAGGATTCTTGAATTGTTGCGGGATGAAATACTTCGCCGGGTCCGACGCCGCGATCTCTTCCGCGCGCTTGATCGCGCCCTTCATACCCTCCGGCCCGGGCGTCAACACGAGGTTCGCGCCGAACGCGGCGAGTACGCGGCGGCGCTCGATGCTCATCGTCTCGGGCATCGTCAGCGTCAGCTTGTATCCGCGCGCCGCCGCGACGTAGGCGAGGGCAATGCCCGTGTTGCCGCTGGTCGGCTCGATAATCTCCATGCCGGGCTTCAATTTGCCCGATTTCTCCGCATCCCAGATCATCGATGCGCCGATACGGCACTTGACCGAATAGGCCGGATTGCGCCCCTCAATTTTGGCGACCACGCGCGCCTTCGCGCCCTTGGTGATCCGGTTGATCTGCACTAGCGGTGTCCGCCCGATCGACAGCGAGTTGTCTGCGAAGATTTTGCTCATGTCTGTTCCTCAAAGGTTCTTAAGTTCTACTAAACCTATCGATTTTGTAGGGATTGTCAACTCAAACTAACCCTATCATTTTAGTGTTGTGTTGGCAGCTTGGAAAACGTGGCCGATTTCAATTTCGATTTTGGGGTGGAGTGTTTTAGGCTCGCGCGAGAGATGAGTGTTTTTAACCCCGAGGAACATGCACGGTATGCGCGGCATTTTATGCTGCCGGAGGTGGGCGAGGCGGGGCAGCTCGCGCTGAAACGCGCGCGCGTGTTGCTCGTCGGTCTCGGCGGACTCGGTTCGCCGGCCGCTCTCTACCTCGCCGCGGCAGGCGTGGGCCGCATCGGGCTGGTGGATTTCGACGCCGTCGATCCGTCGAATCTCCAGCGCCAGATCCTCTACGGCGCGCGCGACACGGGCCGCCGCAAGACCGACGCCGCGCGGGAGCGGCTCGCGGACTTGAATCCGCACATCGAACTCGTCCCGCACGACACGCGGTTTTCCGCCGCGAACGCGCTCGACCTCGTGCGCGACTACGACGTGGTGGTGGACGGCGCGGATAATTTCACCGCGCGCTACCTCGTCAACGACGCGTGCGTTCTCGCGAACAAGCCGAACGTGCACGGCGCGATCTTCCGATTCGAGGGGCACGTTTCCGTCTTCTGGGCCGCGCGCGGCGCGTGCTACCGCTGTCTCTATCCGCAGCCGCCGCCGCCCGGCGCCGCGCCGTCGTGCGCGGAGGCAGGCGTGCTCGGCGTGCTGCCCGGCATCGTCGGCGCGATTCAGGCGGCGGAAACGATCAAATTGATCATTGGCATCGGCGACCCGCTGGTGAACCGGCTGCTGCTGTTCGACGCGCTGGACATGCGGTTTCGCGAGATGCACCTTGCGAAGGATCCGCGCTGTCCGATCTGCGGGGAAAACCCGACGATCCGCGACGTGCGAGAAATTTCAGGAGTGTGCGAACCGATGAATGCAATCGAACAAATCGAACCGCTTGAGCTCAAACGAAGACTCGATCAGGGCGAACCGCTGAACGTTCTGGACGTGCGCGAGCCGCACGAACTCGCCATCGCGAGGCTGCCCCACACGCACGCGATTCCAATGGGCGCCTGCGTCGCGCGCATGCGCGAACTCGAACCCGCGCGCCCGACCGTTGTCTTCTGCCGAAGCGGCGGCCGCAGCGCGCGCGTGATCGAACAACTGCGCGCCGCGGGGTTTACCGGCACGCTCTATAATCTCAAGGGCGGCACGCTCGCGTGGTCCGATACCGTTGATCCGAGCGTGCCGAAGTATTGAGGGTGAGGCCGATGGCGAGATCGATATCGATACCGATCCCGATATCGATACCGATCCCGAGGCCGATTTCGAGACCGATTGGGTGAGGGGGGAAGTTATACCTTTGAACGGGCGGGGATTCGTGGTTCTATCCGAAGCGGCGTCATGATTACGTTTCTCGAAGGAATACTGGTCGAAAAACAGCCCGGCCGCGCGGTGGTCAATGTCGGCGGCGTGGGCTACGAGGTGTTTATTCCGCTGTCGAGTTTCGATCGTCTCCCGCCGGAGGGCGCGGCGTGTCGGGTGCTGACGTATGACCATGTCCGCGAAGATGCGCGCGAACTCTACGGCTTCGCCACCGAGGGCGAACGACGGCTTTTCCTGCTGCTCTATTCCGTCAGCGGCGTGGGCCCGCGCACGGCGCTCGGCGTGCTCGGCGGACTGTCGGTGCGCGAGATCAAGGCCGCCATCGCGGAAAACGATGTGAAGCGCCTGTCGAGCGTCAAAGGGCTCGGCCGAAAGACGGCAGAAAAAATCATCGTTGAGCTGAAGGATAAACTCACCGAGGGCGAGATGCTCGAGGCCGCCGCCGGCGCGGAGCCCGCGTCCGCCGAGGAGTTGCGCACGCGCGACGCGCTGCTCGCGCTCGTCTCGCTGGGCTACAAACAGGCCGAGGCGCTCAAGATGATCAAGGCCGCGCTGCCCGGCGTTGCGCCGGCGACGACGGTGGAGGAACTCGTGCGCCGCGCGCTGGGCGGGGCCGCATGAGCGGCGCGCAAAAACTTCCATGCTCTGTAAAATCTTTTTCAAAAAGTTCCATGCTCTGTAAAAACTTTTTTTGAAAGTTCCATGCTCTGTAAAAATTTTGTTGAGCGCCCGCCATGTCCGATCGCTTCATCACCAGCACGCTGAACAAGGCCGACACGGAGTTCGACCTCTCGCTGCGCCCGTCGAAATTCGCGGATTTCGTCGGCCAGGCGAAGGTGCGCGAGCGGCTGCAGTTGTTCGTGGACGCGGCGCGCGGGCGGGGCGATGTGCTCGATCACATTCTGCTCTTCGGCCCGCCGGGGCTGGGGAAGACGACGCTGGCGTATATCGTGGGCGAGGCGATGGGCGTGAACGTGAAGTCCACGTCCGGCCCCGTGATCACGAAGGCGGGCGAGCTGGCGGGGCTGCTGACGAACCTCGAAAAGGGCGACATCCTGTTCATCGACGAAATTCACCGGCTGCCGAAGGCGGTGGAGGAGTATCTCTACTCCGCGATGGAGGATTACGTGCTCGACATCGTGATCGACCAAGGGCCGAACGCGCGGTCGGTGCGGCTGAATCTGCCGAAGTTCACGCTGATCGGCGCGACGACGCGCAGCGGGTTGCTCTCCGCGCCGCTGCGCTCTCGGTTCGGGCTGGCGAATCGGCTGGATTATTACACGCCGGACGAGTTGATGCGCATCGTGCAGCGTTCCGCGCGGATCGTGAACGTGGATGTGGACGACGACGGCGCGGCGGAGATCGCGAAGCGGTCGCGCGGCACGCCGCGGATCACGAACAATCTGCTGCGCTGGGTGCGCGACTATGCGCAGGTCAAGGCGGGCAATCGGATCACGCGCGAAGTGGCGGACAAGGCGCTGTCGATGCTCGACATCGACGAGCACGGCCTCGACGAGATGGACAAGCGGATTCTGGAAACGATCCTCCACAAATTCGCGGGCGGCCCGGTGGGTGTGAATTCGCTGGCGGTTTCGGTAGGCGAGGAGGCCGGCACGATCGAAGAGGTGTACGAGCCGTACCTGATTCAGGAAGGCTACCTCAAACGCACGCCGCAAGGCCGCGTGGCGACTGAGCTGTGCTACAAAAAGTTCGGACTCAAGCCCGGCGCGCGGCAGGGCGAGTTGTTTTAGCGGTTTGGCGCACCGCTCGCAGCAGTGTTCATGCGCGTGCGGCGAGCGCGTCTTCGTGGAGGCGGCGGAACGCGTCGAACGAAGCGGCATGCGTGAAGCGGCGGCTGTATTGATGCGCGGCGGCGCCCATCTCGCGCAGGCGGTCCGGACCATCGCACAGTTCGAGCAGAACGTTTGCGAGGCCGCCCGCGGACATGGAGGGGACGACAAGCCCGGTGATGCCGTCCTGCATGCAATCTTTCGGTCCGCCGAGGCCGGAGACGACGACGGGCAGGCCGGCGGCTTGCGCTTCCAGCACAACGTTGCCGAGCGTGTCGGTTTCGCTTGGGAATACGAAGGCGTCAGCCGAGGCGTAGGCGGCGGCGAGCGCCTCGCCCTGCAGCACGCCGAGGAAGCGCGCGGGGAGGCCGGCGAGGTGCGCCTCCATCTCCGCGCGGTACGGGCCGTCGCCGACGACGAGCAGGGCGATGTCGCGCCGCATCGCGGCGAGCCGCTTGAAGGATTCCGTGAGCAGCGGGAGATTTTTTTCGCGCGAAAGGCGGCCGACGTAGAGCAAGGCGACGCGCTGCGGGTGGACGTGCGCGCGGCGAAAATCCTCGCTGCGTCGGCTCGGATGGAAGAGGTGCGTATCCACGCCGCGCCCGACGACGCGGACGCGGTTCGGCAGGCATCCGTGGTCGATGAGTTCCTGGCGGATCGTCGGCGTCGGCGCGGCGACCATGTCCATTTGCCGGTAGAACCAGCGCATCAGCGCCCATGTGAGGTCTTCGAGGGCGGGGTCTTTGAGCAGGCGCGCGGCGTAGGAGGGGAAATGGGTGTGGAAGGTGCTGACGACCGGCAGCCCCGCGATGCGCGCGGCGAGCAGGCCGGCGAGTCCCATCGGGCCGGGGGTCGAGAGGTGGATAATGTCGAATGCGCTCTGTTTCACGTAGCGCAGCACTTCGCGCACGGGTGGGACGTGCATGTGAAGGCCTTCGTAGGCGGTCATGCTGAACGTGCCGACCGCGGGGAAGAGGGTCATCGGGCTGTCGGGGTTCGGGTCCGGCGCCGCGCCGTGCATGCGCAGGCCGACGCCGGCGGCGTTCGCCTCGCGTTGCCAGTGGCCGAGCGTGCGGGCCACGCCGCTCAAGTGATCGGGGGAATCGACGAACAGCCCAATGCGGGGCGTACCGGCCCACGCGCCGCGCAGCGGCTCCGGCCAGGGTCCGGACGGCGGGGGGAGCGGGCGGTAGTCGAAGGCGTAGCGCGAGCAGACGCGGACGATGAGGCTCCAGAAATTCGCGTCGGGTTCAAGCCCCGCGATTTCGCGGAGCGGCTTGATCATGCGGTGCCAGTTGACGCGATCCAGCGGGCGGCCCTGCTCGCGCAGCGTGACGCGAGGGGCCGATTCCTGATCGTGCGTCGGGCTGTAGGACATGTGACTTCTCCGCGGGCTATCGATGCCCACGGTGAAGTACACGGGGGCGTCGTCAAGCGGGCGTGAGCCGCCGGTTAGCTTTTCGCGAGGGCGCGCGCTTGAGCGGCTGGATTTGTTGTCGCTCGAAGAAGCACGTGTCCCGGCAGTGCGGACAGGATTTCGCCTCGTGGCGGCAATGATCTTGGTGTGCGCGCAGGCTCTGGAGGAAGGCCTTTGCGGCCTTGTTGTCTGCCTGGATGCATTCGATGAAGTTGCAGAGTTTGACGCTGGATTCGATGCTCAACAGGTGCTCGATTTTGCACGCGTCGATTTCCGCCTGTTCGGGGTTAACGCCGAGGACATCGCGGAGGAAAATTTCGAGCAGCTCATCGTTGCGTTCGACGATCTCGGCCAGGCGGCGGCCTTCGTCGGACAGCAGGAGGAACTTGTTCGAGTCCTCGACGACGAGTCCGCGCTTCTTGAGTGGCTTGAGGCTGATTGAGCAGCTTCCGCGCGTGATGTTGAGGCGCTTGGCGATGTCGGTGACGCGCGCGTAGCCTTGCGTTTGCAGCAGCTCGTGGATCGTCATCAGATAATGCGCCGCGCTGTGTGTGAGCAGGTTGTCTTCGTAGCTTTTCCAGACTTCGGCGGTCATGTTAAACCCGTTGCTTGATATATAAAACAGTCTAGCGGCCGGGCGCGTAGTGGTCAAGGCGGCAACAGTGGAAGTCGATTGAAGATTGCCCTCACCCCGGCCCTCTCCCGCGCGGCGGGAGAGCGGTGAGCGGCAGGGCGGGGCCGTCGGACCCGCCGTGTGAAGCATGCGGCGCTTCGGGACGCCGCGCCCTGCCGTGAAGCGGGCTGTCGATGCGCGATCAGCGGTTGGCAAAGAAGCGGATGAGTTCGGAAGAGAGCGCGGCCTTGGCGCGGTTGAGAATGTAGAGGTGGATTCCGGGCGCGCCGCGATCGAGAAGATCCTCGATCTGACGCTCGGCCCAGCGAATGCCGACTTGTTCCGCGTCGTCGCCGTCGCCGCCGGCTTTTTCCAGCTCGCGCGCGAGGGCGTCGGGCAGCGCGGTTTTGCACATGGCGCACATGCGCTGAACCTGCTTGAGGGAAATGACCGGCAGCAGACCCGGGATGATCGGATGCTCAATACCCTCGGCGCGGCAGCGGGCGACAAACTCGAAATAATACTCGTTGTCGAAAAACAACTGGGTGGTGACGAACGCGCCGCCGGCTTGGAGTTTGGCTTTCAGGTGGCGCACGTCCGCTTCCGGTGTGACGGATTCTGGATGGGCTTCGGGATAGCCCGCTACACCGCAGCAGATGTCGGGGTATTCGATGCGGATCATCTCGACGAGTTCCGACGCGTGGCTCAGTCCGTCCGGCGCGGGTCGAAATTGGGAAAAGCCGCGCGGCGGATCGCCGCGCAGCGCCATGATGTTGCGATAACCTTGTTCGTGCCACTCGCGCAACAGGTGCGCCAACTCCATGCGGCTGTGGCCGACACAGGTGAGGTGGGGCATCACCGGGGCAAAGCCGATCTCGCGCAGGAATCCGCAAACTTCCATTGTGCGCTGCCGCGTCGAGCCGCCCGCGCCGTAGGTGCAGGTGACGAAATCGGGCCGGACGGCGCGCAAGGCTTCGCCGGTCTCCCGAAGCGTCGCCCATGCGGCGTCGTCTTTCGGTGGAAAGAACTCGAAGGAGAGCAGGGGACGGGTGCGACGGTCGATGATCTCGCGGATGGTGGTGTCAGGCATGGCTGAAAAGCTAGCGACTCGCGTTCGGACGTCAACTCGCGATTCGCGCCAATTCCGGCAGGCGTCGGTCCAGCGCGGGCAGGCTGATGCGCGGGTCGGTCATGCGTTGGTCATAGACGAACGCGTCCGTCGGTTCGACGATCCAGCGATTTCCGTGCGCCGCGGAAAGGGCGCGCGCGATGTCGAAGAACGACCATCGTGTGTTGGCGTCGAGGTGATAAATGCCCGGCGCGGCCTGGGCGGCATCGATGAGCGCCGCCGCGGTGTCGGCGAGAAACGAGGTGGCCGGCAGCCAGCGCGTGCTCGCGCGGACGCGCCCCTCCTCGCGCATGCGATCGTCAAAGAACGTGAGCATGTTGTTGCCGCCCGGCTGGTCCCCGATCTGCCAGCCGAGCCGGACGATGGTTGCCTCGGGATGGGCCGCGCGCGCGGCCTGTTCGCCGCGGCGCTTGGCGCCGCCATAGCCCTCAACGGCGTCGGGCGTCGAATCGGGGGCGAAGGGCCCGCGGGCGCGGTCCGTGAAGACCATCACGGTGCTGACGTAAACAAAGCGGACGCCGCGGCGGGCGGCCGCACGCGCGAGGCGCGCGGTCCAGTCTTCGTGAACCAGCCGATCCTCGTTGGCGCGGCCGGTGGCGCGGGACGGGAGCGCGGCATGGATCAGCGCGTCGGGCGCGTGGCGGTCGAGGGCGGCCTCCGCGGCCGCGTCGTCGTCGGGGGGATAGATTGTCCGGTCCCACGCGATGAACGCATCGCCGCGCGCGAGCGCGGCGGACGCGAGGGCGCGGCCCACGGTTCCCGTTCCGCCGGTGACGAGGAGTCTCATTTCGTAACGATAGCGCGCCGCGCGCGGTTTGTCCGGCGGGAAACGCGGGGGGGATGGGATCAGCCTTTGAACACGAAATATTTTCGGCAGACGAAATTGATCATCAGCGAGGCGAAGAGTTTGCCGGCGTAGGAGAAGCTGGTGCTCAAGTGCAGGTAGCGGATCATCGCCCACCCGATCGCGGTGCCGATGACGATGCTGATGCCGGAGACGGCGTAAAACAGCGCCATCTCGATGTACCACGCGTAGCGGCCCGGCTCGAAGACCCAGAAAATGTTGATCAGGTACGCGGTGAGGTTGGAGATCATGAACGCGAGGGCGGTGCAGACGATGAAGCGCCGCGAGCGGTCTTCCTCTTCGACATGCCGCACGCGCAATCCGAGCCGCCGGACGACCGGGTCGTTCTCGCGCAGCGCCGGGAATACGCGCCATGCGAGGAGGAAAAAGAACAGCATGTCCACGCCGGTTGCGACGCCGCCGCCGATGGCATATTTGAGGAACTGAACCAGCGGGCCTGCGTCCCGCTGGAGGAACTGCTGGAGAATGTCCTGCATCAGACGGCGGGGCCGGCATCCTCGCGAGCGGCCCATGCCAGGATATCGGCGCTCAGCGGCTGCACGGATTCGAGCAGGACTTCAACCTCGCCGTGTTCGGACGGTACGACGATCCGGTCTCCGGCGGTATGGCCGGCGAGGGTTTCGGCCATGCGGGAGGTCGAGGAGATGATGCCGAGCGCGGGATCGCCGTCCCATGCGCCGAGGATGTGGTAGGTCTCGCGGTTTCCGTTCGCATAGGCCAGCGTGACGGTGGTGGCGACGCCGGCCTTGTCCGCGGGGAAGTCCTTGAAGTCGCTGGGGGTCACGCGGCGGAGTTCCTGCATCAACTCGTCGCGGCGTCGGAAGAGGATCGTCTGCGCCTCCTTGGCGGATTTGTATTCGTGGTTCTCGCGCAGGTCGCCGTAGCTGCGCGCGATGGCGATGTCCTTCGCGACCTTGGGGATTTCGACGGAGACGATGCGGTCGAGCTGGCGTTGGCGCTCGCGGAAACTGCGGATCGAGGTGACCGGGCCGCGCGCGGCGGCGGGCTCGTCTTCGCGCGCGGCCAGCAGGGGGGCGAGCGCGGGATCGAATTTAACGATCTGGCCGAGAACGGACGCGCGATCCAGCGCGGACCAGCCGCTCGATTCCTTGATGCGCTTGAGGACCTTCTCGCGGTCCGGCAGGGCCATCGGGCTGAAAACCTGTTTGATCCACTCGGGTTTCGCGAAGCGCTCGCGCAACTGATTCTGCGCTTTGAGCCGTTCGCCGGTGGCGTCCTGCTCGAGGGCCTCGATCATGAGCAGAAGCGCGACGGTGGGCGAGATGAGTCCCCATTCGGCGCATTTTTCCGGATAGCGCCCGAGCCAGCTCAACATTTCGAGACTGGGCGCGCGGGCGTCGAACGCGCGTTTGAATCGCGCGGCGGCCTCCGACTCCAATCCGACTTCCATGAGGTAGCCGAGCGCCTCGTTGAGCACGCCGATCTCGAAGCGGTGCAATCGGTCCAGCAGCATGGCGTGCAGGGCCTCGGCGTTGCGGGATTGCAAGTAGCGTAGGAACGCGCGCAGCGGGCGCGCGGGCAACTGGCGCAAGGCCTCGTCGAAGATGCGGCCTTGGAAGAAGTCCGGCACGCGCGCGGCGTCGAGCCGGTCCGACAAATTGAGCGCGTCCGCGGCCATCAGCAGACGGGCGGGCGTGGTGAGGTCCTGGCTGGTCGCGCCTTTGAGGGCAAACCCGAGCCGATCCGCGAGCACGCTGCGCTGGGATTCGGAGAGGGCGAGGCCGGCGGCGCGGCTCGCGAGTTCCTCCACCGCGGAGATGATTTTTGCAAGATTGCGCTCGCGCGCGAGCGCGTCGAACCATTGGTCCTGCTGGGCGCGCGCGCCTTCGAGCAGGCGCAGCGGCTCGGTGCGGCCGGCCGGCAGATAGACCATCGGATCCGTCTTGAGCTTTTTGCGGGCCTGGTCCCAGAAACGTTTCCAATCCGGCTCGGGCACGATGCCGTTCGTGAGCGCGGCCTGCAGTTGCGTCACGGTCAGCGGGCCGAAACTCTGCAGGGCCATGCGCACGATCGACGCGGCGTCCTCCTGCACGCGTTTGCGGAGTTCATCGAAGCGGCGAATTTTCCACATCAGGATGTGGTCGTCGCCGACCAGCGAGAGGCTTTCCGCGGCGTAAGCGAAAGACATCTGGTGGCCCGCGCGGCGTTCGAAATCAATTTCGACCTTTTTGTTGAACGCATCGACGCGCGAGACGACGCCCAGTCCCCATGTGCGGTCGTACACGTGCGCGCCTTCTTTGAGGTTGATCAACAGACACAGGCGGCGGATGGCCTCGGTGGGCGGAATGGGGCGGGCGAACCCGGACTCGTCGATGAGCGCCTTCTGTTCCCATTCGCCGCCGAGCACGTCGGAGGCTTCCTCGGCCCAGTTGATCGCCGCGCGCGTTTGAGGACCGGCCCAGCGGGCGCGCATGGCGAGCGCTTCGAGCGCCTCGATGGTCCGCTTGCGCTCGGCGAGGACATCTTGAAGCAATTCGATCCGTTGTTCGGTCTCTTGCAGACGTCCGGCGTCGTGCAGCGCGCGCAGCGCCGCGAGCAGCATGGGCGTATCAATCGTGGGCTTCGCGATCTGCGCCATGAACCATTCTTCGGTTTGTTGCTCGACGGGGGGTATCTCGCTGCGCGGCGTGTCAGACATGCGGGGGCGTCCTCCAGAAAGCGTCCTAGCATACGGGACGAACACGGTCTGACAAGCCCGGATGCAGCGCCGGGCGACGCTTGTCTCGCGCGGCCTGTTTGCCTATCATGCCGAGACGTGAGGTAACGGTGTGAGCGAACGGCTTCAGTTGAAAAAAGAGGAAGAACCCGCGCACGAGTCGATGTCGTGTCCGGCGTGCGGCAAGCCGATGGCCGTCGGCGCGGTGATTTGCGTGCAGTGCGGGTACGACCTCCGCACGAAACGCCGCGTCGGGAGCGCCGCCGGGCGGAAGCCGTCGCCGATTGTCGTGCTTGGACTGCTGCTTGTGGTGTTGGCCGCGGGCGCGGTCGCGTATTTGCGGTCGCTGGATGACGGCGTGCAGCCGACGCCCGTGCCTCCGCCGCCGGTCATGAACCCGGCCGGTCCGGAGACGCCCGCGGAGGCAGCGCCGGCGGCTGAAGCGACGCCTGCAGAGGGGGAGGCTGCGCCTGCATCCGCACAGACGCCTGCGGATGTTCCCGCAGCAGCGCCCGCGGAGGGCGGCGCGGGTGAAGCCGAGACGCCGGCCTCGCCGGCGGAGCCGGAGATCGATTGGGCCGAGGTCGCCGCGCGCCAGCGCGAGCGCATCCATGCCGAGGTGGATCGCCGCACGCCGATGTTCGATCCGGGCGACGCCGTCGAGCTTCGGTTGGGCAATGGGTTGATCCGGCGCGGTGTTTTTCAAGGGGTTGACGGCGCCGCGCTTCGTTTGGAGACGGAGGCGGATACGATCGATACCATCGCCTTCGAAACGCTGGATCGGAACACGCGCCTGCGTGTGGATGCGGCCTATCGCGAGCGCTACATCGAGTTCCTCACGCGGCAGCGGATCGGAGAAATGCAGCGCGCGCGGGCGCAGGCGCCGTAAACGCCTTTTCGAACGGCGGGTATCCATGCACTCACACGATAAATAGCGGGGCAGCGACAGCATGAGCACCACACAAGCTACGGACCTGCAGCAACAGTTGCGGCATCTGCTGCGCCGCCTTCATCTGCCGGATACCGTGTTGCGCCCCGATGCGGCGCCGATCCTCAAGCGGATGGATGTGCAGGCGGCGACCCGGTTGTTGCAATCGGTCGACGCGTGGAACGACAAGGGACTTTTCGATGAGTCGGAACGGCTCGTGCATGAAGTCTTGTTGAAGTCGCCCGAGACGCGCCAGGCATTTCTCGCGTCGGAACTGGAATGGCTGCAGCGGATCGAAGCAACGGGCGAGGATCAGTTGCACCGCGGGCCGTTCGGCCTGATCGAGCTGGCCCTGCCGATCAAGGTGCGCGGCGCGCAGGTGCATCTATTGCGGAGCGGCAAGTTCCGCGAGCAGCCGTTTTCCGACGCCGAGTTGAAAGAGTTGGCGTTTGCGAGCGGGGTGCCCCGCGCGGCGGTGGAAGCCGCCGCCGCCGCGCTTCCCATCCGCAATGGCGAGCGCCTGGCGTCGTTCACCGCCTTGTATCGCCGCCTGCGCGATGCGTTGGCGGCGGCGCTGGAGGCGCAGTTGCAGTCTGCGCTGTTGGCGTCGGGCGGCGGCGAGTCGAACGAGGCGTTGACGAGTCTCGGCGCGCTGGCGGAAGGCGCTGCGCACCAGTTCAGCAACCTGCTCTCGATCGTGCTCGGTTACACCTCGCTGGTGCTCGCGAAAATCGAACTGCCGCCGGAAGCGCTGGCGGCGCTGAATCATGTCGCCGACGCCGCGCAGAAAGGGCGTCGCCTGACGGAGGAAATTCTGGCGGTGGCGGGTGCCCCTCGCGACGAGGATCCGGTGTCGTCGCTGCACGAGCGACTCGATCACGCGCTCGCCTTATTGCAGGCTGAGCGTCCGGGCGCGAGCCGGATTGCGCTGGACCTGCGCGCGGAGTTCGACGATGTGCCCGCCGCGCCGGATGCGCTGCACGCGGTCGCGCTGAACCTGTTGCGCCATGCGCTGGACAGCGCCGCGCCGGATGCGGCGCTGCGCGTGGTCACGCGGAACGTGCAGGAGGGCGGGGTCGAACAGATTGTCGCCGAGGTGCTGGAGGGCGCGGGATCGGAAGGCGACGGAGGCACGCGCGTCGCGTTCCCCGTCGTGCGCGAGCGGATTCCACGCTCCGGCAAGCAGGTCCGCCGTCGCTTGGCGCCCAGCGCGATCTGGGTGGCGGATGACGACCCCTCGGTGTGTGAATTGTGCCGGCGCGTGCTCGCGGCGGACGGGCATTCCGTCGCCAGTTGCGAAAGCGGCGAGGCGTTGCAGCGGAAGCTGGCCGAGTCCGACGCGGCGCCGGATCTGATCATTTACGATTTCAGCATGCCGGATTTGGACGGGGTGGAGTTTGTTTCGTGGCTGCGCCAGAGCGGGCGCCGCGTTCCGGTGATTCTGATCAGCGGATTTAACGCCGAACATCCGGATCTCAAGCGCGTGCTGCAGACGCGAAAAGTGTTTCTGCTTCAAAAGCCGTTTTCTTTCCGCGATATGTCCGATCTCGTGACCATCGCGATGGGCGAGACGCTCGTCGGTTGATCGCGAGCGCTGGACGTTTGCGGCATGTCTCCCGCGGGCGCGCCCGCCCGCTCGCACTATCGGTTCGCGGGGCGTTGGGCGTCGGAGGAGAATAGCGGCTCGCTGGGCGGCTGAATATCGATCATGCCGGCCTCCTCGCCCATGCGCGCGCGGGCGCGCTGCGCGAGGTCGTGTTCGAATTCCTTGCCGAGCTCGGTGAGGCGAATTTCGCGGAACGCGGGTTCGCGATAGATTTGATACACGGCGCGCGGGTTGCTCAGCGGCTCGGCCTTTTGGAGGAACGCGATCGCCTGGTCCATTCGTCCCATCAGCGCGCAGACGGCGGCGTAGTCGAAGTAGAGCAGCGCCCAATCGGGCGCCTCCGCGATGGCGCGATCGAGCGCGCGCAGCGCGTCTTCATGGTGGCCCTCCAGCGCGTCGAGGAACGCGAGTTCGCGCAGGGCGCGCGCGTCGTTCGGGCGCAGCCGCAGGTACTGCTGCAGACTTGCGCGCGCGGCGACGCGGTCGTTTCGGGACATGTGGCACAGCGCGAGGTTGAAGTAGCTCGGCGGGAAGGTCGGATCGATTTCGACCGCGGCGTCGAACAGGTTGATGGCGCGGACAATTTGGCCCTGGAAGAGGAGGGCCGCGCCGAGGTCGTTCATCAGCTCGGCCGTTGCCGGGCTGCCCTGTACGGCTTTTTCGAGCGCGATCTGAGCCTTCACGAATTCGCGCGCCTTGAGGTGCGCGCGGCCCAACTGGCCCCACACGGCGCTCAAGTGCGGCCAGACCTCCAGCGCCTCGCGATAGCGCGTGATGGCTTCCTGCAGCGAACCGCCGTCCTCCAAGGCTTGCGCGTGGCGCGCGAGGAAGACCGCGCGGCGGATGCGTTCGGTGTCGAGTTCGGGCGCCGCCGTCCGCGCGGACTCGGCGGACGCGGCCTCGCGCGGGGCGGTTGTGGTCGGCGCGCGCCGGTCTGCCGTCGGCTGGAGGAGTTCCGTCGGTCGCGGCGCCGCCAGCTCGCGGTCGCGAATGGACCAGACGATGCGCAGCCCCACGATGCTGATCACGAGAACCAGCGCCATCCCGGCGAAGAAGAGGCCGAATACGCGGAGATTCCGTAGCAGATGCAGCATGCCCGGATTCGGCTCCTTGCGGCGCGGCGCCGGCTCGGCGGCGGGCGGAATCGGTTGCGGTTCCGGTGCGACGCGGGATCGCGCCGACGGGCGTTCCTTGTAGTACAGCGAACGCGGCGCGGGCGGCTGGGTGTTTGGCGGAACAGGCATGATCGCAATTTCCTAGTATAGGGTACGCTTTCCGTCGGCGACAACAACTCTCCTCGCTGCATGGTTGCATCCCGCGCAGGGTCGGGATACGTTGTATTGTTTGGCGGCATTCATCAGCGAGTCGCGTTAGTCGGGCGCGGCCTCCGGACGCGCCGACACAGAGCGGGTCCGAAGACCCCGCCCAGCCGCGCCGCGCGCCGCGGAATGCCGCGCGGTCTGCGTGTGGAGACGAAGAGGGAACGGAGCGTCACGTGTTGGCTAATCGATTGGGACGAAGCGCAGGGTGGATCATCGTTGCGATCCTGCTGGCCGCGAATTGGGTGGTCGGGGCCCGCCTCTATTCGCAGGAACCGGCCGAGGCGCGAGGGGATGATCCCTATCAGCACATCGCCCTGTTCACGCGCGTGATCGAGCAAATCCGGGAAAATTACGTCGACCCCAGCCGCGTCTCCTACAAGGACCTCGTGCACGGCGCGCTCAAGGGGATGCTGCAATCGCTCGACCCGCACAGCCAGTTCCTCGACGCCGATATGTATAAGGATATGAAGGACGAAACGTCCGGCCAGTTCGGCGGCCTGGGCATCCAGATCGGCATTCGGGACGGCGGACTGACGATCATCGCGCCGATGGAGGATACCCCCGGATTTCGCGCCGGATTGCTCGCGGGCGATCGCATTGTCGAGATCGACGGCCAGTCCACGGAAGGCGTCACGCTGCCCGAGGCGGTGAAGAAGTTGCGCGGGGCGCCGGGCACTCGGGTCAAGCTGCGCATCCTGCGACAACCCGGAAACGCGTTTGTCGATGTGGATATCGAGCGCGCCAACATCGAAGTGGCTACCGTCAAGGATGCGCGTCTGTTGGAGGACGGCATTGGCTATGTGCGGGTGACCCAGTTCAGCGAGCCGACCGCCGACGCCCTGCAAAAGGAACTCGACCGCCTGCGCGGCGAGGGCATGCGCGCGCTGGTGGTGGACTTGCGCAACAACCCCGGCGGCCTGCTTTCGTCGGCGATCGATGTCACGCAGAAGTTCCTCGAACGGAATCAGGTGATTGTGTCTACGCAGGGCCGGCAGGCCCAGCAGAACAAGGTCTATCGCGCTCGCGGCCGCGCGCGTTACGAAGGCTTCCCAATGGTCGTGCTCGTGAACGCCGGAACCGCCAGCGCGTCGGAAATTTTCGCCGGCGCGCTGCAGGATCATCGGCGCGCGGTGTTGATCGGCGAGAAGACGTTCGGCAAGGGTTCCGTACAGAGCGTGCTTCCGGCGGACGACGGATCTGCGATTCGCCTGACGACCGCCAAGTACTACACGCCTTCCGAGAAGGTGATTCACGAGCGAGGGATCGAGCCCGACATCGTGGTGCCGTTGTCGCCCGAAGAGTTACGCGACCTGCTCAATCAGCGCGCCCAATCGGGCGGAACCGCACTGGACCTCTCCAGAGACGTGCAATTACAGCGCGCGGTGGATGTGCTGAAGGGCATCCTCAAATTCACGCGGGCCGCGCCGCCCGAGCAGTACGCCGGCCGCGGCGCGCCGTGAACGTACTCGGCATCGAAACGTCCTGCGATGAAACGGCCGTTGCGCTCGCGCGCGAGGATGGTGTCTTGCTCGCGAACGCCGTGCGCTCCCAGATCGCTCGGCACGGCGCCTACGGCGGCGTGGTGCCGGAGATCGCCGCGCGCGCGCATGTCGAAACGCTGCCCGACGTCCTGCGTCATGCGCTCGGCGAGGCGGGCCTTCAGTGGTCGGATATTGACGCAGTGGCCGCCACGCGCGGGCCGGGCCTCGCGACCTCGCTCACGGTCGGCTTCCAAGCGGCGAAGGCGCTCGCATTGCGGCTCGGCAAGCCGCTGCTGGGCGTTCATCATCTGGAAGCGCATTTGTTCTCGATCCTGTTGGGGCCCGACCGATTCGCGCCCGAGCGCGTGCTGCCCGCGCTCGTGCTGCTTGTGTCGGGCGGACACACGGCGCTCGTGTTGTTCGAGGGCGCGGGTCGGCATCGGCTGATCGCGCAGACGGTGGACGATGCCGCCGGCGAGGCGCTCGACAAGGGCGCGAAGCTGCTGGGCTTGCCCTATCCCGGCGGTCCCGAGATCGAGCGGCTCGCACGCGGCGGGAACCCGGGGGCCGTGCCGTTTCCGCGCGGCGACGTGCACAACGCGAGGCGCGATATTCGCGTCAGCCACCCGGAGTACTGCTACAGTTTCAGCGGACTCAAAACGGCGCTGTTGTATTACCTCAAGGCGAATCCGATCACGCCGGACGATCCTCGGCTTTCGGATCTCGCCGCGAGCTACCAGCAGGCGGTTGTCGATACGCTTGCAATCCAGGTGGAGCGCGCGCTTCGCGAAACAAGCGTGCGCTCCCTCGGCTGTGCCGGAGGCGTGGCGCGAAATGCTGCGCTCCGCGGCGCGCTATCGGCGATTGCAACAAAACGGGGCATCCCGTTTCTGGCGGCCGCGCCGGAGGTCTGCACCGACAACGCCGCGATGGTGGCAGCCCTCGGCGCCGCGTTGCTCGCATCGGGCGCGGAGCCGACGCCGTTCGATGCCGATATCCTGCCTCACTGGCCGCTGTGACGGCGAGGTGTGAACGGCAGCGAGCGACGCATCGGATTGTTCCTACGCGGGAGAGGCTGCTTCCGAGGAAGTAGCCGGCGCAGTTGGGGCGGAGGGCGCGGACAGGGCGCCGTCGAAGAATTCAATCACATGGCCTTTTTCGATCAGCCAGCGCAGGGGCGCGAGTAGATCCCGCGCTTCGTCGGAGCTTGGGTCCAGACCGGGTTTGAGGTGTTCGGCCAACTGCGTGCGATTCCATCCGGGGTGCTCGCGGATCAGGTTCAACATCACGCGTATAGTCTCGACGGCATGCGTGGCATCCAGCGGCTTTGGCACAATGGCGGTGACAAACGTCTCGCCGCGCCCGGCTTTGAACAGGTGCAATTTCATATGTCGGAAGGCCGGCCGCAGCGCGAGGGTCATCGTGAAGGGATTTCGATGTTCGCGCTGCCAGGCGTCTTCGATCTGTCGGCGTAACGGGCTGTCCGGCAGCTCGCGAACGAGCGCCGCGGGCATGATGAAGCGCCGACCCGCGGCGTGCCAGCTCGGCAGATGGCGCTGAACGAGCTGCTGAACGGCTTCTTCGCGCGAAATGGGGGCGGCATCCGGCTGTCCCTTCGGACGATACACGCGCCGTGTACGCGCCTGTTCCTTCCACTGTTCAATCGCCGCGGGATCGCGCACCAATTCGATGCGCGCGCGGTACTCGTCGATCTTCAAGTGTGGAAAGCGAGTCCTGTGCAGGTCGAGCAGGCGTTCCTGGTAGCCGTGATAATTCGGCGGGCCCAGCCATTCGCCGCTCAGGGTGCAGCGGCCCACGCAGGCGAACTGGCCGGCGGGCGGGTCGGTCTGTTCGATGAATTCGTCGAACAATTCGGCAAGTTGTTTGCGGATGGCGTGTGCGCGCAGCGTTTCGAGATCCAGAAACACCGCGCCGTCCGGCTTGAACTGGTGCAGCTGCAGGTCGCCGCGCGCCTCGATTTTGATCAAATGAAAGTCCGGTTTTACCAGTAGCAGATGCGCGAGGTAGGTGAGGGGATAAGCTTTTTCTGCCGCAGCCAACTGGCGCACCAGCGCTGCCAGTTGGTGGCGCTCGGGCAAAAACGAAATCTGGATCGGCAAGCGCGGCGGCGGCTGCGCGGCGCGCGGCGCGCGATCGCGGCCGCGCGATTCTCGATCTGGTTTTCCGCGCGAAGGGCCCTGTCGCTCGCGGCCCCGATCCCGGTCGCGCGGACGGCCTGCCCCTTGCCCGCGCCCTGGCCGTTCAGGGTGCTCGTCGCGGCCCGCATAGGGATTTTCCGCCGGTTTTCGTGCCCAGGTGGGCACAAAATCAAGATTCAGCACAAGCTCCTGCGCCTCGGCGGCGGGCGCGGTGCGATCCGGTTCGTGTGCGGGCGGGTTGGGGGCATCGGACGACATGCGCCACGAGACTAGGCGACCGCCCCCGCCATTTCAACCCGCGAATCGCCCGTGTGTCGGTAGCAAATGATATGGCCGCAGTGGTAGCAAGTGAAGTGGCCGCAGGAATCGTGGAAGGATGGGTCTGAGGAGGAACAGACCATGGGTGGATATCCTGAAGCGGCGGAGCAGCGAGGGATGACGATGCGAGAGGTGATCCTGAGGGCGATGGCCGGGAAGATCAGTTGGTTGGATGCGGCGGAGATTCTGCGGATACGGCCGCGAACGATGAGGCGGTGGAGATGGCGGTATGAAGTGTATGGCTTTGATGGGCTCTACGACCGGCGGAAGCGAGCGCCGAGTCCCCGGCGGGTACCGCTGGCGGAGGTGGAGACGGTGCTGAAGCTCTACCGGGAACGGTACGACGGCTGGAACGTGAAGCATTTTCACGAGCAGCTCAAAGAGGAACAC
>CALGMT010000017.1 GCA_937958885.1 uncultured bacterium | reverse complement strand
CCGCCAGCGGTACCCGCCGGGGACTCGGCGCTCGCTTCCGCCGGTCGTAGAGCCCTTCAAAGCCATACACCTCATACCGCCATCTCCACCGCCTCATCGTTCGCGGCCGTATCCGCAGGATCTCCGCCGCATCCAACCAACTGATCTTCCCGGCCATCGCCCTCAGAATCACCTCTCGCATCGTCATCGCTCGCTGCTCCGCCGCTTCAGGATATCCACCCATGGTCTGTTCCTCCACAGACCCATCCTTCCACGATTCCAGCGGCCACTTCACTTGCTACCACTGCGGCCATATCATTTGCTACCGACAGACCGGCAGTTGCCGATTGGCGCACATGGTTATACGCGCTACCATGGTCCTCCATGGTGATTTGGGTCAGCGCGTTGACGCTAGGACTGGCCGGCAGCCTGCATTGCCTGGGCATGTGCGGGCCCATTGCGCTGGCCTTGCCGCGTCCGGCAACCGGAACCCGGCTCGGATTCTGGACCGGACGCCTGCTGTATAATCTGGGCCGCGCCACGACCTACGCGGCGCTGGGCGCACTGTTCGGCGGGATTGGGCGATCGATCTACATGGCGGGCTGGCAGCAGGGCCTTTCCATCGCCTGCGGCGCGGCCATCCTGCTCTATCTCGCGGGCCGCTATCTGGGAATGGGGCGATTCCATGCGGATGCCGTGCTCATGAAGGGAATCGCGCCCGTGCAACGCGCGCTCGCGCGCCGGCTCGGCGGCGGGTCGAGCCGCGGCCTATTCGGGATCGGACTACTAAACGGACTGCTGCCCTGCGGCTTGGTGTATGTCGCGCTCGCGGGCGCAGCGGCAACGGGCGATGCGCGGCATGGCGCGCTGTATATGGCGCTCTTCGGGATCGGCACCGCGCCGCTGATGTTTGCCGCCGGCATCGCCGGCCCCGCCCTATATGCGCGCTGGCGCGGCCGATTTCAATGGGTGATCCCCGCCGGCCTCGCCGCGCTGGCCGTCCTTTTTATCCTGCGCGGGTTGAACCTCGGCATCCCGTATATCAGCCCACGCTTCGCCGCCGATCCCGGCGATCCGCCGGCCTGTTGCAGCGCCGGTGCGCATCACGCGGCTGATTAAGCGCCGATGGCGCTGCGGAGAAATGGCCTCAACGCATTCCGCGCGCGCTGCGTGCGGCAGTGTCAAAGAACGGATCATTCTCCCTGCGATGGCTCGGCCTGTTGATTGCGGATGAACCCGCCCTTCGGGCGCCCCTCCAGTGGAGGGGACTACTCTTCTTGTGGTCGCCTCCTGGGAGGGGTCCGCGCAGCGGGAGGTGGGTGTTTGGCACAACCATGAATCACAATGTGCTGAACGAACAAAGTGGATGCCGATGTCTAGTGAACATCTCAACGGCCCGTTTGGCCATCAGCCCAGGTCTTCACGTTCAACGCGGCGTGTCAGATCGGATAATTCGCCTTTTCAACGCAGGGCGCGCGGTTATGCTCTCGCGTGAACCAGGAGTTGCTCATGCGCCCATTGCTGCTTGCCCTGCTCATCGCCGCCCCAGTCCCGCTCACGCTCGCCCAAGAGAAGACCTTGATCAACGAGGACGACACGTGGAATCTCTACACGCGGCTCGACTTGAAATATTCCGACCTCGGCGCGGACTCCGGACTTATCGGCGGCGTGCAGGTGGGCGGACTGCTCAACAATCGGCTCGGCATCGGCGTAGCAGCGTATGGCCTTTTGGAAGACCTCAACACGGCGCCGGCGGGATATAAGAATATCGAAGCCTTCGATCTGATCTACGGCGGCGCGATGACAGAATACCGCCTGCTCACGGATCGCGTCTTTCACCTGTCCATCGGTCTGTTTGCCGGCATCGGACGCCTGAAGCTCGATCGGCCCGGCTCCGGCGGGCAGGACGAAATCCGCTTCGACGTTGTCGAACCGCAAGCCAACGTTCTGCTGCACATCACGCCGACCATCGACCTCGGCGTCGGCATCGGGTATCGATGGCTGGGGCTTCGCCGCGACTTGCCCGGCGATGACAACGATCCGTTCGACAGCGTGGTAACGACCTTCTTTCTGCGCTTTACGGAATTCTAATGCGCCGGGCGTTATGCTGGCTGCCCGCCGCCGCGTGGGCGGGAACCTTGTTTTGGTTGAGCAGCCGTCCGGCAGGTCCGGGCATCCCGATTTGGTTCCTGGTCCACGACAAAATCACGCACGCGCTCGCGTTCGGCTTCCTCGCCGCGCTCGCCTATTTCGCGCTCCGCGCGGGCCACGGCCTGCGCCCGTTGTCCGCCGCAGGGTGCGCATGGCTGCTGGCCACCCTGTACGGCGGAGTGGACGAACTACACCAGGCGTTTGTGCCGAGCCGACAGACCGACTGGTACGACTGGCTCGCCGACACAATCGGCGCCGCGCTTGCCGTGGCGGCGCTGCTGCTCGCCGAGCAGGTTATTCGTATCGGCGGATCACGCCGCGCACAATCCCGCCGATGGTCAGCGATTGGCGCGGACGGATGAACCGATAGTTCCGGTTCGCGGGATCGAGCCGAACGCCGGCGCGGTCCTTCATGTAATATTTCAACGTCCACTCGCCGTCCACCTGCGCCACCACGATCTGCCCGTTGCGCGGCGCGACGCCTTTTTCCACCAGCACAATGTCGCCGGGGTGAATGCCCGCCTCAATCATCGAATCGCCGTTCACCGTGAGCAGGTAGGTCGATTCGGGACGGCGAATCAGGTATTCGTCGAGACTCAACACGTCGGCCAGTTCCTCCTCGGCAGGCGACGGGAACCCCGCCTGCACAGCGCCCAGCAACTTGACCACGCCCGCGAGCTTGCGCGTCGGCGCCATGTGGCCCTCGTTGTCTTGCAGGATGTAGCCGAGCGCGACCAGCTTGTGGACCAACCCCGCGACGGCGTTAGTCGAGCGGTAGCCGAACAGATCGAGCATCTCGCGATACGTCGGTAACCGCCGTTCGCGGTGCAGGAAGAAACGCAACTGCTGAATCTTCGCGTTTAGATTGATCGTGCGCGGCATGGCATGTCTCCTCGTGTTCGGAGAAACACACTACCCATAACTGAACAAATGTTCAACTAAAATGCGCGCGCCGCGCGGCGATCAGCGGACGAGGGTCGGAAGCAGGATGTGGAGAACCGGCGTGTCGTCGATCTCGATCTGTCCGGCAGAAATCTCAAAATCCAGCACATGCCCGCCCGTGCTCGCGTCGGCGGATATAAAATGCAGATGAAACGAGGGCGGCGCGACGCCGCCGAGCGCGCCGGGCATTCGGAAGCCGACCAGCGTGCCGTTGATGTTCTTCAGCATCCGCACCTGCTCGCCGGATTTCAACGCCTCGTCGAGCGTGCCGTACGGCGGGGTTTGCTTGGGAACAGAGCGGACCTTGACAAAATTGAATCGCCCGAAGACGCGGATCGCCTGCGCGCGCCCGATGTCCGGTTGCTTCCAATCCAGTGTCGAGCGGAACAACCGCTGGTTCATCGCCATCACGGAATACAACTCGTCCGGCTCGAACCACGTGACCTGCGCAAAGGCGACGCGGTCGTCGGGCGCGGCGGGGTGCGCGGCGCCCGCGACATCCACCCGATAGACGACGCCGCTGTGCAGCACGAGCTCGCCATCCAACCCGTCGAATGTGCCGAGGCCGTGATCGCCGTGCGCAAGCAGGTTCGAGACGGCCAGCATCCCGTCGAAATGCCCGCCCGCGAGCGCGGGCAATGTTGAGACTTGCGTGACGGTTTCGCGCCACGCGGCATGCGGGTCCACCGTGCGCCCGCACCCGGCGGACAGCGCGGCGCAGAGCAGAAGCGGAAGAAGGGCGCGGGACATCATGGCGATTGATTAAATTGAATCGGCGGACAATACAAGTCCTTGAATTCTCGCATCCACCACACGCCGAACTCGCGGCGCTCCGCGCGGGTCGAGAAACGGTACTCGTAGCGGACTGCTCGGACCACGACGGGCGGGCGCTGTTCGAACGGATTATAGGCCAGCAGGTCAAGAACCGCCTGCTCCCCTTGCAGCAGACGAATCATCAAGTGGATCAGCCACGGGTTTCCCTGCCGGTTGCCCAGCGCGGCGAACCACATCTGCCAATCGAGGCGCGGCTGGTGAGGCGCAACGAGGCGGGGCCGCAGGCTGATGTCGCCGGGCTTCCATCGAAACTCGTACGGCACCCATCGCTGACCGTCCCACGAGCCCTCGATCACGATCTCCGGCCGCGTCTTCGTCATCACCGCGAACAGCCCATAGCTATTGATGCTGCGGAAAGGGGCTGTGGCCTGCGCGAGGCGGCCCACCCAATCGGGCCAGGACACTGGGACGCGAAGCGTGGCCATGAAAAAACCGATGGACACGATGAAGATAACGACCGCCGGCGCAAGGATCCACCCGTGCCGCGCGAACCGGCGGAACCGCCCCTCCGGCGCCGGCGCGCGCGCGACGGCCGGCATCCGCAGACGCGGCAGGCGCGCGGCGGCGAACAACAGCGCCTCGCGCCAGATCGAATCGCGGATCAGCCACAGCGACAACACCGCCGTCAACAGGTTGAAGAAGGTATAGTTGCCCGTTCCCGCGATGAGCGCCATGAGCACGATGAACGCAGCCGCGGCGAATGCGCGAGCACGCGCGCCGAACCAGATCAGGAACGGACACGCGAGTTCGATCGCGAACATCACGAGGCAGGAGAACTTCTGGAACCAGAGCGGCAGCAGATTCGCGAACCACGCGGTCCAGATCGGCAGCGGTTGCGTCCAGTAATGATACGTCAGCGCGGTAAGGTTCCACCACGCCTCGTCGCGGCTCGCGAGCTTGACGTAACCGGAGAGGAACATCAGGCGGAACACCAGCCAGTGAAACAGGAAAATTGCGACGCGCGGCGGCGCGTCCGGCGCGCACCAGCGCATGCGCCAGCGCCACGGGGCGGCGAGAATGCCGAGCAGCCCCGCTTCCAGCAGCAGGTTATCCCATTGAAATCCCCAGAAGACGCGCCCTACAGTGACGACAGAAAGGTAAAGCACCCACAACCCGATCAGACTCGGAAGCGGCAGCAGGCCCGCCATCAACAGAGCGGCGAGCAACAGGCCCGCCCACAGGCACGCGTGCAGCATCGCGTCGGTCGGCGCGAGCCAGAGCACGGTCGGCACATGATGATAGCCCGCCTGTTCGACCATCGGACGGATCTGGGCGAGCCATTCGGCGAACGGCAACACCCCGCGCGTGCCGACGAGACCATCTGCCTGTACGGCGTAGGAAGCGAACGCGATGAAGTACACCAGGCCAAGCAGGCGCAGGCCGAGCTGGTTCACCCGCGCGTAGCCGGCGCCATAGCCCGCGAACAGGCGGAGCGTGCGCTGAAAGACCGCCTTCATAGGAGAGGCTTTTTCGGCGCGCCGCGCGGCGCGAACGAGGGGCAGGTGTCTGTCGCCTCCACTTCGCGCCGGTGCAGTCCGCACCACTGCATGAATGGATTGATCGTATAATGGGCGCAGCGTCGGCACAGCCGTTCGGTTTCATTTTCATTGAAAAGGCGGAGCGGTTTTGGGCGATCCGTCTCGGAAAAAACCTCGGTCTGCGCGTGCGCCTTGAACGGCACTTCCGCTTCCGATGCGAACTCGTAGCCGCACGCGGCGCAGCGGAGCGACTCGCCGACCTTCTTAAAACCGTCGTAACGCGGCGCGCGCAGCAGCAGCGACTCCCGTCCGCATGCGGGGCAAATGATTTCCGGCGACGCATTCATTGCGCATTATGGTACCCGCCCCGTTCACACTGGAAAAGCCGCATTCATCTGAAAGCGCCCACCCGATTGGGGTCACATCTCGACATTCGACATTTAAGTTGACCTCATCGCTCCTTGGCTTTATGTGTTCAGTATGGCAAGGCCGCTGCGTATAAATGTTAAGAACGGTTGGTATCACATCTGGGCGCGGGGAATAGAGCGCCGGACCATCTTCGAGGACCGCCGCGATCACGAACATTTTCTTGAGCTGCTGTCGAGATTGCCGGAGCGTTATGGGTTGCTGATTCACGCCTACGCGTTAGTGGGGAATCATTATCACCTGCTGATTCAGGCGCCCAACGCCAACACGAGCGCCGCGATCCAGTGGCTGAATGTCAGCTACAGCGCGTGGTTCAATCGCCGGCGAGAACGGGTCGGTCACGTTTTCCAGGGTCGGTTCGGCAGCACGCTAGTGGACGGTGATGGGACTTGGGCACTCAACGCAAGCGTGTATGTTCATCTCAATCCGATACGGATCGCGAGGATCGGCCTGGACAAATCGTCCAGTCGCGCGGAGGCATCTGGCGCGAAGGTGGTCGACCCCGAAACAGCGAAGGAACGCCTGAAGCGGTTGCGCGCTTACGGTTGGAGTTCTTACGGCGCCTATGCGGGATATCGCGCCAGACCGGACTGGCTGACCATCGAAGAATTGTGTCAACGCGCAGGGGGCAGGGCGGCCTATCGGAAGCTGGTCCAATCGCACGTAGCGCGCGGCACTTTGCCGGAAGAATATGAGGTTGAGCACGCGCATCCAGCGTTGGGATCGCAGCGCTTTTGGGAGGCGCTCAAAAAAGGCGGGCGCGTATTCAGTCGCGAGCAACCGGCGCGGCACGAACTGATACACTGTGTGCCCGTAGATGCGGTAGTGGCCGTGGTCGAGCGGATGAAAGGCGAAAAATGGAGCTCGTTTAGCAATCGACACGGCGACGATGGACGAGAGCTGGTCTTGTATCTTGCGCGCCGCAGAACGGGACGCACATTGAGAGAGATTGGAGCGTCGCTGGGAATCGAAGACTATAAAACGGTTGCGAAAGCGGTTGAGCGGTTTGAGAAGTCGCTCAAAAAGAACGCCGCGCGCCGCAGATGTGTTTACGACGCGCTGATTCAATTGTCGAATGTCGAGACGTGACCCCAAATCGTTTTGTCGATGTCGACTAATCGTTCGAATGTCGAGACGTGACCCCTAATCGTTCCCCTAATCGTTTGGTGTTCCTCTTTGAGCTGCTCGTGAAAATGCTTCACGTTCCAGCCGTCGTACCGTTCCCGGTAGAGCTTCAGCACCGTCTCCACCTCCGCCAGCGGTACCCGCCGGGGACTCGGCGCTCGCTTCCGCCGGTCGTAGAGC
>CALGMT010000016.1 GCA_937958885.1 uncultured bacterium | reverse complement strand
CTGTTCAAACCATCGGTTTTTGACGATGTTTGAGTCCGGCGGGCCGTTCCCCGCCGGAAAAGAAAAAGGTTAACCGAAAATATGTTCGGCGGATAATATGAAGATGATCTATCTGATACTGTTCACGTTATCGGCCACGCTACTACTGCTCGGCTCAATCATCACCTTTGCTTTGCCTATAGAAGAATCCTTCGCGGCCCGCCTTGTCACCGTCCCGGAACAATGGGACGTCGTATTCACCGGAAACGATACAACGAACATCTCCGTCGCAAGAGATCCGGCATCTGCCAAAGCACTCCTGCTGAAATTCCTCACAAAGAACCGCATGCCCACGTACAGAACGCTCGGACACGTCGCATACGGATTGATGATCGTCTGTATTTTCTCTCTTGTCGGACTGATCAGAGAGGGCCAATTCAGGAAGAAGCAACTGAGCGCCGAACAATCGCCTCCACCGTATTCCTCACCCGCGGCGGGTTCGGAATCCGGTGAGGCGTGACGTTGGGCAGCAAGAAAGAGCGAAGGAGATGACGTATGGCATTGTACACAGCTAGCGAACTGATGTCCAAAGGGCAGCGCTTCGTTGCCTTGGCGAATTCTCGTGCCTACACGACAAAGAGTGCGAGTGCGATCTTGAATGAAGCCACCCGCGCTGAATCCGCGACCCGCGACTTCGACATCTCGCGGCCATCCGGGTCAGACCTAGACACTAGACATTTCCCACTTGCGTATTGCAGATATGTGCGGACTGACCTCATATTGCCTTGTAACTATGTGCGGACTGACCCCATTTTGTGCCTGACCCCATTTTGTGCATGGCACCAAAACCGCAAATGCGGCTGAACAGCGGTCAGGAAATGCCGAAGGCGCGCATGAGTTGGAAGGTGAGCAGCGCGGCCACGTAGGCGAGCGCGCTCATGTACGTCAATTGGAAGGCGGCCCATTTCCAACTCCCGGTCTCCTTTCGCGTGACGGCCTGCGTCGGCAAACATTGCGCGGCGAGGATGTAGAACACGAGCAGGCTGAAACCGGTTGCCGTTGTGAAGACGGGCGTGCCGTCGGCGCGGCGCGCAGAGCGGAGACTGTCGTAGAGCGAACGCGGTTCTTCCTCCGCGCGGTCGGCACCCACGCCATACACGACCGCCAGTGTGGATACAATCACCTCGCGCGCGGCGAATGAGGTGACAATGCCGATGCCGATCTGCCAATTGAAACCAAGCGGCGCGAGCACGGGCTCGATCCAATGCCCGATGCGACCCGCGAGTGAGTTGCGCAGCGCGTGCTGATCCTCGATCGTCGCGGCTTCGCGCTCGAGTGCGGCAGCGGCCGCCGCGTCGCCTGCTTCCGCGAGCAACGCAGCCTGCGCGCGCAGCGCATCGGCTTCCGGCGGCACAGCGGACTTCGGGTACGTCGCGAGCGCCCACAGCACGACGGAAATTATTAGGATCAATGTGCCGGCCTGTTTCACGAACATCCGCGCCTGGTCGTACGTGTGCAGCAACGCAGTCCGCAGCACGGGCAGGCGATAGTTGGGCAGTTCGAGCACGAGCGGTCGCGTCTCGCCGGGCAGGATCGTGCGCTTCATCAGAAATGCGGCGGCGAGACCGGCCGCGATGCCCACGCCGTAAGCGCCGAGAAAAGTGAGGGCCGCGAAACCGGGCTGGTTGGGAAAGAGCAGCGCGATTACCAACGTATAGACGGGAATTCGCGCGGAGCACGTCATCAGCGGGGCGATGAGAATCGTTATCAATCGGTCGCGCCGATCCTCGATCACGCGCGTCGCCATGATCGCGGGGATCGCACAGGCGTGCGCGGAGAGCAACGGCACGAACGCCTTGCCGGGCAAACCGATTCGTCGCATCAGCCGATCCATCACGAAAGCCGCGCGCGCGAGATAGCCGGTGTCTTCCAGCAGCGCGAGAAAAAAGAACAGGATGCAAATCTGCGGTAGAAATACGAGAATGCCGCCCACACCGCCGATCACACCGTTGACCAACAGGCTTTGGAGATCGCCTTCCGGCACCCGCGCGGCAACGAGGTTCCCGACCGTCACGAAAAGGTGATCGATCAAATCCATCGGGACGGTCGCGAGCTGGAAGATCAAATAGAACATCATCGCCATCACGCCGAAGAACGCGAGCAGGCCCCCAACGGGATGCGTCAAGGCGCGGTCGAGCGCCTCGGTGCGACCGCCGCGCGCGGTACGGTGCGATTTCAAATTCCGAGCGGCCACCGTCTCGGTCCATGTGTATCGGTTCTGAAACGGACACGACGAACAGGCGGTACAGGCAATTGCCTGCTGGATGATCGGAATGCGCTTTTCGCGCTTGGACAGGGTCGACTCCAACGTCCGCACCAGCTCGTCCAGCCCCCGCCCCGTTCGCGCGCTCACCGGAATCACCGGGCAGCCCAACTCGCGCGACAAGCCCTCCACATCGATCTGGATCCCCTCGGCGTCTGCGAGATCGATCATGTTCAACGCCACGACGACCGGCAGGTCGTGTTCCAGCACTTGGCTCACCAGAAATAAATTGCGCTCGAGATTCGTCGCATCGACCACGACGATCGCCGCGTCAGGTTTGTGGCGGTGCGCCTCGGCGCCGAGCACGACATCCGCGGCGATCCGTTCCTCGGGCGTCGTCGGCGTCAGGCTGTACATGCCCGGGAGATCGACGAGATGCACGGAGCGACCTGCCCGCGCCAGCGTGCCTACACGATGCGAAACCGTCGTACCAGGGAAATTGGCGGTCTTTGCGCGATGCCCCGTAAGCGCATTAAACAACGTGGTCTTGCCCGCATTCGGGTTGCCGACCAGCACGACCCGGGCTGTGCGACGCCCCGAAGGCGCCTCGATGGCGGCGGGCGCGTTCATAACCCGTGCGGGCAGGTGATCTGGTCGCACGGCGTGACGAGCACCCGCGCAGCGAGCCGGCGCGAGACACCGAGGCGCGTACCGAATACGCGAAGGATCATCGGATCGCCACGCTGGATCAACTCGAGCCGGCGACCCGCGCAAATGCCGAGCGTCATCAAACGCCGCATGTCATCGTCCTCCGCCTCCACATGGCGCACCACGGCGCATACGTGCAGCGGCAAAACGTCCAGCGATATGGATTTCGGCGAGGCAGTTGTGATGGGCGGTGTCATGCTTGATTAGGCGAATAATTGATTGATATACCGAACACCCTGCGCTGTCAAGGGGGGAGGTAGAGGACGGACGAATCCCTATTTTTGCGGGTCGTTTATCGAAAGGCCTCGGGCCGGCCTAGCGATCAGCACGCGCGCTCCGTCGGGGCAAGCCGGACAGGGGCGTTGAAGAAACCTTGAGCGGGCTCATCCCGACGGTAAATGCGATTGGCGTCTTATTGCACGCCGCCCCGGATTCCGTCGCCTCGGCCAATTCGCGCCGCGCCCGTCCGCCGGATCAATCTTCGCCTGAAAACCATGGATTGTTTTCAGGGATGCACGCCGAGCAATACCAAGCGGCCGGGCGCGAGGCGTTCGATCCGAATGGCGGCGCGCGGCGCCGCGGCCAGGGCGGCGGCCAGCAATTCCGGCGGGCGGAAGCCCCGGCGAATTGAGCGTTTGCCGTCCTCGAACGAGAAACTATCACGCAGAAAAGGGCTCAGCAGGTGGAACGCGGCGTATGACCAGCTCGAGCGGAGCAAATCGCTCGCGATCCAAGCGCGGGTCGCGGTGCGATCCATCAACCCAATCGCCCTCGGCAGGAGTTCGTCCGGCAGATGGTGCAGCACGTGATTGCAAAACACATACTCCGCGGGCCCAAAACGATCCATCTCCAGCAGATCGGCCTGCTCGATCTTCAAGCCTGCGGGCGTGCCCCGCGCTCGCGCATAGGCGACCGCGCGCGGATCGCTGTCGACCGCGATGACGTCTACGTTCAGCCTGCGCCTCGCAGCGGCGCGCAGCAGCCAACGGGCAATATCACACCCGCCCGATCCGAGGTCCAACAGCCGATACGCGCGCCCCGGCTCGCGCGCCATGTCTCGCAGCACATAGCGGGCGAGGATCGAGCGATAGCGACTTACCAGGCGGTTGATGTAAACAAATTGGTCGAGCGTCCGGAACAGCATCCGCTCGTCGCACGCGGGATCGTCCATCAACTCCGCGCCTACCCAGCGCTTTGCGAACGGATCATCCGAATGCATGGCGGCGCCCCGATTCTGATGGTCGTATGTGAACCCGCGCGTCGGACGCGACGGATGGGAGACTTCGCATCATAAACCATCGGGCCAGGTAGTCGTGTGTTGTCCGATTCCGCAATAAGGCGCCAATGAGCATGCCGCGCGCCGCTGAAGCGGTTGTGCCGCGTAACACGCCCATTCGCATGCCTACCGCGGCGCGGCGGGAAGCAATCCGAAACGCGCGCACGCGCGCCGCACGATACACGCGCATCCCATCCTCAATAGCCGCCCGCCCTGCCAACGCTTCATCAAGCGCGCGCGCCAGCAACGCAGCGTCGGCGAAGCCGGTGTTCATCCCCTGCCCTCCGATGGGACTCATGACGTGCGCCGCATCGCCGCAGAGCGCAACGCGTCCGCGGTGGAACGCGCGCGCCAGCGCGCGCGCGGGCTGAAACCAGCTTTCGTCTAGCATATCGGACGCGTCCACGCGGTGACCGGTCAGGCGTGTTACGGCATTTGACAGGGATTCTGCGAGATCGGGACGCGCGTTCCAATCGGAGCGCACAATCCATCGACGCTTTCCACCCGGCAGCGGAAACGATTCGACTGGTCGCTCGGGGCCGAAATAGAGATGCGCCGAGTTCCCTAACCCTGTGCGATCAGTAAAATCGCCCATACGAAAGCCCGGCGCGTATCGGAAGCCAGGCTTCGGAATGCCGAGCTGTTCAATGATGCGACCTCGCGCGCCATCGCATGCGACAACAAATGAAGCTGACCTGATTTGCTCTTCGCCTGACTGTGAATTCCGCGCCAAAACGCGCGCGCAATCCGGATGTGAGTCAATCCGAATGACTGTCGTACCGCCGATTAACTGAATCCTTGCGTCTTCAGCCGCCCGCTCGCGCAGGAGCGAGACCGTCATATATTGAGGCAGCACGAGGATGAACGGGTAGCGATCGAGCACCTCATCGAACGCAAGACGACCCACAAGCCGTCCCCTTTCATGTACGGAAACCTCGCGTATGGGCGTGCCGCTCTGGATGAACACGTGATCCAAACCGAGCTCGCGCAACAGGTCGAGCGATGGCGGTGTGATCCCGATCGCCATGGAACGGCGAGGCGGTTCCCGCTCCGCTTCGATCAACGCCACGCTGCGTCCGCGCTCGGCGAGCTGCAACGCCAGCATCAATCCGACTGGACCGCCGCCGGCAATAATGACATCGGTATCTTTCACAACCTCTCGGGTACTGCGGCAGGCGCGCATACCGGCGACTCGAGGAGACGGAGCGCGGCGAACTCTACCGTCAATCCGGGACCGAACGCGAGCGCGCCGATTGGCGTCGTCACGCGCGCGGCGGGCGATGCCATCAGTTCTGCCAGTACGAACAAGATCGTCGCGCTGCTCATGTTGCCGTATTCGCGCAGGACGCGATAGGACGCCGCCAGCGCAGGCGAATTTGGCGAGACGTTCAGCGCGGATTCGACCGCGCGCAGAATGGCGATGCCGCCGGGATGCACGGCCCAATCTTCACAAACAGGATCGCAACCGCCTTTGACTATGTTGGCGATGAGCGGCTCGATGTTTGAGCCAAGAATGCCCGGAATATAGCTGCTGAGCGTCATATCGAATCCTCGGTCGCCAATGGTCCATGCCATTTCGGACTCGGTTCCGGGAATCGTGCGCGTCTCAAAACGGTCGAGCGCAAACACGCGCGCGCCCGGCGCCGGCGCTCGGGCGCTCACGAGCGCGGCGGCGCAGCCGTCTGCAAAAAGCGCATTCGCCAGAAGAGAGTCGGGGGTCGGTTTGATCTGCAAATGGAGCGTGCACAGCTCGACACAGACCACCAGCACGACGCTGTCAGGATCCGCGCGGCAAAAGGCATCAGCCATCCGGAGCGCCGGAAAAGCCGCATAACAGCCCATAAAGCCCAGATGATAACGCTGCACATCGGGGCGAAGGCCGAACGCCTCCGCGATGAACAGGTCCGGTCCCGGATTGCAAAATCCCGTGCAGGAGACCGTGATGAGATGCGTAATCGAGCACGCATCAATATGCGGCGCGGCTGTTAGCGCCCGCTCGACCGAAGCGTGAACGAGGTCGGGAAATGACGCGGCATAAAAATCATTGCGGCGTCCGGTTCCGGGTTCGATGAGCAAGCCGTCCGCTCCCTCTTCGAACAGCACTGGCGAAGCGTTCGGCTGAAAATCCGGAATCACGCTGTACCGCCGCTCTATACCCGAGTGGCGATATACATGATGGACCATTCGCTGCAGCGCACGATCGCGCACCCAGCGTTTCATGCACGCCGCCGCATAATCTTGATGATAGACGTAGGGAGGAACAGCGACGCCGATGGCATGCACGTAAGTCATGCGCTATATTCGCGCAGAATCGATCGACCTTTCAATACTGATGACATAGAGCACTCCTGCACGGTGGACGGGTATTTTCGCTGAATCGATGGAACGCGATAGAGCCAATTTGGCGGTGGCGTTAATCGCGGTTGCGCTGGGCGCACTGCTGCTTCGCGTGTGGTTTCTGGGTGAGTTTGCCGAATCGCCGCTGTTCCCGCCGGTCGTGGGCGGAAATGATCGCGCGATCTACCACGAAGCGGCCCAGGGACCGCTATGGCCGGAGGGCGCATTCAACTATATGCCTCTCTATCCGACCATATTGCGCGCGGTGTACGCAATGACGGGTCCCCGCTTGCACGCGGCCGCGCTATTCGGCATCGCCTGCGACGTCGCGACGGTCGCGCTAATCGTATTGACTGCTGTCCGGCTTGGCTCCCGTCCGCTCCTTGCTAGCGCTGCGGGCGCGCTCTATGCGCTCTATCCGCTCGCCATCGCGTATGCGCAACTGACGATGCCCAACACGCTAAATGCACTGCTGGTAGCGGTCTTTGCGTATGCATCGCTCGCCGCGCCGCGCGATCGCGTCTGGTCGTCGATCGCGCTGGGCTTGATCGGCGGCGTTGCGGCGCTCGGCTGGGCGGCATGGATCTCGATGGGCGCGGCATGGGTGGCGTTTGACATCGCGCGTGGGCCGGATCGATGGAAACGCATGCGCCACGGCGCGTGGTTCGCGCTGGCGTTCGCCCTACCCCTGCTTCCCGTCGCCTGGCACAACACGCGCGCGGAAGGGCATTTTGTCCTGCTGACCACGCACAGCGGACTCAATTTTTACATGGGCAACCACGAGCGGGCGACAGGGCATACGGTGCGCATCCGTGATTTTCGCATGTCGGCCGTCGCCCTGTTGGAGGATGCGCACCGCGCTGCGGAATTGGAAACTGGCCGCACGTTAACCCGCGCGGAAAGTTCGCGCTGGTGGAGTCGTCAGGCGCGCGCATTTTGGCGTGAACAGCCTCTGGCCGCGCTCCGGCTCACCCTCCGCAAGGCGCTCCTTTTTTGGAACCGGGTGGAGGTCGACGACCTTCGCATGGTGGAGCAAGCGCGTTTGTTGATCGGCTGCTTCACCACTCCCTGGTGGCCCGGATTTGCGGCCATTGGCGTAATCGGACTCATCGGCCTGTTCCGCGCGCCTCGCGCATCGGCGTTGAAGGTACTCGCGATCGCAGGGATCGCCAGTTTGGTGATGTATTTCATCACCGCGCGCTATCGTCTCACCCTCGCCCCTCTCCTGCTCGCGCTAGGCGCGGCGGGGGTCACGGGCATCATCGACGATTTTCTCGCGCGCCGCTATTTCATCGCATGCTTCGTGCTGCTGACATCCGCCGTACTTGTCTTCTTTCCGCTGCACGTGCGCGACTTGCGTGCGACCGATCACTACAACGCGGCGCTTCAATTGCTGCAGGCCAATCGCGCCGAGGAAGCGCTGCGCGTCGCCGAAGCCGGATTGCGCATCGATCCGCAATACGCGCCGCTGCATCAGGCGCGCGGGGAGGCGCTGTTTACGTTGGAGTCATTTGACCTGGCGGCGACGGCTTTTGCCGAATGCCTACGAGCCGACCCATCACAAACACAGGCGATCTACAATCTCGCGCTCAGCCTCGCGCGCGCCGGCGACATCTGCGGTGCGCGCAGGATGCTGGAATCCGCCCGCCTACAACGCGAGCTGCCGCCCCGCGCAGCCCAATTATTGCACGATCTCATACCGCACTGCCCCGACTAAACCCAAAAGGGGTCAGTCCTTTATTTTTGACGTCATGAATAAAGGACTGACCCCTTTTACGACCTTTTACGAGGGTGAGCGCGATGAATAGCAGAATTGCGACGGCGTTCATCAGGCCGCCCCATTTGCGAAGGGGCAAGTTCCAAGCCAGATCGCCAGCGGCGCGCGCGAGCAGCGACACGTGAAGCAGCGCGAGATGGCTGTAAAACAGGGGCGAGTACGCGATCGCGCGGCCGGTCACCGCGGGGAATATCACCGGCGCGTGGCCGAAAATCATCGAGATCACAAAACCGACAAAGACGGCGTGCAATAGCACATCATAGATAAATCCCGCCAATACCGCGCCATAAGCGATCGCCAACACGCCCGCCACAGCGAGCCAGCCATAGCCGCTGATGAGACACACGGCGATGAAGCGGGTCAGCCCGGAGGTCTTCACCGTGCGCCGTGCGACGTCGAACAGCAACAGCCACATCGCCATCCAGAGCCAGCCCAGTCCCGCGATCCGGACGCCCGCATCGTAATGCAATAGCGACACAAGCAAGCCGCCCGCAAAGACCACGCACGCGGCATAAAGCAGGAGGCGAATGCGCGGTGCTATGGGCAGGACGCGCCCCAACTCGAGGCGCTCTCCGACAATCGTCAACACCAGAAACCCCGCCCACCAGAAGACCGCGAGCGGAATCGGCCGGCCGGCCAGCCACATCGCATTGCCTACAGCCCACATCAGCGCGCCGGCGGCCATCACAGCGGTATAAGGGGCGGCGTGGATGCGCGCGATTGCGGCGAATACGAACAGAAGATGCACACTGCCGGCCGTGATGAGCAGCGCTCCGGCCATGCCGGGCGCGCCGGCCAGCATCGCCACAGCGCCGGCAGCGGTAAACAGTGGTCCGATGAAAGTCCATCGCTTGCCGAGCGCCACCGCGCGCTCGACCCCGATGACCGTGCCGAGAAATCCGCAGACCATCAGAGGCCCGTGTAAAAGCACCCACGTCTGCTGCGGAACAGGCCACACCCACCCCAGCCGCACCAAGCCAGACCAGAGGGCGGCCAACAGCGCGGCCATCGCCGGCACGAGAAAGAAGAGGGGAGAAATCCCGCGGCCGCGGTCAGGCATGAGCGGATCCGCGTTCTTGATCAAGCAGTGCGGAGAGTTTTTCAGCGATCTGCTCGGTATGATGGATCACAATCGGCATACATTGCGTGCACGCCCAGAAGGGTCTGCCGCGATAGCGCAAACTGACAAGCGGGACTTCATCTTCGTTCCGACCGCAATTGATGCATGCAACGCGTTCACTCATGGATAGGCTCCCGTTTGCTCGCCGCCGGGCGAGGTTCCGATTTGTCGATCGGCCAATAACTATCGTCAGTCGCTTCGCGGTTGGCGAGCCGTTTTGCGAGAACAGAAGCCGCGCGCACGCTGACTCGGCTCGGCGGCGCGGCTGCCGCATGAGACACAATAAATCTCGCGGGATCGCGTTATCTGTTCAACGAAGATGAATTTCCCATGAAAATAACCCTGTTTGCCGTCATTTGGGCCATGGCGGGAGTTTGCGCCGCGGGCTCGATGGGGTTCTACTATGTGTCCGGAAATCCCGGCGAACACGGCATCTGGCGGGCGCACACCAAACACGACGGCACCGCATGGTTGCGGGGGAGACGCGTGCTGATTAATGGCGCGTTCGACGGCGATGCCGTGGATCCGGATGTCGTCCGTCTGCCCGGCGGAACGTTGCGATTGTATTATTTCCGCGGATTTTTCATTACGCCGGTCCCGCCCGACCCGCCGACCAACCGGATTTTTTCCGCTCTTTCGACCAACGGTCTCCATTTTTCGGAAGAAGGTATTGCATTCGAGTATCCCGGTGTTGCCGACCCATCCGTTGTCCAAACGGCCGCCGGCCACTGGCTGATGGCCTGCTCCCGACAAACAGGCTCGACCACCGAAATCGTCCTGGCCTCGAGCCCCAACGGCAAGGTGTTCACCTACGACCGCACGTTCTCGCCCGGCGGAATCCCGGAGCTGGCGCGTTTAGACGATGGCGCGATTCGGCTCTACTACAATGCCATCGGCGGCATTGTGAGTAAGATTTCCTATGACCACGGGGTCACGTGGAGCAACGAGCCCGGCTTGCGGCTCGATTCGGGCGGCGAACTGGTTGCCGATCCCAGCGTCGTCCGCGTCAATGCCACCTCCTGGTATCTCTTTGTGAAGGGCTTTCTCCCCGGCGCCCTGCCCGGCTCAGGCCCATTGTATCACAAGGTCATGCTGGCGCATGGCGCCAATCCCGCGGCTTTCGCGTTTGCGGACACCAATCTCATGGCGCAGGCCAGTGTGCCGGAAGGACTCGACCCGCTCGTCGCGCCGCCGATCTACATCAACATCGTCATGCACAACGAGCAAAACGTGCGCTACGACTTGATTCCCCACGCGTTCGAAAGCCACCGCACGAACCTCTACAAATTTGCGCTTCTAATGAAGCGGCACAATGTCATGTTCAATTTTCAGAGCGACTGGACGTTTCTCAAGGGCGTCACGAACTTCGATCGATACGGCCGCCCGGAAACCGGCGGCACCAACATCGTGGCCTGGCTCAAGCATCACATGGGTTTCGAGGTGGACGAACACAACCACGTGTATGAATCCGCGTACAACTATGCCGATGTCGCCGCGCTCCTGGCCTCCTGCGGCGTGGAGCCGCCGGGCATCGTGGGCGGCTTTTTGGGATTACCGCTCTCTGCGAATGAATGGCCGCTATATCAGCAACCGGTGACCGGCAATGTTTTCACATCGTATGTCTGGACGCCGAAGATTCTCTGGGGCGCGGCGACCGCGGGGCACACGAACGAAACGAACCTCTGGTTTTCCGGCGTCTATCGCCCGCGCAGTGTGGAGGAATTCTGGTCAGACCAGGAAGGCAATCTGCCGATGGTGGGCGGGTATGCCGGCAGCACCTTGAACCGATCGAACATCACGCGTCTCGTTGAATTGCGCGATTCAGGCAGGCTTTGCCCCGATGCGCTTTACACCTGCTCCATTTTCGTGCGCGCAGGCGATGTCAACGACGCGTATCTCGCCAATTTCGATGCCTTTCTCTCCTCGTACACGAACACGCCCGGTCTC
>CALGMT010000015.1 GCA_937958885.1 uncultured bacterium | reverse complement strand
GGTCACCGCCCGCGTCAACAGCCTCACCCTCTCCCACCGCGTGGGAGAGGGTTGGGGTGAGGGCGCCATTCCAACCGCTTGAAATCGAGATTGTCAGCGCGAACGCCGATCCGCAAACTCTTGAACGTGAAGATTGTCTGCGCGACCAGTGTGACCCTCGGGCGGGAGGCCTTTTCCACAATCGGCGATGTGGTCTGGATCCCGGAACGCGAGATCACACGCGAGGTGGTCCGCGACGCAGACCTGCTCATCACCCGCTCGAAAGTTAAGGTCGACGCCGCGCTGCTCGATGGAAGCCGCGTCTCGTTCGTCGCCACCGCGACGGCGGGCATCGACCACTTCGATGTCGACTTCCTCAACCAGCACCCCATCGCGTGGACATCGGCCCCCGGCTGCAACGCAAACAGCGTGGCGGAATGGTTCGCCGCCGCGCTGCTCCATCTCCACTCCGCGCGAGGCGAGCCGCCGGCGGGAAAGACGCTGGGTATTATCGGCGTTGGCCACGTCGGCTCACGCGTCGCCGCGCTCGCGCCCGCGCTCGGGCTGCGCGTGCTGCTGAACGACCCGCCGCGCGCGGCGGCTGAGCCGGGTTCGATGTGGATGGAGCGCGATGCGCTGCTCGCGCAATCCGATATAGTCACGCTGCACGTGCCGCTCACCGAAATAGGGCCGTATGCGACCCGCGCGATGGTGGACTGCCGATTCCTCTCCGCCATGAAGCCCGGCGCGATCTTCATCAACGCCTCGCGCGGCGAGGTCGTGGACGAGGACTGTCTGCGTCTCGCGCTAGACCAGCGCTGGATCGCGCATGCGCTGCTCGACGTCTTCGCGCGCGAGCCGGACGTGGACCCCCGCGTCGCGAATGCCGCCTTCCTCGTGACGCCGCACATCGCCGGCTATTCCTACGAGGGCCGCGTGCGAGGCACGGAGATGTGCTATCGCGCGGCGTGCGGATTCCTGGAGGTCGAACCGCGCTGGACGCCGCCGGCGGCGCCGCCCGACCCTGCCCGCATCCTCGACCTCGATCCGCGCGGGAGGACGGACATGGAGGCGCTGGCGAACGTCGTGTCGCGCGCGTACGACATCGCCGCGGACGACCGCGCATTGCGCGCGGGACTCGGCGCGGACGCGGCGGCGCGCCGCGCCCATTTCCAATCGCTGCGCGCGAACTATCCCGACCGGCGCGAGTTTCCCGCCTACTCCGTCCGCCTCGCAGCGTCCGACCCGGCGCTCGAATCGAAGCTGACGCGGCTCGGCTTCGCCCTCGCGCGCGGATGAACGCGCGCGTCCCGCGCTCAATGCTCCGGCGCGGCTTCAATGACGAGCGCGGGGCCGGCGGATTCCGGTTCGTGCACGGCGTCCACCATATCCTGCACCGCCTTCGAGGGCGGCGGAAACAGCGGCGTCAATCCGAGCGTGATTACGAAATTCAGCAGCATGCCGATGGCCCCGATGCCCTGCGGGTCGATGCCGGGTCCGTCGAGGCCGAGCGTCCATCGCGGCATCCCGAAGAAGACGCACCCGATGATGTACCACGCGGTGAATCCAAGTCCGGCGAGCATGCCGCAGATCGCGGGCGCCGCGCTCACGCGCTTGTTGAAGATGCCGAGCACGATCGCGGGAAAGAAACTGGCCGCCGCGAGGCCGAAGGCGAACGCGACCACCTGGCTGACGAAGCCGGGCGGATAGATGCCGAAGAGGCCCGCAATCACCACGGCAATTCCGATCACCCCGCGCCCGACGAGCAAACGCTGCCGCTCGGTCGCTTTCGGATTGAGCAGGCGATAATAGAGGTCGTGCGCGATGCTGGACGACACCACCAGCAGCAGGCCGCTCGCGGTCGAGAGCGCCGCCGCCAGGCCGCCCGCGGCGACCAATGCAATGATCCAGTTGGCGAGCCCGGCCATTTCCGGCGTCGCCAATACGATGATGTCGCGATCCGGTTCCGAGAGCTTCTTCGCGCGCAGCACAGCGCGTGCGTCGGCGCCGCTCGCGCCGCCGGTGACCAGCCATCGTTCGTGTTCCTGCGCAATCCGGGCCAGCTCGGCGGCGGTCAGCGCGCCGTTGCGGAAAATTTCGTTGTCCGCGCCGGCTGAATAGCGAACGCGCCCGTCGCCGTCGTCGAACCAGAGCACCAGTCCGGTCTTCTGCCAGTTGACGAACCACGAGGGGAGCTGCTCCGCAGAAGTCCCATTGAGGCTCGAAATGATGTAGTAGCGCGCGAAGGCCGCTGTCGCGGGCGCGGTCAGGTAGAGCAGGCCGATGAAGAACAGCGCCCAGAACGCGCTCCACCGCGCAGCCTGCACCGTGCGGACCGTGTAGAATCGGACAATGACGTGAGGGAGCCCCGCGGTGCCGACCATCAGCGCGAGGGCGACCAGGAAGACATTGAGGCGATCCCACGATCCGACAAACGCCTCCGTGTAGCTCGCGAAGCCGAGGTCCGCATGGATCAGATTCAGCTTTTCGAGCAGCGTCACGCCGGCCGCGCCCGCGAGTTCCGGCTTCAACTCCGCGCCGAGTCCGGCCTGCGGCACCCAGCGGCCCGTCAGCATGATGCTGATGGCGATCGCGGGGATCAGGTAAGCCGTGATCAACACCCAGTATTGCGCGACCTGCGTCCAGGTGATGCCCTTCATGCCGCCGAGGGTCGCATAGATGAAGACGATTGCGACGCCGATGATGACGCCGACATTGACATCCACTTCCAGAAATCGGCTGAACACCACGCCGACTCCGCGCATCTGGCCCGCCACATAGGTGAAGCTCACAAAGATCGCGCACAGGATGGCCACGAGGCGCGCGACGCGCGAATCGTAGCGGTCGCCGATAAAATCCGGCACGGTGTAGTGCCCGAACTTCCGCAGATACGGCGCGATCAGAAGCGCCAGCAGCACGAACCCGCCGGTCCAGCCCATCAGGTACACGCCGCCCGCATAGCCCATCGACGAGATCAAACCGGCCATCGAAATGAAGGAGGCCGCGCTCATCCAGTCTGCGCCCGTCGCCATGCCGTTTGCGATCGCCGGCACGCCGCGCCCCGCGACGTAGAAACCGGACGTGTCGCGCACGCGGCTGCGCCACGCGATGAACAGGTAGAGCGAGAAGGAGAGGAGGACCATCGCATAGGTCCACGCCATCAGGGTCATGACCCGCCCTCCGTCTCACTGTCGATGCGGCGCAGGTCCGCGCGATGCCGGGCATCGATCCGATTCATCGCCACGCAATAGATGAAGATCAACAGGATGAACACGAGTATGCTGCCCTGCTGGGCGAACCAGAAGCCCAGCGGATAGCCGGTGCCCGGCAGGCTCCACCGGTTCAGCGTATCCGCCAGTAGCACGCCGCACCCCAATCCGACCAGCGCCCAGATGGCGATCAACACCGCCACCAGCCGCATGTTCGATATCCAGTACCGCTCCAGCGCCGCCTTCAATTCCTGCTCGCGCGGCGATCGGCTCTTCTCAGATTGCTCCATGACGACCTCCTCGCACCGGTTATCTTGTCATGCCTCCGCCGCGCGGGCAACAACGGATATTTCGATTTATATACTATTATCCGCGCAACCCTCATGTTCGGTCCGAACCGGGGCCGCTTTCGGTGTTGCCCCCGCGCGCCGATTGGCGAAACTGGAGCGGCATGAATACGCACGGCATCGAGGCCTGGCTGATCAACGGCGGATATGTATTGATGCTGGCGGCGTTGCTCGCGCGCGACGTGCTCTGGCTGCGCGTGCTGCTCATGGTCGCGCAAGCCCTGCTCGCCGCCTACGGCCTCTCTGCCGACAACCCCGCGATGGCGTTCTGGAACTTCGCATTTCTGAGCATCAACGGCGCGCGCGTGGCCGGGCTGCTCATCGAGCGGCGCGCGATCCGGTTGCCGCGCGATCAGGAACTGATCTACCGGCAACTGTTCGCGTCCATGACGCGCCGCGAATTTCTGCTGCTTTGGGAAATGGGCGAGATCCGCCGGGTGGACGGGCGCCAGCTCATTCGCGCGGGCGAGAAACAGCACGAGCTCGTGTTGCTGCTCGACGGCGAAGTCGTGGTCCGCAACGACAGCGTCGTCCTGGCGCGGCTCGGACGCGGATCGTTTGTCGCGGAGATGAGCTTTGTCACCGGCGATGCGGCCTCCGCCGATGTGATTGCCGACGGCGCCGTGCGGCTGCTCGCGTGGCCGCAGGAGAAGCTCATCCGGCTCGAACAACTCAACCCGCTGTTGTTGGTCAAATTGCAAAAGATCCTCGCGCGCGACCTGTCGGGCAAAGTCAAAGCCGCCAATCGCGGCGCGCGCGATGGGCGAGGCTGACATGCGGGACGCGCGCTCATTCGCCGGCGGCGTTGCGGTTATTGCCGCGCTGTGCGCGCTGATGCTCGCAGGCTGCTCTTCACGAGAAGAACCGTGGGATGCGGGCCCCGCGCCGGACCCCGACGCGGTTGTCATCCTCCAAGCCGGCGAGGGCGCGATGCACGCGGACACGGAATCGATCCTGCGCGCCGCTTTTCCGGACGCGCGTCGCCTTCGGGTCGAGCAACTGGTTACCGCCGGGCCGCGGCTTCGCCAGGACGGCGCGGCGCTCGTCGTCCCCGAAATGCATCTGCTGACTCCCGCGCACTGGCAACAGCTCGCAAGCCATATCCAGCGCGGCGGGCCCGTCCTCTTCTGGGGCCTCGATCCCGCGGGCGGCGGCGACGGCGTGGCGCTGCCCATGCTGCGCCCGCTCCGCGAGTACTACACGCTGAACGCCCGAGAAATTCGCGGGCTTTCCGGCGGCATGCTTCAGGCGCCGCGGGCGCTGCGATTCCAAAGTCCGTTCCCGCGGGAAACGGCAACGGGCGCGACCGGCAAGATGCGGCGCTGGATTCCGCTCGCGGAGGCGCGCGAACCCCCGGGCCACCCGCGCGGATGGCCGGCCTCGCTATTGATTGAAGCGCCCGCCGAAGGGCCGCTCCGCGCGTGGGGCTGGATCGGCTGGGCGCCCGCGTCGGCGCATGCCGCCGCGCAACGCGCACTGCTCCGCCGCGCGGCGCGCAGATTATACGAGCGTCAGTATATACTCGACGCCGGCATCGATCGCGCGGCCATGAGCCCGGGGGACTCGATCGAGATTCCGCTGCGCATCGCCGCCGCGTCGCCGACGGCCGGGCCTTGGCGGATTTCGGTGGAGATGGAAAACGATGCCGGGGTCGTCACTCGCCGGCTGGCGGAGCCGCTCGACGGCGACCGCGCGCGACGCCCCATCGCGATGGTTTCCACCTCGCTCTTTCTCGGCTCAGCGCCGCGCGCGATCGCCCGCGCGGAAGACGTGAGGATCCGCTTCTCGCTGACCGACGCCGCGGGCGTGAAATCGCTCGATGAATTCACCCAGCGCATTCGCCTGCTGCCGGACGAGCGCCCCGCGGACGACCCCTCCGACGAGCGCCTCGGCGTGCGCGGCGCGGGCTTCATCGTCGGGCGACGCCCGCTCGCGCTCTTCGGCGCGGCTTTCGATCCGGTCTTCGCCGGCGCGCCGGGGAACCCGCTCGACCTCGATCGCTACGACATGGCCCGCGCGCTGCGCGAACTCGATCTATTCCGCGAGGCGGGCTTCAACCTCGTCGAACTCGACTACACGACCCCCGCGCAAGCCCCGCAACTGCGCCATCTGCTCGACGAGATGCGGCCGCGGCAGTTGTGGGCGCTGATTCGGATGCCGGCCCTCTCTCCGTGGACGCCCGATTGGGCGCAAGCCGACGCCCAACTCGCCGCGCTCCGCCTTTCGCGCGGACACCGCGTGTTCGCCGTCGCCATCGACCTCGCGATCGATCCGAATAACGAGCGAAGCCGAACCGCGCTCCGCGCCGCATGGCGGGCATGGATCGCGGAACAGTACGGCGACCCTGCGCACGCGGAGTTTCTGCTCAATGCCGATCCGGATGCCGTGCTGCCGGATCCCGATCACGCGCGCGCCGCTGAGACGCCGCCGGCGCTGCGCCGCGCGATTGCGCGATTCCTTCACGATCATACGAGCCGCCGCATGCGCGATACGCGCCGATTCCTTCAAACGCGCGCGCACGGCGCGCTCCTCACCGCGATCGGCGGCGACGAGTACCCGCTTCCGCCCCCCGCGCATCATCTCGACTTCGTCACGCGCACGATTCCCGCCGCCATGGAGCCGCCCGCGCCGGGGCTTTTGGAATTCCGCACCGCGCACGCCCGCGGGGCCGCGGGCGGCAAACCTGTGTTGTGGCGGCACGCGGGCGCCCCGATGACCTATCCTCCGTCTGCCGACGACTTGCGGCGTCAGGCGGAGGCGTTGAGCGCCGCCGGACGCGCGCTCCAGCGCGCGCGTGCAGCGGGGTTGATGTATGCGTCGCTCGCGGGCGGCCCGCGCGGGCCGTCCGATCTCGACATCGGCTTGGTGAATCCCGACACGGGCTGGCGGCCCGGGGGCGACGCACTGCGCGGTCGCGTGCACGAGTGGCGGCGCGCACCCGCGCCGACGCCGGTCTGGCGCGGGCGCGAAGCGGAGCCGGAAACCGACGCGGCGTGGCGGAGCTGGGGCGACCGCTATGTCGATGAGGCGCGCGCGGACACGATCGAGGAAATGCGGCCGACCGCCTGGGGGCGCGGCACGCGCGACCTCCCCGCGGCCGGCCTGGACAATCAACCAATCTCTGCGCCGGCGCCCCTGGCGTACGTGAATGCGGAGTGGCTGGAGCCGGCGCCGGAATCGGAACCGTTGCGCCGACGCGCGCGACAACCGGTTCAACTTGAGTGGCTGAACACCGGCGTCGCCACATGGTCGCCGTCCATCACCGGTCACGTCGGCGCCGTCTGGGTCCGCGCGCGGTCGGACGCCGGGCGCACCCAGATGCTGCCCGTTCGCGAAACCGCGCCGGGCGCGCGCGCCTCGCTGGTGTGGACGCCGACCGATCCCGGCGCGTGGACCCTGCGGGGCTGGCTGCATCCCGCGGGAGAATTCGGCGAAGCGCTGCGGATCATCGCAGAGTAGGCGCTACTCGGCCGCCGAACGGACCATGCGCGACGTGAAGGAGTGCCCGACGGGAATCCAGCACTCCGCCGAAATCGCGTCGGCCATGTCCTCTTTGCGAACCGTGATTCGCGCTCGCTGGGGAATCGGCGGCGGCGTCACGCCCTCCGGCGGCCACGCGCGACGCCAGTCCGCGCCGTCGTGCAATTCGATCGCGAACTCTGCGACGCGCGACAGCACGCGGTTCGTGACGCGCCCGAGCGGACCCGCAAGCGCCTCTTCGACGCGCACCAACGCGGCATCCGGTCCGCCTGCGTTTTCCACCGCATACTCGATGCGCCGTGGATCGCTCCACACGAGATCGGGCGTGCGGCCCGCCGCGCGCACCGCGCAAAACGCAATGCGCGAGCCATTCTCCTCCAGCGCGAGCGCGCAGGCCGCGTCGCCCTCCGGCAGAAACAAAGCGGCGAGGTCCGCCTGCGCGCGCTCCGCCGCGCGCGCAGCGGCGGCGGGTCCCGCCGCGCGCGCCTCCTGAGAGGAAACCGAACGCCCGGTTGTCGAGAGGAGCGACCAGGCAAGCGCCGCGATCAGGACCGCGATGGCCGCCGCGAGCAGCAGCTCGACGAGGGTGAAACCGGCTGACTGTGCGGGTCGCATGGCGAATGCGGCGACGCGCGGGCGGTCAGGCCGAGAACAGCTTGATAAACAGATAGATGACCACGCCGAGCGCGAGCAGGCCCAGCGCGACGATGAGCGGAACCCAGAAGGTCAGATTCTCGCGGCGGCGCGCGCCGAACGGCGAAATGTTGTCGAACGACTCCGGCATCGAGACCGAGCCCTGGCTTTCGAGCACCTCGGTGCGCGTCATGGCGGCCTGAGCGTCCTCGAAGCTCATCGCCTCGGAATTGAACAGGAACTCGACGGACCCGACCTGGATCAGATCCTTGGGGCGCAGCGCGGCCTCTTTCACCTCGCGCGAATTGACGCGGGTGCCGTTCGTCGAACCGAGATCGCGCAAGATATAGGCGTCGCCCTCGCGCCGGATCGTCGCGTGATGGCCGGACACGGTCGCGTTGTTGATGGCGACCGTATTGTCTGTGCTCCGGCCAAGCGTCAATCCGTTGTCATCGATCGGGTATGTCTTGCCTTTGACGTCGCCGGACATGCCCATGAGTACAGCCATGATATCTCGCTCCAGTTGAAAATCGATATTCGCACGCGCCGCGCCCGCTGTCAACGTGCGCGCCGGACGCGTGTCGCCGGCATCGTATTGGGAGCGCTGTAGTTCCGACGCTGCGCCCGCGGAAGAGGAAGGCCGTTGCCCCCGATGACGGAGCGCAGCCTGAATCGCGCGCGCGAAAAACGAACGCGGCATATCTGGAACGGCGGCGGGGGACTCGCTACACTGCGCGCGGCGTATGAAGGTCTGCCTCGACATCCAGTCCACGCTCGGCGCGCGCGCCGGGGTCGGACGCTATACCCAGATGCTCGCGGAACACCTCGGCCCGACGCGCGGACCGCGCGAGCTTGCCCTGTTCCACTTCGATTTCCGCGGGCGCGGGGCGCCGTTCGATGTCGAAGGCGCGGAGCTGCGCCGGTGCCGCTGGATGCCCGGGCGCGCGCCTCAATTCGCGTGGAAGACGTTCGGTTGGCCGCCCTACGACTGGTTCGCGGGACCTGCGGATGTCTATCACTTCCCGAACTTCATCCGCCCCCCCCTGGCGCGCGGCGCGTCGGTCGTCACAATCCATGATGTCGCTTTTCTGCGCTATCCGGAAACCATCGAGGCGCGGAACCTCGTCTATCTCAACGCGCACATTCGCGAGACGGTGCGGCGCGCGAACGCGATCATCACCGTCTCCGCGTTCACCGCGCGCGAGGTCGCCGAACTGCTCGACGCGCCCGCAACGAAACTCCACGCGATTCCCTCGGGCCTCGACCCGGCGATGCACCGCCCCCCGGCCGAGGTCGTCCGCGCGCTGCGCAAACGGCTCGACCTGCAGCGGCCCTATCTGCTGACCGTCGGCACGCTCGAACCGCGCAAGAACTATCCGTTTCTGATCGAGGTCTTCGAGCGCCTGTCGAAATTCGACGGCGACCTCGTGATCGCGGGACGGCGCGGCTGGAAATATCAACCGATCCTCGACCGCATCGCGCGCTCGACGCGCCGTTCGCGCATCCGCCTGATCGAGGACCTGGCCGAGGCCGACCTGCCCGCGCTCTACGGGGGCGCGGAACTGTTTGTACTGCCCTCGCTCTATGAGGGGTTCGGTTTCCCGCCCCTCGAGGCGATGGCGTGCGGCACGCCTGCCGTCGTCTCGCCCGGCGGCGCGCTCGCTGAAATCTGCGGCGACGGCGCGCTCGTGCTCGACGCGATCGACGCGGGTCGCTGGGCCGCCGAAATCGGCGCGCTCTTGAGCGCGCCGGCCATGCTCGACAACCTGCGCCGCCGCGGCGCGGAGCGGGCCGCGCGCTACACCTGGAACGAGACCGCCCGCCGCACCTGGGCGGTCTATGAAGCCGCGCTCGCGGACTACCGCGAACAAGAGGGCCTCCGAGCGAAACACGGCGAGGCGGCCGCGTCATTATGAACATCTGCATCGACGCGCGCTGGATTTTCCCGGAGCTCTCCGGCATCGGCCTCTACACGCAGGAGCTGATCCGCGCACTCGCGCGCGTGGACCACGAAAATGAATATACGCTGCTGTTCGACCGGGTCGATGTGCAGGAGCGCACGCGCGCGGCCGCGCGCTTTGATCTCTCGCCGCGCTTCCGCGCACTGCGCGTGCCGTACGGGGTGTTTAGTCCCCGCGGGCAGGCGCTGCTGCCGGGGTTGCTGTCTCGCCGCGGCTTCGATGTGTTCCACTCGACCAACTACATGATGCCGCTGCTCCGGCCCGGCCGCGTGCGCCGCGTGGTCACCATCCACGACCTCATCCCGTTGCTCTTCCCCGACCACGCGCCCAAATCGCGGAAATCCCGTTTGTTTCCGCTCTATCGCCGCCTCATGTTGAGCATCGCCGCGCGCGCCGACCTGATCATCGCGCCGAGCCAGTCCACACGGCGCGACATCATTCAGGAACTGCGCATCCCGCCCGCGCGCGCCGACCGCGTGGTCGCCATTCCGGAAGGCGTTTCGCCGAACTACCGGCCGGGCGCGCGTCCGCGCGATCGCGCGGAGAAAATCATCCTCTACGTCGGACGCTCCGATCCCTACAAGAATCTCCCGCGCCTCGTCGAGGCGCTCGCGGGCGTGCGCGCAAACGGCGTGCCCGCGCGGCTGCGCGTGGTCGGCTCGCCCGATCCGCGCTACCCCGAGGCCCCGCGCCGCGCGCAGGAGCTCGGCCTCGCGCCGTACGTCGATTGGACCGGCTACGTCGCGCCGGACCAGCTTATCCGCGAATACCAGACCGCCGACGTCTTCTGCCTGCCGTCCCGCTACGAGGGCTTCGGCCTCACCCTGCTCGAAGCAATGGCCTGCGGCACCCCCTGTGTCTGCAGCAACATCGGCTCGCTGCCCGAAGTCGCCGGCGACGCCGCGCGCAAGGTGGACCCCGCGATCCTTCCGCAGCTCGTCGATGCGCTCACCGAGGTCCTCACGCGCACCGAAATCGCGGAAGACCTCGCGCGTCGCGGTCTGCGGCGCGCCGCCCACTTCACCTGGGAACGAACCGCGCGCCTGACAATCGACGCCTACCGCCGCGCCTGCTCCGCCTGACGCCGATCCAAAAAGCCTCGCCAAGCGAGACGGCGCCTTGTCATTCTACCGCCATGTCGGGCGGGGCTTCAGGCTGGGAGTCCACAGAGCGGCGGCGCCTGCGCATGCGGGTTCCGGTGCCCCGCCATCTGCACACGCGACTCGCCATCCTCATCTTCTGCTGGCTCGCCGTCATCATGCTGTTCGGATGGATGACGCGCACCGCCGATAAAGCCGTCCTCGATGAAATACGCGCACAAGCGCGCGGCATCGCCGTCGCCCTGGCCGCCGCGCTCGATCCGGATGAGCTGGCGCAGATACATGGACCCGACGATATGACGCGGCCCGGTTTCCAGCGCATCCAGGAGTTGATCGACAACGTGACCGCGGCAAATCCCGACGTGCGCTACGCCTACGTCATGCGGCGCGATACGACGCCCGGCTCGCCCGATACCGCCTACCTCTACATCGTGGACGAGCGCGAACGGGACCGAAACGGCAACGGCGTCATCGACGACGACGAGCGCGCACAACAGCCCGGCACGCCCTACGACGCGACCGACTTCCCCGCCATGGTCGCCGCGTGGCATGCGCCCGCCGCGGACGAGGCGGTCACCGCCGACCCGCCCTATCCCGATTCGATCTCCGGCTACGCGCCTGTGCGCGGCGCGGATGGCGGAACGGCCGCCATCGTCGGCGTCGATGTGCTCGCGGATACGGTTCGGTCCAAGAAAGCCGCCGTGCGCCGCGCCGCGTGGGTGCTCGCGCTGGCGATGAACGCGCTGCTCACCGTCGTGCTCGTGCTGTATCGAAAGCAACACCTCGCCCTCGCGCGCAACGAGGCCCTCACGCGCGAATTGGAAACCCGCAACCGCCTGCTACACGCCGCCAACGCGCAACTGGAACGGATGAACCGACAATACGAGGAAGAACTCAAACTCGCACAGGATGTGCAACTCGGCCTGCTTCCGCGCGAGTTCCCGCGCCATGATCGACTTTCGTTCGACCGATGCTTCGTCACCTGCGAAATGCTCGGCGGCGATTTGTATGACGCGTTCCAGGTGGATGATGATCGAATCGTCCTCTATGTCGCCGATGTCGCCGGGCACGGCGCGAGCGCCGCGCTCATCTCCGGACTGGTGAAAATGACCGTCGAAGCCATGAAAGCCGAGCGCGACGCCGACCCGATCGTCGGCCGGCCCGGCGCTGCGCTCGCGCGGATCAACCGCCTCGTGGGCCGCGAAATCCCGTCGGATAAGTTCGTGACCATCATCTATGCCGTGTTCGACCTGCGCGCCTCCGTCTGCCGGCTCGCAAGCGCCGGACATCCGCCGCCGGTGCTGGCGTCGGGCGGCGTCGCGACGCCGATCGCGATGCCGACCGGCGCGGCCATCGGACTGTGCGAAGCGGGCGACTGGCCCGAAGCGGATTGCTCGTTCGGTGCGCGCGACAAGCTCGTGTTTTATACCGACGGGATCACAGAGGCGATGAACAGCGCGGGCGAGGAGTTCGGCGACGAGCGCTTCCTGGCGCTGCTGCGCGCTCACGGCGCCGAGCCTGCCCCCGTCGTGATCGAGCGGCTCTCCCGCGCGCTCGCCGGCCACCGCGGCGCCATCACCGCCAGCGACGACTACACCCTCGTCATCGCGGAATTCTCCTGAACCGCCCGAGTCTTGACCGAACGCATATCCGTTCCTATTCTCGCCGCTTACTCATGACGAAGGAGCTCGCCATTTATGTCCACCGCCGCTGAATCCACCCCCGCGACTCGATCCGCCGGCGCCCCGCCGCCCGCCGCCCTCCTCTTCGAACTCGAAGGCGCAGCCCTTCCGATTCGGCCGGTGTTGTTCGAGGCCGCTCGCGCGCATTTCGAATCGCGGCAAACCAGACTCGACATGGCGATGTTTGCCCGCTGCGGCGGCCCGATCTCGACGCTGGCCGCGCAGCTCATCGGACTCCTCCGCCTCAACGACGGCGCAAGCGAACTCGCCGACGCCCTCAACGGCGCGCTCGCCGACCAATTCAACGCCGGCCGAATCCCATTAAATCCGGGCATGGCGAAGCTGCTCGATGCGGCCGCGCGCCGCGGCCTGACCGCCGCGGCGCTGACCGGATTGCCGGAAGCGCTTGCCAAGAAAGCCTTTCATGCGGCTGGTTTCGAAGGCCGCGGCATCCAGTTGTTCGTGTTCAGCGACGAGGACAAACTGTTCCCCCGCGCCGATGCCTGGTTGAAGGCCGCAAAACAGCTCGGCAAAACGGCGCGATTCTGCGTCGCTGTCGGCAGCAGCCACGCCACCTGCAAATCCGCGCTGTCGGCAGGCCTCCGCACGATCGCCGCGCCGGACGCCTTCACGGGCCACCACGACTTCAGCGGCGCCGATGTGATCGTCGAATCGTGGGACGATATCGACATCAACACGACACTCGACGACCTGATCCCCTCGTTGCGCTAGGCCGCGCGCGATGCCAGACCCCGCTCCACCCGCTCCGGCGCATCGCGATCCCGGCGGCGAGCCCTTGCCGCGCCTGCTCGCGATCATGCGCATCCTGCGCGGGCCCGGCGGCTGCCCGTGGGACCACGAGCAAACCCTGCATTCCCTCAAAGACCACCTCGTCGAGGAAAGCCATGAGGTGCTCGACGCAATCGACAGCGGCGACCGATCGCAGCTTCGCGACGAATTGGGCGACCTGCTGTTGCAAGTCGTGTTCCAGGCGCAAATCTGCGCCGAAGAAGGCGCGTTCGCGTTCGACGACGTCGCCCGCGCGATCGGCGACAAACTCGTGCGCCGCCACCCGCACGTCTTCGGCGATGTGAAGGCGGACAATCCCGAGCAGGTGCTGAAAAACTGGGAGGCGATCAAAAAAGCCGAACGCGGCGAGAAGCCGCGCTCCACGCTCGACGGCATCCCGCGCAGCCTGCCCGCGCTGCGCCGCGCACACCTCGTCCAGAAACGTGTCGCGCGCATCGGCTTCGACTGGGACCACGTGGACGGCGCCCTCGACAAGCTGGAAGAGGAAATCGCCGAAATCCGCGCCGCGGTCGCCTCCGGCGACGCCGCGGCCATCCGCGAAGAAATCGGCGATCTGCTGTTCGCCGCCGTAAACGTCAGCCGCTTCCTCGATCACAACGCCGAGGAAATTCTCGATCAGACCATCCGAAAGTTCGTCCGCCGATTCGACGAACTCGAAAAGCGCGTACATGCGCGCGGCCAAAACGTTTCCGACCTGCCCCTGGCCGAGCTCGACCGCGTCTGGGAAGAGGTCAAAGCCGACGAGTCCGACGCCTGAACGACCGAGGTCCGACGAATTATCCGTAGCGCAGTTCCCCGCGGAATACGTGCACAGCGGGCCCGGTGAGGGTCACATCCTCCGCGCCTTCCGGCGTCAACCGGTAATCCACAATCAGCACATCGCCGCTGGCGGGCGTGACGCGCACCGGCGGCGCGACGCGACCCGACTTGCCGGCGAGCAAGCCCGCGGCAACGATGCCCGTCCCGCACGCGAGCGTCTCCGCCTCGACGCCGCGCTCATACGTCCGCACCGCAATGGCGTCCGGACCCATGATTTGAATGAAATTCGCATTCGTACCCTTCGGCGCAAAATCCGCGTGATACCGAATCGCCGCGCCGACCCGTGCAACATCGATCGCGCGCACGTCGTCCACCGTGACCACGACGTGCGGCACGCCGCTGTTCACAAAGTCGTACGCATAGACGACGCCGTCGACCGCGAGTTCGCCGCCGAGGCGCCAGTCGCGCGGCACGGTCATCCCGAGGCGCACCTGATCGCCGAGCATCTCCGCGCGGACCAGTCCCGCGCCCGTCTCGAACCTCATCGGCGACGGCGCGACCCCGAGCTCGAACGCAAGCCGCGCGATGCAGCGCGCGCCGTTCCCGCACATATCGACCTCGCCGCCGTCCGGATTGAAGAAGCGCATCCGGAAATCGGCGCGCTCCGACGGCTGGATCAGCAGGACACCCTCCGAACCGACGCCAGTGCGCCGCGCCATGATCGCGCGCAGCCACGCCGCGTCCTGCTCCGGAAACAAGCGCGCCCGATCGTCGACGACGATGAAATCGTTGGACGCACCGTGCATTTTCCAAAATGGAATCGTCATGCTCATCGCGTACTCCCTCGGTCCCGAGCGCACGGTTATAGGTCCGGCGCGCCGTGCGCTCCAGCAGTATTTGACGCCGGCGCGATCAGCTCCAGTGCCAACAGCGAGCGCACCGCGCGACGCGCGGCGCGCGGCGGCAGGCCCTGCGCGAGCAGGCGGCGGTAGAGTTCCGCGCCCGACACGGGCGCCGCCGCCGCCCGCCACACGGCGATCGCATCGCCGCGCAACACAAACACCTGTCCCGATTCGGGCCGCAACAGCGCGGCATGTTCGCCAAAGGCCAGTTCATGCGCCTCCACCCGATGCAGCAGCGCCCCGCGAAGAGGCGCGAGCCGCGCGCGCGCATGATGCGCAATCCCGTTCTTCACGCTGACCGCCGCCACACGCGCCATGTCGAGCGCATCCGTGCGCCAGCGTCCGGACGGCATCCGGTCGAAATGCTTCACGCCGATGTGGCGCAAGCGACGAGTCGCCGGGCGCATGGCGTCCTCGATCCAGCCCAGTCGACGGCGCGCCCAAAACTCGATCGAGCTGTAGCGGGGCCGCTTGAACGGCGGCAAGTCCACCGGAAAATAATCGCGCGCGAGCGCCAACGCGCGGCGCACGACCTCGCTGCGCCCGCTCGATTCCGCGATGCGGGTGAACCGCGTCCACTCGTCCGGACCGAAGTCGGAGGCCATCCACGCGATCTCGAATAAATTGCGGAGCAGCGGGCTCTCAATCGGGTCTTTCAGCGTGTGCAGTCCATGATGAAAAAGAAGGTGCGCGCGATCGGCCACCGGCACGGCGATTCCACCGGGTGTCGAAACGTGCACGCGATCCGCGAAGAATTGTTCAAGAAACGCGGACGGCAAACCGGGGGTCGTCAAATTGGTGTGCAGCTCGACCGAAAGGCGCCCCGAGCGATGCAGCATCGGCGGCAAATGATGGTGGCCGGGTATCGCGCGCGTCGGCGCGTACTGGTTCGCGCGCAGGATGTCGAGCGCTGTATCGACATCTTCGCGCCGCGCGCAAAACAAATCCAAGTCCACCATATCGCGCTCCGCCGCTTCGGCGTAGCGCGTGAGCGCAAGCGCGGCGCCCTTGAGCACCACACACCGCGCCGCGGGGAGGATCCGCGCGAGGATGCGCGCCTGCTCGCGCAGGCGCAGCCCGTTGAGAAATCCCGAGGTGACGTGCTGCGCGGCCAGCGCGGATCGCACCTGTTCCGGCCACTCGGCGCGGCCGCGCAAGCGGCTGTAGAGGAATGCGCCGAGCTTGTGTTCGTCCACCAGCGCAAGCCAGCGGGACCAATCCGGCTCGGCCGCCGTCGCGGGCCCGCGTTGACCGATCGCCCACCAGAGACACTCGCACAGATGCTCGATCTCGCGCTTCATGATAGGACTTCCGCGCGCAACCACTCCTCGATCTCGCGCGCATCCCGATACACAGCGAGTACCGCGGGCGTTTGCGCGAGCCGCGCGAGGGCGGGAAAGCGCTCGGGCCTGCGCGCCAGCCCGCCGAAAAGCATCTGCGACAAATAAAGCAAGGTTTCCTCCGGACACAACGGATACACCCCGGCCGGCTCTTCGCGATTGAAATGCGGGAAAACGATCCGCGCGGCGGGTCGAGCCGTATCCAGCGGCGCCGCCCTTTCACCGGGCGCGAAATAACGCAGCGGCCCGCGCGTCGGACTGACGAAGATCTCGGCCTCGTCAAAAAGGGCGAACGACCCCGCCTTGATCGCCGCGGCCTTCGGATACGGCTCCAGCAGTGCGGAGGTCGGATCGATCCAGAGCAATTCATCCCCGAAATAAGCGTAGCCGCGCTGAGCCAGCCACAGACTCAACGTGGACTTGCCGCTCCCCTTCTCGCCCGGCATCAGGACGACACCCGCCGCCGACGCCACGCCGGCGGCGTGGATCGGGATACGGTCCGCGCGGTGTTGGATCAGAAATTGGCACACCAGCGTTTCGAGAAACGGCGGGATGTGCGCTGCCGTCTCAAAGGCAGCCGCGCGCAGGCCGTCCAGCTCAACCGCCCACCGGGCATCCTGGGCAATCACTCGGATTTCAAGCCGTTCCGTTTCCTCGCCGTTCGCGGAAGACGGGAACGCTGCGAAAAGCCGCTCATACGCCGCGATCACCGGCGCAGGAGCCTGAAGGGAAACAATGATCGACCCGCCGAAACAGCGCTGCGTGACAGGGTCGCGATTAAGAGGGGTCGGAGCCACGCGCCTCGGTGGGTGCGATGGTCATCACAATCGGCAATGCGGTCGCCAGCGAGAACACGCCGACCTTGATCGCCCGGCGGCGCGTTATGCCTTTGGGAGGCGGGGTCTTTGCCCCGGTCACACCGCTGTTAACCGCCGTGTCTTTGGAAGGGTTACTCTTCATAGACATCAGGATCATTCTCCAAACGCCTGATTTTGTCAATCTTCCGCCCGCCGGCCCCAGAAGCCCGTAAGCGCCACAGTCGTTTGGAAGCTCTGCATGGGTCTCGGTGGAGCTGTTGCCCAAACGGGCTGTTGATAGAAGTTCTCTATATTCGCAAAGCAAAGGTCGGTTCGGATCCGGGAAAAACACCCCCCCCGCTTCGCGGACCCCTCCCGGGAGGGGACCGAATGAGTAGTCCCCTCCTCCCGAGGGGTGCCCGAAGGGCGGGGTGGGTTAACTCCGCATTGCGGCGCCCGATGGGCAAGGTGTTTTGGGGGAACATGATTTGGGCAACAGCCCCTAAACGGCCTATCCCTTGACCCTCGCCCTATGCGCCAGATATCGCGTACGCAACCAAAGACATCCCGCTCCACATACAAGAATTGCCAGCGTGGAAGGTTCCGGAACTATCGATAGATTGTTGACATAGAAGCCGTTCACCGTTGCATCCGCTCCTATCGGGATAGAATGTTCGAGTTGCAGATAGTCGGGGCGATACGCCACCTCGCCTGTCCAGGACGTGGAAACGCCGTCGGCGCGCACCAACGAAGCGACATAGCTGTAGTTCGTTGCGGTGCCATAATCAATTTCCCCGGTGAGACTGAACGAGAATCGCAGTCCTTCCGTCCCGTATTCAATCAACGTCGTAGTGCCAAACCCAGTGTCCAAATATCCGTAGAAAGAGCCTAAGTGTAGAAATAATTCAAATGCGAGATCAACTGGGTTAAAACTGGAATCAGTTTGATAAAGCTGTATGGCATATCGGGTTTCATAGCCATAATCCCCGTTATCAAAATCGATGGAAAACGTCTGGCCGATGGCCAGTCGACCCGATGAAAACAATCGCCCCGCTGTTGCGGTAGCGTTTGTTCCCTGCAAACGCAGCGCGATGCCGATATCGCCGTCGCTCGGCACACCGTTATACACGCCGTCATCTAGCCCATCGCCGTTCGCCGTCGAAGGTCCAATTCCAAACGTGGTCGATGGCGATGGATGACTGAGATTCCACGGTCCGAATCCGTACCCGCCATTCGACCCATTAGTCCACCCGCCACCGTACGCGGGATCGGAGGCCGAATCGAAGGCTATTGTCCCATGCGCGTGAGGCGAAAAGGCTAACGTGCTGGCAACGAGCAGTAGCACAATCTGTTTGTTAACCATGTCAAACCTCATCTACAGAATTTCCCCAATATGCCGAAGAATAATACTCATCCACGAAAAAACTGTTGAAGTTAGAAAATGATTAATTCGGCAAAATGCACTGCATCCAGAGGAATACGCCACATGGGCTTTCGGATAGTCTTGGCACGCGCGTTGAACTGAAACCAGCGGCACACAACCACACTCGATCGCCCGATGTCGGATGCCACCCCCCGTAATTTGGAGTTCCTCGAATGCGGGGCGAAACGCACGGCGTCTCATCCGAGCACTTTTGGGGAACCTTGGAGAGGGGCGGTGTCTCCAATAGGCGTGTATCCCTCAACTGTGGAGGCCGTTTTATGCATCGAGTACTGATTGTTGCCGTGCTGGCATTGGCCGGCTGCGGCGGACCTAAAATCGAACCAGGCCGTGTGGACCATGCGCCAGGCCGTCCGCTTCCGCCGGGCGCATCGGTCGTCGAGCTCGCGCTCGAATCGCATACGCCCGGCGTCGATGTCGTCGGCACGGTTTCGGCGGCGGAGCGCGTCAAAATCGCGTCGCGCCTGCAGGCGGAGGTGCGCGAAGTTCGCGCCAACGCCGGACAACGCGTCGCGAAGGACCAAGTCTTGCTGGTGCTCGACGACCGCGAAATCCAGGAGCAACTTGCCGCGGCTGAGGCCCAACTGCGGCAGGCCGAGGCGGACTACAACCGCACCCGACAGCTTTTCGAAGCGCGCTCCGCCAGCGAGCAGGAACTGACCGCCGCCGAATCCGCCTTCCACACTGCGCGCGCCCAAGTGGACCGCATTCGCGTGCTTCGCTCCTACACGGTCATCACCGCGCCACTCGATGGGATTGTGATTGAGCGCCGAGTCGAAGTCGGCGATCTCGCCGCGCCCGGCCAGGAACTCATGTCCCTCTACGACCCCTCGCGCATGCGGGTCGAGGCGGCTGTTCCGGTGCGTTTGATTCCATACCTTTCGCTTGGCGCGCCGGTCGCGGTCACAATCGAACACCCCGCGCTGATGACAACGGGCATCGTCGCCGAGATTGTCGGCGAAATCGACCCCCGCAGCCGTAGTCAGATCGTGCGCGTGAACATTGATCGGCCGGAGGCCGATCTCCTACCCGGCGCCTTTGGGCGATTGTGGGTGGAAACAACGCCCCGCCCCTTGATGATGGCACCGGCTTCCGCCATTCGGCGCGTGGGCCAGTTGGAGTTTGTCGGGTTGGTGCGCGATGAGCGCGTGATCGATCGCCTGGTCCGAACCGGGCCCGCGCGCGGCGACCGGATCGAAATCCTGTCCGGGCTGGCGGACGGCGACGCCATCCTGGCGGAGGCGCGCTGATGAGCGGCCCGCATTCAGGCATCGGCCGGCTGATCGAGTCGTTCCTCCGCGGGAATCTTGCCATCCTGCTGATGTTCGTCGCGCTCGCGGCCGGCGGCATTGCGCTCATCGCCACCCCGCGCGAGGAAGAGCCGCAAATCGTCGTCCCGCTCGCCGATGTTTTTGTGCAGTACCCCGGCGGCAGCGCGGAGGAGGTCGAGCGACTCGTCGCCTCGCGTCTCGAGCGGCTGCTCTATCAGATCGACGGCGTCGAATACGTCTACTCGATGTCGATGCCCGGCCAGGCCGTGGTGACGGTCCGCTTCTTCGTCTGCGAGGACCGCGAGGCCAGCCTGATCAAATTGTACAACAAGGTCTTTCAGAATGTGGACAAAGCGACGCCCGGCATCGCCGGCTGGGTCATCAAGCCGATCGAGGTGGACGACGTGCCCGTAGCGGGCATCGCGCTCACAAGCGCTCGCTATGACACGCACGAGCTCTACCGCATCGCCGAAGAGGTCGTCGCGCGGTTGCAGCACATCCCCAACACCGCCGCGATTACCATTCACGGGGGCCAGCGCCGAATGGTAACGGTTCAGCTCGACGCCGATCGGATGGCGGCCTATCACGTGGCGCCCGGGGAAATCGCCGCGGCCATTCAGGCCTCGAACGCGCAACTGGAGAGCGGATCCTTCGACCAGGCCAACCAAACCGTGCGCGTTAGCGCGGGACCGTTTTTGCGAAATGCGCGCGAGGTGGAGGACCTGCTGATTGCGCTGCACGAGGGGCGGCCGGTCTACCTGCGCGACGTCGCGGACATCGTGGACGGCCCCGAAGAACCGGCCACCTATTCCCGGTTTGGATACGGACCCGCCTCGGCCCGATCATCTGACATCCAGCCGGCGGTCACCATTGCCGTCGCAAAGAAAAAAGGCAGCAATGCGGTGCGCGTGACGGCAGCAATCCGCGAAATGATTGACGCGCTGCGCGGCACGATCATTCCCGATGAGGTCGAGGCCCTTGTCACACGCGACTACGGGCAAACGGCCAACGAAAAAGTGAACAATCTCGTGGGCTCGCTCGGCGAGGCGATCATCACGGTGATCGTCCTCATCGCGCTGGTGATGAACTGGCGCATCGGCCTGATCGTCGCGCTCGCCGTGCCCATCACCTATTCGCTCACGCTGCTGGTCAATTATCTCGCCGGCTACACGATCAACCGCGTCACGCTCTTCGCGCTGATTCTCGCGCTCGGCCTGCTCGTCGACGATCCGATCGTCGCCGTGGAAAACATCTACCGCCACCTCGGCATCGGCAAACAGCCGCGGCTCGACGCGATCCAAACCGCGATGAACGAGGTCATGCCGCCGCTGATTCTCGCCACGCTTTCCGTGATGGTCGCCTTCGTGCCGATGTTTTTCATCACCGGCATGATGGGTCCCTACATGCGGCCCATGGCGCTGAACGTCCCGCTGGCGATGCTCAGCTCGATGATTGTTTCGCTGATGATTACGCCGTGGGTCTCGAGCATCATGCTCAAAAACGCAAAATTTAAGGCGCATGCCGATGAGCAAAACGTGAGCGGCTCCCGCGTCTTTCGTTTTTATTCCCGCATCGTGCGTCCCTTCATCGACTCGCGCGCAAAGGCGCGTCGCTTGCTGTGGATCGTTGCCGGCCTCTTGTTCGCGGCGGTCGCGATGGCGCTGCTGCTCGTCCCGCTAAAGATGCTGCCGTTCGACAACAAGAACGAACTGCAGCTCATCGTTGATCTCCCCGAAGGCACGCCGCTCGAAGCCACGGACGCCGTCGTCCGCGATCTGGAAAACCTTCTCCGCACGGTGCCGGAGATCGAACATTTCACCTCGCTTGTCGGCGCTGCCTCGCCGATGGATTTCAACGGACTCGTCCGCCACTATTACTTGCGCCAGGGTCCGCACGTCGCGGATATACGCATCAACCTCGCACACCGCAAAAAGCGCGCCATGAACAGCCATGCCATCGCGCTGCGCATCCGACCCGACGTCGAAGCTGTCGCCCGGCGCAACGGCGCGATGGTCAAGATCGTGGAAGTGCCGCCCGGACCGCCGGTTCTCGCCACCATCGTCGCCGAAATTTACGGGCGACCGCACCACCGCTATGACGAGCTCATCGCCGCCGCCGAGATCGTCAAGGCGCGCATGCGCGCGGAGCGCGGTGTGGTTGAGGTGGACGACTACGTCGAAGCCGACCAGAAAAAAGTGACATACGAACTCGACCGCGATAAAGCCGCTCGAAACGGCATATCTGTGGACGACGCCGTCCGCACGCTGCGCATGGCGCTCGCCGGCGCGGATGTCGGCACCCTGCACGAATCGGGCGAGCAGAACGAGACCGTGATCCGCCTGCAACTGCCCCGCGCCCAGCGCTCCGATGTCGAGCGGCTGAAAACAATTCCCGTCAAAGGACGAGGCGGCGATTTGGTTCAACTGGGCGAAATCGGCATATTCAGGGAGGGCCTTGAAGACAAAACCATCTTCCACAAAAATCTCGAGCGCGTGGTCTATGTGACCGCCGAAACGGCAGGCCGCGGCCCCGCCTATCCCGTGCTCGCGCTGCAACGGCACTTCAAGAAGCACCCGCTGCCCGATGGCATTCGCGCCGACTGGAGCGGCGAGGGCGAATGGAAGATCACGGTGGATGTCTTCCGCGATCTCGGACTCGCCTTTGCGGCGGCGCTGCTCGGCATCTATGTCCTGCTCGTCTACGAAACCCGCTCGTATGCTTTACCCGGCGTGATCATGCTTTCCATTCCGCTGACCATGATCGGCATCATGCCCGGCTTCTGGATTTTGAACCTGCTGGTGAACCGGCCCGTCGCAGGCTATCCCGATCCGGTATTCTTCACTGCGACGGCCATGATCGGCATGATTGCGCTGGCCGGCATTGTCGTGCGGAACGGCATCATTCTGATCGACTTCATCCGCCTGCAAGTCGAGCGCGGGCGTCCGATCAAGGACGCGATCCTCGAATCCGGCGCCGTTCGCCTCCGCCCGATTGTGCTGACCGCCGGCACGACGCTGCTCGGCGCGTGGCCGATCACGCTCGATCCGATCTTCAGCGGACTCGCCTGGTCGCTTATCTTCGGATTGTTCGTGTCCACCGCATTCACGCTCGTCGTGATACCTGTGGTGTACTATTTGATTTACGGCGACCGCACGCCGGAGGTTCCATCATGAAGATGCTCATCGTGATTGGCCCGCAATCGCGCGAACGCGAGATTCGGGACGTGCTTCGCGCGCGGGGCGCGCGCGCCTTCACCGAAGTGCCCGACGTACTCGGGATGGGGACAACCGGCGCGCATCTCGACACGCAAGCCTTCCCCGGCCGCGAAACGCTGATCTTCAGCGTGCTGAACGCCGAGCAGTTCGTCGCGGTGATCGACGGCCTGTCCGCGCTCAAAAGCCGGCTCTATCCGGACGAACGGCTGCACGCCTTCGCGATTCCCGCGGAGGCGGTGTTGTGAAAGGGTCGCCATGAATCCGTTGCTGCGAACCCTCATCGGCGCCGCAATCGGCGCGGCGGTGGGATTTCTCCTATATCGCTTCGTCGGATGTAAAACCGGCGCCTGTCCCCTCACCGCCAACCCCTGGATCGCCATCGCCATCTACGGCATGCTCGGCGCGCTCTTGGCGGGCGGGAAATGACCGCGGAGCGCAGGTGCGCGGCGCGGTATCAGAGCAAAAGGGGTCAGTCCTTTATTCTTGACGGAAAAGAGTCACCCCTTTACCGGCGCGCGCGTTTCATGCGGAGATCGCCAACGCTTGGCGATCTATTCTGAATCCCGTCTAATCCTCGCCCTGGGCGCGGGTGTACGCGGGAACGCCGTCAAACTCCTGCAGTTTTTCGATGTGCATCCATCGCCAACCGGCAACCTCGATTGCCTCCAATAGCCGCGCAAGAGTCCGTGCGGGAATGTCGGCCGCGCGTGAAGTGGCAAGAAATCGACAGCGCCAGTGGTTCACACAGTCGGTTTCCGCGTCGCGCGCCGGATACACCTGCGTTCCGCGGTTGGAAATCATCTTTAGTTCAAACCCGTGGCCGACGGCCAACGCCGCAAGCGCCGAGCCGATTGCTTCAGGTTCCGACTCCGACTCGATAAACACATCGACGCCGATCGCGGCGCGCGCGGGCGCGGGGCGCATGGACGCGCCGGCCATACGCGCGGGAATCCGCAGCGGCGCGGCGGCGCGCGCGGCGTGGTCTTTCGGCGCGCATCCGAGATGGGCGATCACGGCCTCGGTGTAGGCACGGGTGCCGACAGACGGACCACCCGCGGCCATATCGGGTGTGCGGGCTGCGCCCTCCTCCAGCGTGGCCAACACGGCGTTCTCAACGCGGATCGCCGCCTCCATTTCGCCGAGATGCCGCAGCAGGATCGCACCGGACAGGATCATCGCGGTCGGGTTTGCTTTGTCTTGTCCTGCAATATCAGGAGCCGAACCATGAACAGGCTCAAAAATAGCAACGTCGTGACCAAGGTTGACAGAGGGTGAAAACCCGAGCCCGCCGATCAAGCCGGAGCACAAATCGCTCAAAATATCGCCGTTCAAATTTGTGGTCACGATGACTTGAAACTGTTGCGGCTTCATCACGAGCTGGTGCGCGCAGTTGTCGATGATGATGTGCTTCGCCTCGATTTCCGGATAGTCGGTCGCGATTTCCTCGAAGACCTTTTTCATCAAGCCTTCGGTCAATTTCATAATGTTTGCCTTCGTTGCGCAATGGACGCGCGTGCGGCCCTCGGCGCGCGCGAGCTCGAACGCGAGTCTGACGATTTTTTCGCATCCTTTGCGCGAGATGAGCTTGAGGCACTGCGCGACCTCCGGGGTTTGCATGTGCTCGATGCCGGCATAGAGGTCCTCGACATTTTCGCGGACGACGACGAGATCAACGCCGGAACCGCTGAAGCGCGTCGGCACGCCTGGAATCTCGCGGACAGGGCGCACGTTCGCAAAGGTTTCGAACAATTTGCGCAGCGTCACATTCGCGCTCTTGCCGCCATGCCCGACGGGCGTTTCAAGCGGACCCTTGAACAACACGCGCGTTCTTGCGATGGAGGCAATGGTTTCCGAGGGCACGCCGGAAACGACGCCGCGCGCGAATGCTGCGCCGCCGGCCTCTGCGTCCTCCCACGCGATTGAAACTCCCGCGGCGTCGAGCACACGGCGCGCGGCGGCCATCACCTCGGGCCCTATTCCATCGCCGGCGATCGCGGTGACGCGATGCGTCACACGATGCGGCGGTTGCGTTGCGTCCAACAGGGACAAATGTTTCGACATCGCAGGCACTCCTGTACAGGAGTCATACGAAACGCCGCTGGGGTGCGCAATAGGATGCGGCGCGCGGCGAATTAATAATTTGTTAGGCACAAACAAAGGCTGGACGCACGACAGGGTTCGGTCCTTCGCGAATTCCTGTCCGAACAGGACGGCGAGACGCGGCCGTACATCTCGACGCCTTCTTTATTTTTCAGAAGATTGTTTTTGGATTTTGCCCCCCAGCGATGCTGACCTCTCCGGAGGAAGGGTGCCCGAAGGGCGGAGTGGGTATGTCCGCAAAAAGATGCCCTCAAGGCGAGGTGTTTGGGAGGATATGATTCGTGCAACAGCCCCTAAAGGCCGGACGCCCGTCCGATCAGACGAAAGCGTTTCCCTGGCGAAGGCCGTCGATCAGATACTGAAGTCCAGCAACAGCAGTGAATACAGCGGCGGCAACGACGAGCGAAAGAAAGTACCGATCCGGCAATTGCGCGAGGACCCACAGGATGGTGACCATCTGCAACACGGTCGCGAATTTACCCGTCCAGCGCGGCTGCACGTGCACGCTCCCGACGAGATGACGGATCAAAAAGTATCCGCCCACCGCCAAGATGTCGCGGCTGATAACCAGTGCGGTGAACCAAACCGGGATGTGCGGCGTCAGCGCATCGAGATCCGGCCTCGTGAGCAAAATCAACGCCGAAAGCAGCAGCGCCTTATCGGCCAACGGATCGAGCACACGCCCGAGGTTGGATACTTCATTCCGCGAACGGGCGAGATAACCGTCGAGCGCATCGGTCGCCGCCACCGCGGCAAACGCGGCGAGCGCCCACCAGCGGTAGATCGAGTCGGCCTCGCCGCGCGACAATGCGAGCAGGTGATAGACCACCAAAACGATGAAAACGGGTATGCCGAGTATGCGCAGCAGCGTGACGCGCGTCGCAAGTGTAATGCCGTGCGCAGCCGAAGAACAGGTCAGTCCCTTACTCATGACGGCCTTAATCAAGAATAAAGGACTGACCCCTTTTTAGGTGGTCTGCACGGTCACGGTGACGGGGACGGGGCATTTGACGGCGTTTGAAACAGGGCAGTATTTTTCGGCGGTATGCACGACTTGCGCGGCTTTTGCCGCGTCTGTGCCGGGGGCGATAGTCAATGTGACCGAAACCGCGATTTCTTGAAAGCGGAGTCCTTCAGCGGTTTTGGCCATTTTCCCGACAGCTGTGCTGGTGTATCCCTTGAGCTCGATTTTCTGCCGCTGCGCGACGCTCAGCGAGGTGAGCAACATGCAGGACTCGACCGAGGCAACGAGCAGCAGCTCGGGATTCCACATCGTCTCGCGCCCGCCAAATTCGGGGGGCGAACTGAAGGTCAGATCCGGCCGACCCGAGGTCTGCTCGATTCCGGTTTCGCCGCCAGTCCATTTGAGCGCGGTCTCATAGGTCCACATGGTCCGTTCTCCTGTATGATTGGTTCGATTTCGAGTACTACCGGGGGGGTAGGACGCCCTCAGCCACGAGGCGTGCGTCCATTTCAGGGGTGAGCGGAATCGGCAACGGGGGGAGGCCTTGGCGAATGACTTCGAGCTGATATTCCTGTAAATGGCGCTCCAACTCGGCGCCGGTATATTTCGGCGGCGGCGGCGGTTCGGGCGGCGGCGGGGGCGCGGCGCGGGCGCGACGGCGCTCCTCCCACGAAGGCCGCGCGGCGCCGGGAGAGGTGACAGGCCCGCCGGTCGGCGGCTGCCCGGGGCCAATCGCGCGCACTTCGCCGGACGCGATTTTGATCAGCGCCATCTCGGCGCCTTGTTTGAGAATCGCCTCCTCGTCTTTCCAACTCGCGGATACGACCTCGATGCCGTCCTGCGACTCGCCCGGCATCAGCAGGTAACTGCGGCCGGTGCGCGTGTCAACGAAGCCGACTTTCATGGTCTCGCCGTCGTTAACATCGACGATCATTGAGAGGCGCAGGCTTTTGGCAAACGATTCGCCCTGAGGCTGCGGAGGAGGCGGTGGCGGCTCGGGCGCCGGCATGTCGCCAAAGGGTTTGCGTTGTAGGATGATTTGATAGCGGTCGAACGCGAAGGGCGTCTGCGCCGCCGGCGCGGCAAGCGCGGCCATGAGAAATGCCGCACACGTCGCACGCGCAATCTGGACAACGAGTCTCACGAGATGTCAGCATACACACCTATCGAGCTGGATTCAAAAAGAATGGGGCGAGCGGCGGAATTGATGGGATGCGCATTACACCGATAACCAGTTTGCAAAATCCGCGGTTGAAGGATCTGGTCCGGTTGCAGAAGCGGCCGTATCGCGACGAGCGCGGTGTGATTGTGGTGGAGGGGTATCGCGAGGTGAAGCGGATGCTGGACAATGCCCGCCGTCCGATCGCGTTGTTTTTCTCGCCCTCGTTTTATCAGGGCGAAAACGAACCCGAGATCGTACGGCGCTGCGCGGAGGCGGGCGCGGAACTGTTCGAGTGCTCCGCCGAGGCGTTCCAGAAAGTCGCGTATCGCGACCGTCCCGAGGGCTTGATCGCACTCACCCCTCAGGTCCACCGGCGGCTCGATGAGGTGCAGCCCCCGGACCGTCCGCTGGTGCTAGTGGCCGAAGCGATCGAAAAGCCGGGCAATCTCGGGTCGCTTCTTCGCTCCGCAGACGCGGCAGGTGTGCACGCCGTCATCGTGTGCGACCGCTGCACGGACATCCACAATCCGAATGTCGTGCGCTCCAGCATCGGCACGCTGTTCAGCGTGCCCGTCGTAGAGGCGACGTCCGAGGAGGCCCTGGCCTGGTTGCGCGCTCGCGGGATACGCATCCTCGCGGCGACGCCACACGCGGAGCGCGAATACACCGCGTGCGACATGACACAGGGGATCGCGCTGGTGGTCGGCACAGAAAAGTTCGGCCTGAGCGATCGATGGATGTCCGAGGCGGACGAGCGGGTGCGCATCCCGATGCTGGGCCAGATCGACTCATTGAATGTGGCCGCGGCAACCACGCTGCTGCTTTACGAAGCAGTGCGCCAGCGCCGCGCGGCGGATCACCTCAAAACGAAGTGCTCCTGATACGAAACCTCGCCGAGGAACGGGCCGAGTCCGATCCGCGCGTTCAGCGTGTACTTGCGCCCCGCAGTCAGTCCATCGAGCGGGACAACGAAGGAGTGCTTGTCGGTCGGCGCGTCGCCAGTGAATGGGACTTTGGCGGCCAACGCCTCCCCGCCCCGCTCGTCGGCGATTTTGATGGAGACGGCACGGTCCATTCCGCCGCGCGGGATCAGACGCAGGCGGCCCATGCGCACGGCGCCGGCAAACACCGGCTTGTTGTCGATCGAGTCGAGCGCCATCACCAGGGCGGGCGGCGCAAGCACGTCGCGCGCGACGACGTTCCCATCGCCGGACAACACGCCCGGCGGCGCGCCGACGAGCGCAAAGGAGGAAGAGGTCCCGTCTTTTTTCAATTCGATTTCCACGCTCACCAGCAACGCGCCGGGCGCACGAGTTGAGGCGGAAGGCGCGACGCCGTACGAGACGTCGACGCCCTCGCGTTGCGCTCGGAAGCGCTGCTCGCGGAAGATGGCGCGCGCCTCTTCGCCGTCGGCGCGTCGGCTCGATCGCACGCGTTCGGGCCGTTTGTCCGCAGCGATCCACACATGCATAGCAGGCGGCAAACCGTCCTCGCCGGCGGACTCGAAGATGAAATAGGCCGCCTCGGTCTCGGCGGCTCCGTAGCGAAGACCCCAGGACAACGCATTCGCGCCCGCCTTGGGATCGAGCGCGACCAGACTGCCGCGCGATTTCGCGGGAATGGCGGGAAACGCGGTGAACGAGAGCGGCGTCACGGAAGCGGCGGGCGCTTCCGCGCGCGGCGCTTCGAGTGGACGCGGCCGCGCCGTGTAGTCGCCATCCGCCGGATTCGGCCAGCGCGCGACGGGAAGGCCTTGCTGCGCGGCGTCAAGATTCGCTCGGTAGAGCGGATCAAAGCGGAATCGCGTGCCGGGCGCAAAGGCGGTCCAGGGATAGAACCGCACGGCGGCGCCCGCCTGGATTTCGATTCCGTCAGCACGAACCTCGACGATCTCTCCGCGCAACGCCGTGCCGTTAAGCAATATCAAGGCGCCCGGCTCCTGCCCCTGCGCCGCGCGGATCAAAAGGCCCGCCGCCAGCATGACGATTGCTTTCCGCATAAACGGAGCGTAGCAAGTGCGCGAAACCAACACAACGCGGCAAGCGGCGCGGCGACTCGTGGAATATGACACTCACTGCGGCGCCGGGTCATTCATAGACCGCCGCGCTCGGTGCGCGCGGTCATAGGGGCTGTTGTCGAAGCCCTCACCCCCCTCGCCCAACCGTCTTCGGCGGACGGGCGGGGGAAGAGCCGGCGCCGCGGTGAAAAGTTCCATGCTCTGTAAAATTTTAATTTTCAAGCTCCATGCTCTGTAAAAAATTTGTTCGCCGTCCATTCTGTACACGCGGGCGGAGACCGCGTTTATTTCGGAACAAGCGACAAGGTCAGCGACTCTTCAAACACCCCCATTTCGGTGTCATCGTCGAATTGCGCCGCAAGCGACGCGGAGATCACCGCATACGGCCATGTCCGGACAAGCGGCTTCACCAGGATATCTTTGGTCCATCCGCGGACCGATTGCTCCACAATCGTTTCGCGCTGCGCGGCCGCCTCGCCGGAGAATCGAATGAACGGACGCTTGCTCGCCCGCGCGACCGCGCCGCGCGTATCGTCCGGCGGGTGGTCGAAGACGCGGACGGTCTTCACATCCCGCGGACTGCGATAGACGCGTATTTCGCCGATCACGCAGTCGCGGCTGTTGTTCACATCCACGATTTCCTCGGCAGGCGTGGTGCCGATCACCAGGCCGACCTTCACCCGCTGACAGTAACTGTTGAAATCAAGCGCCTCGTTCTCGAACGCGGCATCGCCCATCAGCGCCGTGAGCGCGCCGATTTCCATATCCTCGCAGCCTTCCAACGCAAGCGGCGCATTGCCGTACCCTTTGAAGGACAAAAGCGGTATGCGGATATTCTTCGCGTCCACCACCCAGACGGCATCGTCGGCGTGGATCGCGCCGACGGCAAAGATCAAGCCGCCGTCGATGCCCAGCTCGCCGTCGCGCCGGCCGTCGATATGAATGCCGACGCCGCGCATTCCCGGATGCGCGCGCAGCGTGCCGAAATTGATGATCTCGACGCGATCATGGCCGGGGTTGTGGATGAGCGGACGATAGCCGCCGCGACCGCCGGGCATCGGCTCGATCACGACGGCCGGATCCTGGATCAGCTCCGCGCCCTCGGCGATGATGAGCGAGATGTTGTCGCGCGGAATGGTCACCGTGCCGGGCACCACATAGACGCCCGCTTCGAGCACCGTAATCGGGCTGTTCGCCATCGCCCAGTGCAGCGTCTCGCGCGCGTCCGCGGAGATGAACTTTACCGCGCGGGATCGAGCGCTGCGCGCGCTCGTTTTGCCGTCCGCAACCGACACGAACAGCGGTTCGGGCGCGGCCGCGAACTCGCCCGCGGAAAGCAATTCAAGTTCGAAGGTTTGGTCCAGCACGCGCTCCGTTTCGCCGTCTATGAAGACCGCGTCCAGCTCAACGCGCACCGAAAGACGCGGCAGGGATTCCGGGAAATTCTCCAGCGTGACGGTCTGCGGCCAGGCCTTGACCTTTCGATTGACGATCGTTTCCTTGAGCGCCTTCGACCCCGCCGAATCGGGAATGAACGGACGCCGGGTGAAGCGGGCGCTGCCGGGCTCGTATTCATGCACGTGGAACAATTTTACGAATGCCATCGGATCGCCGATGACGATGGCTTCTTCCACTACCGTGCCGGGCGAGTTCCGCACGAGCACCGCCTGATCCAGCGGTTGCGCGCCGACCACGCGGCGAATGCGCGTTCCTTCATTCCGCCCGAGCAGGGTCACCGGGCGCGGGCTGGGCCGCGGCGCTGCCGCCGCCACGCCGATGCGGACGTCTTTGCATCCCTCCAACTCGACGGGGGCAATACGATAGCCGTCGCTGACCACCATCGGGATCTCGACCTCCGCGCAATCGACGAGTGAGATTATTGTGCCGACTGCAGGACGGAGACCCTGCATGCCGGTCGACACGATGCGCCCTCCGCGCAGTCCATGTTCGCCGTCCGCGCGCCCGTCGTACAGAATCGCGACGCCGCCGGACTTCGGCTGTCCGCGCAGCGTGCCGAGGTTCACCACCGTCGCGTTGTCGTGCCGTTGGTTGTAGATCACCGGCGTCCACGGCGCATACGGCCGAACGCGCGGAAGCGCGCCGATATCCAATTCGATGTCCGCGTCCTCCTCGATCACCAGCGCGATATCGGCGCGCGGGATGCGGACCGGCTCCGCAATTCGATACGACCCCGCTCCGATCACCGTGACCGGATAGTTCAACATCGCCCACTCGAACACCTTGAGCGGATCTGCGTCCTGGAACAGGACGGAGCCGGTCTCCGGCGCCCTCGCCGCCGCGCCGCCGCCCTCCGCGGTGATCCGCACGTGCTCCGCCGCGCCCACCCATCCGGCGCACGCCAGATGCAGGGCAAGCGCCAGCCCGATGATTCTTCGTGTCATGTTTTTCCTCCGCGTTGATGCGCTGCGATTGTGGATGGACTGTCGAAACCGATTGACGATGAAATATAACGTTGTATCTTTTGACGGATGGCCGATTATTTGCAACCTCATTTCGCGGCGGGCGGCGTCCGGAGCGCGGTCCGCGCGGGGTGCGGGAGATGATGAAATGGATCAGCGCATCGTGCGAGTCGCCATAAGCGGGTTGTTGGCGCACGCCGTTATCGCCGACGACTGGAAGTCGCGCGTGCCCCACCCGGTGCTGGACGAGGACCCGGGGCTGGTGGAGCTGTATTGGAAGGCGTGGGAACTGGCGCACGGCAGCATCCGGGAGAAACCGGGTCTTCCGCAGTCGCCCTATTTGTGGCCGGGCGCATGGGACCACTCGATCTGGATTTGGGACACCTGCTTCATGGCGCTGTTCGCGCGCTACGCGCCCGATGTCCTGCCCGCCATCGAGAGCATGAAGAACTTTTACGTGCCGCTGCACGACGGGTGGGACGGGCTCTATCCGCTGAACATCCAGCATCCGGACAATCCGCCGCTGTTCGCGTGGGTCGAATACGACTTTTTCAAACTCACCGGCGATCGGGCGCACGTGAAAGATCTGCTCGGTCGCACACGCTATCTCCAGCGGCACTTTGAATGGATCGAGCAGCTCAAGCCGGGCTGGCGCTTCGAGAGCGACACGGAAAAAAAGGTCAGCGCGCCCGTCCGCCTGAAAAAAACGCCGCACGGCTATCTCTGGAATCGGTACCCCAGCGGCATGGACAACACCACGCGGGGCCGCGGCGCGGCGAATGAGATCCTCTGGGTGGACGCGCTCGCGCAGCAGGGCCTTTCCGCGCTGTATATTTCCCGCCTCGCCGACGCCGTCGACCTTAAGGAGGAAGCGGCGGCGTGGCGCGCCCGCTACGAGCACATCAAACAGACCGTCAACACGCACTATTGGGACGAGGCCGACGGGTTTTACTACGACATCGACAGCGTAACGCTGAAACCGGTGAAGGTGATGACACCCGCGTCCTACTGGCCGATGCTCGCGGAGATGTGCTCGCCGGAACAGGCGCGCCGCATGCTCAAGCACGCGCTCGACGAACAGGTGTTCGGCGGCGAACGTCCATGGCCGACCCTCGCCCGCACGGACCCCGACTATATCGACGCGCTGCCGGACGGGCATTATTGGCGGGGCGGCGTCTGGCCGCCGACGACCTACATGGCGACCAAGGCGCTGCAAAAATACGGGTTCCACGACGAGGCCAACGCGTTGGCATACCGCGCGCTCCACCATTCCCTGCGCACGTATCGCGCGGTGGAGCCGGCGACGCTGTGGGAGGCGTTGAGCCCATCGCGCGACCACCCCGCCAGCAAGCCCGCAAAAATCAACAAGCAGACAGGCCGAAAACTGCCCGACGCGCGGGTTCGCCTGTATGTCGGATGGTCTTCGCTCCCGCCGATTTCGCTGCTGATCGAAAACGTGCTGGGCTTCCACACGATCGACGCGCAGCGAAACGTCGTCGAATGGCGTCTCTATCGCAGCGGCCGGCACGGGATCGAAAACCTGCGGTTCGGAAATACCACCGCCACGATCCTGACGGATGGCGGAGGCAATATCCGCGTGCGCAGCACGGCGCCGTTCACGCTGATCGTCAACGGCAAGGCCCACGACATCCCCGCCGGGAATACTGCGCTGCGCGCGGGAGGCTGATCGCATGAATCGGCTCCGTATGTGGGTCATGATGCTTTGCCTAGGGGGATTCGCCATGGCCGACGATTCGACGCCGCCCGACCTGCCCGAGCTGCTGCGGATGGAGAACGGACAACCCATCACGACGCGCGAAGAGTGGGAGACGCTGCGTCGGCCCGAATTGCTTGAATGGTATCGCGCCAACGTCTATGGCCGCGCGCCGGTGGGGCGCCCGGACGGCATGCGGTTTGCGCTCGTGGAGTCGGGCTCCGCCTTCGAGGGACTCGCCGCGCGGAAACAGGTGCGCATCCACTTTTCCGACGACCCTGCGGCGCCGTTCATGGACGTGCTGATCTACATTCCAAATCAGCGGACAGGCCCCGCCCCGGTATTTCTCGGCCCCAACGCGCGCGGCAATCATGCGCTCTCCGACGATCCCGCCGTGCCGGAGAGCACAAAGCGCTCGACCGGCCAACCGCGCACGCGGTTGCGCGGCGGCGCGCCGTGGCCCGTCGAGCGCATCGTGGCGCGCGGCTATGCGCTTGCGACCTTCCACGTCAGCGATGTCGCGCCGGACATGGCGGACGGAATGAAAGACGGCGTGCAGCGCCTGTTCGATCCTGTCGCGTGGCCGGACGGCCGTCCGGATGACGCATGGGGAACGCTCGCCGTGTGGGCATGGGGCATGAGCCGGGTCATCGACTACATCGAAACGGACCCGGACCTCGACGCCCGCCGCGTGGTCGTTTTCGGTCAATCGCGGCGCGGCAAAGCGGCCCTGTGGTGCGCGATAGAGGACGAGCGCGTCGCGCTGGCTGTCGGCAACAATTCCGTCGGATTGGGCTCCGCGCTCTCCCGCATCGCCGGAGGGAACGACACCATCGAGCATTTGTTCAATTATTCGCCCTTTTGGTTCAGCGCCCGGCTGCGGGCGTATGTCGGCGAAGATGCGCGGATGCCGGTGGACCAGCACCAGTTCCTCGCGCTCATCGCGCCCCGGCGCGTGTATATCGCCGCGGCATCGAACGACAAATTCGCGATACCCGCGCGCGACTTTTGGGCCTGTCGCTACGCCGATCCGGCGTGGCGCCTCTACGGGCTGACAGGCGTTGAGGCGGAGACGATCCCGCCTCTGAACATGCCGCTTCACGGCGGACACATTGCGTTTCACATCCGCGAAGGCGCGCACGGGCATGAACTTCAAGATTGGGAGTGGCAGCTCGACTACGCCGACCGCCACTTGTAATCCCGGCGCTGGTCGGACGATCCTTCGCCTTGCGCTTTTGGGCGAACGTGGGTAGGTTCGGCACTTGATTGACCAACGATTTGGAGGGGTGGCTGAGCGGCTTAAGGCACTCGACTCGAAATCGAGAGACCGCCCATAAAGTGGTCCGTGGGTTCAAATCCCACCCCCTCCGCCACGCCCTCTTCAGAGAAAAGGGTCAGATAGCATGAAAGGCGGTTAGAGCTCCGCAGATGCGGCATAATGCCCATCATCTTTTGAAGGCGCGGCCATAGGGGCCCGCCACAGAACTCAGAGGTAACCGCCATGAACTACATCGGTATTGGCTACCACATACGCTACTCAATCGTCAGCATCATCGACGATGCCGGGAGGGTGGTGACTGAGGTGGGCCTTGGTAGAGTCGGCGTGGGTCGTCAAAGAGAAAGGCAAAGAGAAAGGGGTCAGTCCGCACATAGTTCCAACTTTTTTCGGATGTTGCGGATCGAGGAGGTTTCGGCGATTCGATACCGGCTGACCGCTCGATAGATATTCGTCCGCGATCCCATTACCAGCTTCCGACATAGCCATTCGTCTTCTATCGTGCTCCGACTCTTCACATACCACGCGATCCCCTGTTTGACCTCGTCTGTCTGTCGTCTTTTCCGTAAATCGGGGAGGTCAACTCCCAGGGCTTTGCACGACTCCTTCAACAGGCGCACGGCTTCGCGTTCGTCGTGTGTTCGCATCCCTTCGGATCGATATGAAGCGCGCCGGCGCCCGCGAACCACACGATCGATCCGATCCATCAGCCGATCCCGGAACGTCTCTCCGCCCAGATACCAGCCCCGGCACAATCGTCGCCACTCCTCTTCCATCGCATCCGACGGCGTACCCTCCAGAATCTCGCCAGCGCGCAGTTCCATCCGCGCCGCAGATCGTTTCCGGCTGCGGACTGACCCCATTTCCCGCTTGCGTTTTGCAACTATGTGCGGACTGACCCCATTTTGCCCGCGGACTGACCCCATTTTGCCCGAACATGACCGCCGCCTTGGGGATCTGAAGATGCGATTCGGCGACGAAGGTGTATTGACCTTGCGCTCGCCGGCGATTCGTCCCTCCAGGACGCGCCCGTCGCGCAGGTACACGCGGTCGAGCGCGGCATAGATATCAGTTGGAGGCGGATGGAATAGTAGAAGCAGGGCAAGGGCAATATGCAGTCTCGTCACATGGCAGGCATTGGGAGACGCCGTCCGGAGGCCGGCGTCCACCTTTTCAGGCTTTGGATGTGGAAGCGTTCCTGTCATGGAGTTGCCGGCGCCTCCTTGTCGCGGAAGAAGGCGGCGCGTTGTTTCGAGTGCATGCCGCCTGCGTGGCGCAGGAGCGTGAGCTCTTGTTCCCAGTGCTCACGGCTGCGCATGTCGCTGATGGCCTGGCGGCTGAAGAGATAATCGGCAAAGCGGACGTCCTGCCGGGGCAGCACAATCAGCGCGCTGGATTCATAAACGGCCCTGCTCGAAAGGGAGCCCTCCGACCAGTTGTGCGAACCGATCAGGATCTTGGCCAAATCCACCACCACCGTCTTGGCGTGCAGATGGATGTGCGGCAGGTTCAACCGCACGTCTATCCCCTTCGCCCGCAGCTTTTCGGCCCAGTTGGAATGGGCCTCATGAAGCCGGTCCTGGAGACTCGTCGGCATGTGCAGCAGCATGCGCACATAAACCCCCCGCTTTACGGCTTGCTCCAATGCATGGAGCAACTGTTCCCGATAGGGCGCTGCGGTCTTGGTCTCGGGCATGGCAAACATGGTGATAAGAATGGATTGGTGCGCGCTCTGGACCAGGTTGAGCAGGACGGGGAAGTACTCCTCGTCGGGCAGATAGCTCACCGTCGCGCGGGTCTCGAACGCGGGGAATGGCGGATCGCCGAACACATTGATGGACGTCCAATTCGTGCGCGGTCCCGTGGGCGGCAGGCCCGTAAGCCATCCGGATCGACTGTAATCCGCTCGCGCTTCCACGTCGGCCGCTCGATGGCCAAGCGACAATGGCGCGAACGATTGACTCACGCCGGCGATACCGTCGAGCGCGGCCGTATAGGCCCGCGCCATATCCGACGACTCGAAGAAAAGCATATCCTCGACATTTAGATCGAACGCGCCGGTCGTCCAATTCGCGGTGCCGGTCCAGACGTAGCGGCCATCAATCACGGCCGACTTGAGGTGCAGCGCGCGGCGATCTGCCTGGAAATAGAGCACTTCGACGCCTGCGTCCCACAATGTCTGAAGGCGCGGCAACAAGGTCCCGTCCAGCATTCCCGAATTCACCAGCAGCCTTACTTTTACGCGCCCGCTGCGCGCCATATCCGTCAAGGCATTGACCACCTCGGTGTCATTGATCAGATAAATCCCGATGTCTATACGTTGCGCGGCCTCGCGGACTTGCGCCAACACATGCCGGATGCCCTCGCGTCCCGGGCAAAAGTGCACGGCGGCCTGCCGAACGTCTCGAACGGCGATCTTCGGAGGAATCCGGGCCTCCGCTGCGGATGCAGGTGGAGGTTGCTGTTGCGCTGCCGCAAACTTGGGGCTCGGCGTCCGGTCGACGCTCGCTGAATCGAGAAGCAAGTTTTCCGCCTTTGCGGCAAGCTCATTCAGTTTTGCCCTGTAGTGGCGGCTGAGCTCGCGCGATCGAATAACGAGCGTGTCTTCGAAGTTCTGATCGAACGCAGCAGGGGACCAATTCGCCGCGCCGGTAATGACGGTTGCCTCATCAATGACCGCGCACTTCAGGTGCATACGCGCATCGTTGGGTAGCGGGAGAAATTGCACCGAGACGCCGCAGGCCGCCATACGATCGAGGAGCGGCCGATGAGCCGGCCGATTCATGCGTCCGTCCGTCAGCACACGGACCGATACCCCGCGCCGGGCCAGCACGCACAATGTATCGGCCAGAACGGCGTGACTGAAATAGAACATGGCCACATCCACGCGCTGCTGGGCGGATTGCAGCTCGCGGAGAATGAGGGGCGCCGCCTCGCCGCGCGGGGAGAAGGCGATTTGAACTTCGCGGACGTCATTCACCGACTCGGCGAATGTCGAACCGATCAAAACCGAAAGGCTGAGGAGCAGGCGGCGACTATACGCAACGAAGACCGCGATGAGGCAGGCTAGGCTGACGTGCTGACGTGCTGACGTGCTGACGTGAATCATCATCGAATTCAGATTACGGATATCCTGTCGAAAAGTCGAGATATTTTGTTAGGATCGTATGTGGAAGTGCCCGGCGACTGGTCCTGCGAACGTGGTGCGAGGAGTTGAGCGCATAATTTTCGCGTTGCAAAGACGCCGGCCCGGAGGGGTGTGAACGGTGTGTGCTACGAGGCTGTGACGACGCGTGCGACCTCGCGCAGCGAATCGACGACCGGCGCACCCAGCGGCTCGAGTTTTTCGCGCGGGTGATAGCCGTCGGCGACGAGCAGGCAGCGGCAGGCCATGGCTTGCGCGACCTCAAAATCGTGGCGCGTGTCGCCGATGAGCAGGACGGTCGCGGGATCGATGGCGCGCGCGCGGATCCATGCGCAGCCTTGCTCGACCTTGCCGTGCGCATACACGTTGTCGCTGCCGAGCACGTCGTCGAAAAAATGGCGCACGTCATGTTGGGCAAGCAGCGATTCGAGCGTGTCGTGTTTGTACGCGGAGAGGACCGATTGCGTGTAGCCGCCGTGGCGCAGCGCGGCGAGCGTTTCACGCGCGTGCGCGTGCAGGCGGGCCTCGCCTCGGCGCGCTTCGTAGCGGCGGATAAATTCGGCCCCGATGACCTCGAACGGATCGCGCGCGAAGTCGAATCCGAGCCGCACATAATATTCACGAACGGGAAAATCGAAGATTTCGCGATATCGCGCGAGGGTAAGCGGCGGCATGTTCCGCTCGGCCAGCAGGCCGTTCATCACGTCAATGCACAGCGCGGTATCGTCCAGCAGCGTGCCGTTCCAGTCCCAGACGATGTGGCGGATGGCTGTGCGCATAGCGGTCACGGCGATGCTGCGGCTTGTGCAATCTCGTTCAAGATTCGCTGCGCGGCAGCGCGCGGATCGGCCGCGCCCAAGATCGGGCGCCCCACGACGAGGTGAGAGGCGCCCGCCCGGACTGCCTCTGCTGCGGATAGCGTGCGTTTCTGGTCGCCCAATGCATCGCCCGCGCCGCGGATGCCTGGAGCCACAAGAAGAACGTCTCGGCCGAATTTGTTTCGCAACTCGTTGACTTCCAGTGGAGAACAAACGACGCCATCCGCGCCGGATTCGACGGCCAGTTCGGTCAATGCGCGGACGTGGTCGGGCATTGCGCGGTCGATTCCGATCTCGGCGAGGTCGCGTTGTTGAAGGCTGGTCAGCGCTGTGACAGCGACGATTTTGGGACGATTTTCGCCGAATTCATGCGCGGCTTCCGCTGCTGCGCGAATCATGTCGCGTCCGCCTGATGCGTGGATGGTGAGCATGCGGACGCCGTGCCGGCCCGCTGTGCGAACGGCGCGCTCGATGGTGCGCGGGATATCGTGCAGCTTGAGGTCGAGGAAAACCGATGAATTTCGGCGCAAAATCGGCTTTATCGCGTCGGGTCCCTCGGCGCAGAACACCTCGAGGCCGACCTTGTACCAAACGACAGAAGGGGGAAGAATATCGAGGAATTCCGCGATTTTTTGGCTGGAATCGACATCCAGCGCAACGATGAGTTCAGGCGAATTGGAGTTCATGCGGTGACAGTTGCAGAAAATACTGGCACAAACAAGCGCGAGATGACGAAAGTCGTATTATTCAACTCGTTGATATAGAGTATGATGCAGTATATTTTGGTACGCGCGAGATTTTTTGAAATTTTTTTCAAAAATCCGTTGACACCATGCGGGGCATCCACTAGCTTCATTCCAGAACTTGAGGTTGAAAAGCCTCATGGTCTTTATCAACGTGCAGTTGCTCAAGCGCCCGCTTCGAGCTTTAGAAGAGGGCGATTGAGTATTTTCGTCTCGTTGATCAGCTCTTTGAAAATGGAATACTTGCTATGCCGCTTCGGTTTAGAAGTGGTGTGGCTTGTGTGAGGTTATACGTCAGTTTGAGTAAGATCGGGGTTATCGAGAGATAGCCTGTCAGAATTGACGCGCTGCGCATCCGAGAGGGTGGGCAGCGAAAAAACTTTCCTTACGGAGAGTTTGATTCTGGCTCAGAACGAACGCTGGCGGCGTGGATGAGGCATGCAAGTCGAACGGGACAGTCGGTGTAGCAATACAACGGTTGTTCAGTGGCGGAAGGGTGAGTAACGCGCGGGTAACCTACCTCAAAGTTGGGAATAGCCCGGGGAAACCTGGGATAATTCCGAATGTGGTCGGTGCAGGCATCTGCACCTGTCTAAAGCTGGGGACCGCAAGGCCTGGCGCTTTGAGATGGGCCCACGTCCTATCAGCTTGTTGGTGAGGTAACGGCTCACCAAGGCTTACGGGTAGCTGGTCTGAGAGGATGGTCAGCCACACTGGGACTGAGAACTGCCCAGACTCCTACGGGAGGCTGCAGTCGAGAATCATTCGCAATGGGCGCAAGCCTGACGATGCGACGCCGCGTGCAGGATGACGGCCTTCGGGTTGTAAACTGCTGTGATGGGGGAACAATGGGCGGTCCGCTAATACCGGGTCGCAGTGATAGTACCCCAAGAGGAAGCCACGGCTAACTCTGTGCCAGCAGCCGCGGTAATACAGAGGTGGCGAGCGTTGTTCGGATTTACTGGGCGTAAAGGGTGCGTAGGCGGCTCCGCGTGTCGGGTGTGAAATCCCACGGATCATCCGTGGAACGGCATTCGAAACTGCGGGGCTCGAGGACAGGAGAGGAGGGCGGAATTCACGGTGTAGCGGTGAAATGCGTTGATATCGTGAAGAACGCCGGTGGCGAAGGCGGCCCTCTGGACTGTTTCTGACGCTGAGGCACGAAAGCTAGGGGAGCAAACAGGATTAGATACCCTGGTAGTCCTAGCCGTAAACGGTGTGCACTTGGTGTGGGAGGATTTATCCCCTTCCGTGCCGGAGCTAACGCGTTAAGTGCACCGCCTGGGGAGTACGGTCGCAAGATTAAAACTCAAAGAAATTGACGGGGGCCCGCACAAGCGGTGGAGCATGTGGCTTAATTCGATGCAACGCGAAGAACCTTACCTGGGCTTGACATGCGACTGGATGCCCCGTGAAAGCGGGGAGGCCTTCGAGGCTGTCGCACAGGTGCTGCATGGCTGTCGTCAGCTCGTGCCGTGAGGTGTTGGGTTAAGTCCCGCAACGAGCGCAACCCCTGTGGCTAGTTACTACTCGCAAGAGAGCACTCTAGCCAGACTGCCCGTGATAAGCGGGAGGAAGGTGGGGATGACGTCAAGTCAGTATGGTCCTTATGTCCAGGGCTGCACACGTGCTACAATGGGCGGTACAGAACGACGCGAAACCGCGAGGTGGAGCAAATCGTCAAAGCCGTCCTCAGTTCGGATTGGAGTCTGCAACTCGACTCCATGAAGTCGGAATCGCTAGTAATGGCGCATCAGCTACGGCGCCGTGAATACGTTCCCGGGCCTTGTACACACCGCCCGTCACATCACGAAAGCCGATTGCACCCGAAGTGGCTGATTCGACCCGCAAGGGGGATAGGTCCCTAAGGTGTGGTTGGTAATTGGGATGAAGTCGTAACAAGGTAGCCGTAGGGGAACCTGCGGCTGGATCACCTCCTTTCTAAGGAGCATCCGCGACAGGGCCGCAGCAAAAGCGTGAAGGCAGCGATGCCGGATCCTTGGGCTGAGCCTTGTCAACGAGAGGATAACGGCCTGTTTTCGGACAGGTCGCCGGCCGCGCGGCAACGCGCGGCCACCGTATGGCCGCACAAGCCGCACCATTTCTGCACCGAAGCATTTTCCGCATAGCAAGTAGTCCGACGAAGCGAGAGATCGAGCCGGGTGGCCGGATGAGCGCGACTCCGCGACCGAGGTCACGGGGGCATAGCTCAGCTGGTAGAGCGTCTGCTTTGCAAGCAGAAGGTCACCGGTTCGAACCCGGTTGCCTCCACCACGTGAACATTCGCCGCGGATGTTCAAGGGTCAGATGGGCGTGTAGCTCAGTTGGTTAGAGCGCGTCCCTGATAAGGACGAGGTCCCTGGTTCGAATCCAGGCACGCCCACCAGCCGGCGCGGTCGACGGCAGCGCCGAACGCGGCGCCCTCTTGCTTCAACCGATTTCCCGACGCGGGTCGCCGATGGCGGCCGGCGGAGGGCGGTTCTTTGACAATTGCATAGGATGGGAACATACAATCTTCACCGAAGAAGATCGTAACCGATCGCGTTCGCAAAAGACGCGGTCGGCGACCAATGAATGTTGGTCAAGTTAGAAAGGGCGCATAGTGAATGCCTTGGCATCCATAGGTGATGAAGGACGTGGCAAGCTGCGATAAGCGCCGGGGAGCGGCAAGCACGCTTTGATCCGGCGATGTCCGAATGGGGAAACCCGGTCCGAGTTATGTCGGACCATCCGGGGATGAATACATAGTCCACGGAAGCGAAACCAGGGGAAGTGAAACATCTCAGTACCCTGAGGAAAAGAAAGCGAAAGCGATTCCCTCAGTAGTGGCGAGCGAAAGGGGAACAGCCTAAACCGCGGTGTTTACACCGCGGGGTTGCGGGGCCGCGACGTGATAACAGCGAAGATAGCGGAAGAGTTCTGGAAAGCTCTCCCATAGAGGGTGATAGGCCCGTACGCGAAATCCGAGCTGTGTCTAGCGGTACCCCAAGTAGAGCGGGACACGTGAAACCCTGCTTGAATCTGGAAGGCCCACCTTCCAAGGCTAAATACTCATGGATGACCGATAGTGAACAAGTACCGCGAGGGAAAGGTGAAAAGAACCCCTGCTCGGGGAGTGAAATAGAACCTGCAACTATGTGCCTACAAGCTGTGGGAGTCCCGCATCCGCGGGATGACCGCTTGCCTTTTGCATAATGAGTCCGCGAGTCACGGTGTGTGGCAAGGTTAAGGCCTTCAGGGCCGGAGCCGTAGCGAAAGCGAGTGCCAAATGCGCGTTCAGTCGCATGCCGTGGACCCGAAGCCGTGTGAGCTACCCATGACCAGGATGAAACGAGGGTAACACCTCGTGGAGGTCCGAACCCGTGGCCGTTGAAAAGGCTTGGGATGAGTTGTGGGTTGGAGCGAAAGACTTATCAAACTCGGTGATAGCTGGTTCTCCTCGAGATAACTTTAGGGTTAGCCTGCAGGAATGCTCGTCGCGGAGGTAGAGCACTAATTGGACTAGGGTCCTTACCGGGATTCCGAAGCCAGTTAAACTCCGAATGCCGCGTCAGTCACCTGCGGAGATAGACTGTGGGGGATAAGCTTCATAGTCGCGAGGGAAATAGCCCAGACCGCCAGCTAAGGCCCCCCAATCCGGTTAAGTGCGTAAGGATGTGAGATTGCGAAGACAGCTAGGATGTTGGCTTAGAGGCAGCCATCATTTAAACAGTGCGTAACAGCTGACTAGCCAAGTGATCTTGCGCCGAAAATGAACGGGACTAAACCGGATGCCGACGCTGCGGATGTGTTTCGGATTCGTCCGGAACACGTGGTAGAGGAGCGTTCTCTACGGGTCGAAGGAGAAGGGAAACCGACTCTGGACTGTAGAGAAGTGATTATGCGGACATGAGTAACGATAAACCGGGTGAGAATCCCGGTCGCCGAAATCCCAAGGTTTCCTGGGGAAGGTTCGTCCACCCAGGGTTAGTCGGCCCCTAAGCGGAGGTCAATTGACGTACGCGATGGGAAACAGGTTCAATATTCCTGTACCGCCCGACTGGCGTTACCAACGAAGGAGTGACGCAGCAAGCAGCGTGAGCCGTCGATCGGAAGTGACGGTCCAAGCCTGTAGAAGGTCCCGGTAGGCAAATCCGCCGGGGCAACTTCGAACGGCGATGGGACGCGGAGGCTACGGCCGAAGCGGATTCGCGCGGGCTCCACTGCCAAGAAAACCTCCTAGTGAGCCGGTTGAGCGACCGTACCTTAAACCGACACAGGTGGGAAGGTAGAATATACCAAGGCGCGCGAGAGAAACCTCGTTAAGGAACTCGGCAATCTAGCCCCGTATCTTAGGTAGAAGGGGTCCTCCCCGGCGTGCGATTATATCAAGCGCTGGAGAGGCGCAGTGAAAGGGCTCAAGCGACTGTTTAACAAAAACACAGCACTCTGCGAACTCGAAAGAGGATGTATAGGGTGTGACACGTGACCAATGCGGAAAGGTTAAGGCAAGAGGTTAGCCGCAAGGCGAAGCTTCGACCCGAAGCCCCCGTGAATGTCGGCCGTAACTATAACGGTCCTAAGGTAGCGAAATTCCTTGTCGGGTAAGTTCCGACCTGCACGAATCGTGTAACGACTTGAGCGCTGTCTCAACGAGGATCTCGGTGAAATTGTAGTCCAGAGGAAAGTGTCTGGTACCCGCAGTAGGACGGAAAGACCCTGTGAACCTTTACTGTAATCTGATATGGGGTTCTGGTTCTTCATATGTAGCATAGCTGGGAGGCTGCGAAGCCTGGCCGTCAGGTCAGGTGGAGCCATCAGTGAAATACCAGTTTTGGGGCATCGGAATTCTAACCGCGTTCGTGATCCGGGCGCGGGACAGTGTCAGAGGGTCAGTTTGACTGGGGCGGTTTCCTCCAAAAGAGTAACGGAGGAGCGCGAAGGTCCCCTCAGCACGGTCGGCAATCGTGCGTAGAGCGTATAGGTAGAAGGGGGCTTAACTGCGAGACTTACAAGTCGAGCAGGTGCGAAAGCAGGCCTAAATGATCCGGTGGTTGCACGTGGCAGCGCCATCGCTCAACGGACAAAAGGTACTCCGGGGATAACAGGCTGATCGCCGCCAAGAGTCCATATCGACGCGGCGGTTTGGCACCTCGATGTCGGCTCATCGCATCCTGGGGCTGGAGAAGGTCCCAAGGGTTTGGCTGTTCGCCAATTAAAGCGGTACGCGAGCTGGGTTCAGAACGTCGTGAGACAGTTCGGTCCTTATCCACTGTGGGCGCAGGAGATTTGAGGAGTCCATTCCTTAGTACGAGAGGACCGGGAATGACGCACCACTGGTGTTCCGGTTGTCCCGCCAGGGGCAGTGCCGGGTAGCTATGTGCGGAACGGATAAGCGCTGAAAGCATCTAAGCGCCAAGCCTTCTCCAAGATAAGATCTCCCCCCGCGCAAGCGGGCTAAAGGCCGGTTGAAGACTACGACCTCGATAGGCTGGGTGTGTACGCGCAGCGATGCGTTTAGCTAACCAGTACTAATCGGCCGTGCGACTTGATCATTATTTCTCTTTTTCGATGAATGTATGGACCCATCCTATGCAATGTTTTTCCCGCAGATGCGGGACACCGATTTCCCGGTGACCATAGCGAGGGGGAAACACCCGTTCCCATTCCGAACACGGCCGTTAAGACCCTCAGCGGCGATGGTACTGAAGTGTAGTCTTCGGGAGAGTAGCACGTTGCCGGGTTAATTTAGAAAGCCGCCCCGACATTGTCGGGGCGGCTTTTTTGTCATTCCCGCTTGTGCGGGGAGGCGGGCCAATCTATAGTCCGCTCCTTTCCGCCGGGATCCGCGCCTGTTGCGCGTCCGGCGAAATCGCGTCGCTCCGGGTGGAGGGCGCGCCAAGTCAGTCAGGAGAAACCAGTGGCCAAGAAAACCAAACAACCCGCCGGCGCCCCTTCGGGCATGGCGGCGCTCTATGAAGAAACCCTTCGCCATTTCAGCGAGGGCGCGATTGTCACCGGCCGCGTGCTCGACGTGCGGCCCTCCGAAGTCCTTGTGGACATCGGATATAAATCCGAAGGCATCCTGCCGATTTCGGAATTCAAAACCCCGGATGAGGTCAAGCCGGGCGACCAGATCGAAGTCCTGCTCGAAAAGCTGGAAGATGACCAGGGCATGGTCATGGTCAGCAAGCGCAAGGCGGAGCAGCAGCGCAACTGGGATCGCGTGCTCGCCAATTACGTCGAGGGCGGGATCATCAAGGGCGCGGTCAAGGGCCGCGTCAAGGGCGGGTTGATCGTCGATGTGGGCGTGGATGCCTTCCTGCCCGGATCGCAGCTCGACGTCGTGCCGGTGCGCAATCCGGAGGACTACTACGACCGCGAGTTGGAGTTCAAAATCATCAAGATCAACCGCGACCGCCGAAATATTGTCGTCTCTCGGCGCGAATTGCTTGAAGAAAAGCGGCGCGAGCAGAAGAAGACGTTGATGGACGAGATCCAGGTCGGCCAGGTTCGCCACGGTGTGGTCAAAAACATCACGGATTTCGGGGCGTTTGTGGATCTCAACGGCATGGACGGACTGCTGCACATCACCGATATGAGCTGGGGACGCGTCAACCACCCTTCCGAGGTGGTAAAGGTCGGCCAGGAGCTCGATGTCATGATCCTCGATGTCGATCGCGAAAAGGAGCGCATTTCTCTCGGCCTCAAGCAGATTGCCCGGAACCCGTGGGAGGATATCGAGCGCAAATATCCGGTCGGCACGCGCGTGCATGGCAAGGTGGTCAATCTCGTGCCGTACGGCGCCTTCATCGAAATCGAGGAAGGGGTCGAGGGTATGGTGCATGTCTCGGAAATTTCCTGGACCAAGCGAGTGGCCAAAGCGGCGGATGCGCTCACGGTCGGACAGGAAGTCGATGCGGTGGTGCTCAATGTCAACCGCGACGAACAGAAGATATCGCTGGGCATCCGGCAGACCGAAGCGAATCCGTGGAGCAAGGCGCAGGAGACGTATGCCATCGGGTCGCGCGTAAGGGGCGCGGTGCGGAACTTCACCTCCTACGGGGCATTCGTGGAGCTGGAGCCGGGGATCGACGGCATGATCCACGTGTCCGATATGTCGTGGACGCGCAAGATCAACCATCCGTCCGAGGTGCTCAAGAAGGGCGACGAGGTCGAAGCGGTGGTGCTGGAGGTGGATGCGGCGAATCAGCGCATCAGCCTGGGCCTCAAGCAGGCCCAAACCGATCCGTGGAGCAGCATCTCGCAGCGATTCAAGGTCGGCCAATTGGTCAAGGGCAAGGTCTCCAAACTGGCCTCGTTCGGCGCGTTTGTTGAAATCGACGAGGGCATTGATGGCCTGGTGCACATCAGCCAGATCAGCGATGAGCGCGTGCAGAAGGTCAAGGATGCGCTGCAACCCGGCCAGGAGGTCGAGGCCCGTGTGATCAAAATCGATGGCGTCGAACGCCGGATCGGGTTGAGCATTAAAGCCGCTAAGCTGCCGGACGATCAGTTCGTGGTGGACGACTCCATGTTGGAAGGGCTGCGGCCGGGCGAAGACTTGGTCGATCTGGCGGGCGCGTTTGACGAGGCGTTCGGCGGTTCCACTCAGACGGAAGAGTGGCATCCGGGCCAGAAGAAAAAGGATGCCGAATCGAATTGAAGGGTTAGCTAGTCTGACGATAGAGCAGCGTCGGTCTGAAAGGGCCGGCGCTGTTTCTTTTGAGGAGATTGCGATGGTCTCTTCACTTGTGGCAAGATGGTTTTATGAACGCGATTGACAGGTTGGCCGCGCGCTGCGTGGACCTGATTTCCCGGGACGAGCTTTCGGCCAAGTTGCGGGAGGGTCGCCCGTTGCGCATCAAATACGGTGCGGATCCATCGGCGCCGGACCTGCATCTTGGGCATGTCGTCGGTCTCAACAAGCTGCGCGAGTTTCAGGATGCCGGTCATACGGTGGTGTTTATCATCGGCGATTTTACCGCAATGATCGGCGACCCGTCAGGTCGCTCGCAAACCCGCAAGCCGCTTTCGCGCGAGCAGGTGCGCGCAAATGCCGAAACCTACCAGCGCCAAGTGTTTCAGGTGCTCGACCCCGGCTGCACGGAAATGCGATTCAACTCCGAGTGGCTTGCGCCGATGGGGTTCGAAGCGGTCGTGCGGCTGGCCGCGCATGTCACGGTCGCCCAGATGCTGGCGCGCGAGGATTTTTCGAAGCGGTATGCGGAGAACGCGCCGATTTCGTTGGTGGAGTTCCTCTATCCGCTGATCCAGGCGTATGACTCGGTCATGGTGAAGGCCGATGTGGAGCTCGGCGGCACGGACCAATTGTTTAATTTGCTGCTCGGACGCGAGCTTCAAAAGCTGCATGGCCAACCGCCGCAGGTCGTCATGACCCTTCCTCTGCTGGAAGGGCTGGACGGCGTTCAAAAGATGAGCAAGAGCCTGAATAACTACATCGGGGTCGCGGAGGCTCCGCAGGAGATGTTTGGTAAGATCATGTCGATCAGCGATGATTTGATGTGGCGGTACTATGAATTGATCGTATGTGCGGACGATCAGCAGCTGACCGAAGTGCGCGCGGAGCATCCGCGCGCGGCGAAGGACCGGTTGGCGCAGGCGATAGTCGCGCGGTTCCACGGGGCCGAAGCGGCCGCCGCTGCGTCCGCTGAGTTTTCGCGCGTATTTTCGCAAAGCCAGATTCCGACGGATATCCCCGTCGTTTCGATCGCCGAGCCTGAACTTCCCCTTGCAGCGCTGCTCGTGCGATGCGGTCTTGCCGCCAGCAACGGTGAAGCCAGGCGTCTGATTGAGCAGGGCGCCGTGAGGATTGACGGCGAGCGCATGACGGACCCGCGCGCGCCGGTGGCGATACGGCCCGGGATGGTTGTGCGCGCGGGCAAGCGCGGGTTTGCGCGCGTCAATTGACGCCGGCGTTTGTTCCGGTATCGGGAAGTTCGATCGGCAAGCGCACGCTAAATCGCGTGCCGCGGCCCGGTTCGCTCTCGACTTTAAGGGTCCCGCCCAGCCGCTCCGTCAATTTGAGGCAAATGGCGAGACCCAAGCCGTGGCTGTCGGCGCGGCCGCGTCCTGCGGAACCGGGTTTGAAGGGTTCGAACGCGATCTCAAGTTCTTCCGGCGTCATGCCCGGCCCGGTATCGGCCACGTTAAACTCGACATCGCCATTCGTGCGTCTGCACACGAGCTCGATCCAACCGTTCGTTGTGTATTTGACGGCATTCGACAGCAAGTTGGTCAGGATTTGTTCGATCCGCTTCGGGTCGCTCCGCATGGTCAGGTTCGGATCGCCCAATTCCATGCGGATCGCCAGCGCTTTTGCGCGCGCGGCCAGCGAGACGGCGCCGTGCGAACGCCGAACGACCTCGGCTACCGGAAATGGAATGCGCGCGACGGGCAGGCGTCCGGCTTCGAGGCGGGAGAGCTCAAGCATGTTTTGCACGAGTTGCTCCATGATGTCGCAGGCGCGCTCGATCGCGAGCCACGATTCGTCGGCATCGGCGGCGTTTGTGCGCAAGAGGTTGCCATGTCCCTTGATCACCTGCAGCGGGGAACGCAGGTCATGCGCGACCATGGCCAGCACATCGGATTTGATTTTGCTTGCGCGCTCGGCCTGATCCACGGCGGTCAGCAAGTGCGCATTGTCGCGGAGCGCCTCTTTCATCTGTTCGATTGCCCCGCGCAGGACCTGCACCTCGCGCAGCCGATCCGAAGCGCTGATGGGTTTGGCGCGAAGCCGGCCCGCTCCGATTTCGTGCAGGTCGTCGGTCAGGTCATGCAGGCTGCGCGCAAGTCGCGAGGCGATTGCGGCGCCGGCCGCGGCAGCCAGTATCGCGATGGACGCCGCGAGCGCGAGCAGCATGTGCGTCGCCCGCGCGACTGGCGCGGTGAACTCGCGTTCGGGCATCAAGACGCCGCAATGCCAACCGGAGCCGTTCGCCACGTGCGACTCTTTGAAGGCGAGCAGGTAGTTGTCGCCGGCGAAGCGCACGCGGGCGGCGGGGCGATCGGCGGCGTCCGACCGCGCAGCCCGCCATTGTCGGATTGCCTGCTCGTGTTCTTGCAGAAAGGCGCGCCGCGTATCCGGTGAAAGGCCGGTCGGCAAAATGAGCGCGCCGTCCTTGTGTTTAACAAAGCATATACCCGACTGGCCGGCGCGCAGCGTGTCGAGAAAGGCGCCGATTTGTTCGGTGAAGAAGTCGACGGTGAACACCCCGATCAATCGGCCCTCGGGATCGTGGACGGCTTTCGCCACGGTGACGCCCTCGCGGCCCTCGTGAAATTGAGTAGCGGAGGTCCAAATCAAATTCGTGCGCTCGGCCGCGGCGCGATACCACGGACGCACGCGCGGGTCGTATGGCGGGTGGGCCGTTTCGATCGGCTCGAGCGATCCGTCGAGATGAACGAGGCGCTCCTCCGGAATGCCGCCGTGAATAGATGGATCGGATCGGTTAATGATAATTGCGCCATCTTCGCGGCGTCGCGCGCCGACAAACCGTCCGTTACGCTCCTCGCCCCATGATATCCACGCAACGTCGTTGATGACGCGGAGTCGTTCGGCCAGGTAGGCGGCCATTGCGTCGTGGTCGTCGAGCGGCATCCGGCCGATGGCGGCGCGGTGTGAAAACTCTTCCAGCAGGCGCAGGGGGGTGAGAAAATGCTGATCCGCTTGCGCGCCGATCGCTTGGATGAGGTTGGCAAATATCGTCTCCTGGACCTTCGTCTCCGCTTCGCGCAGGAGCCGATACCCGCCTGTCATCATGACGGCTGCCGTCAACAAAACGGGCGCCACGACCAGCGCGACAGTAGCCTGACGCAAATTTATCGCACGCCACATTCGCCCTCCCGCTTGAGGGCATATTAGCCGTTCCGAGGGAAAGACTCAAGCCGTTACGTTTGCGAAGCGCGCCGGTGGGTGATAGGATCTTTGCGCGCGGTCTCTCGGATGCGCCCGTAGCTCAGTCGGACAGAGCATCGGATTTCTAATCCGGCGGTCGCAGGTTCGAATCCTGCCGGGCGCGCGCCGTCTGCTTGCCACACCTCAGGCCGCGGCGGCTTGAACATCGGCGACGTTCGCGTACACTCGCCTGACTTTTGGGAGCTTGTCATGAAGTGTGTCGTATTGATGGTTGTCGCGCTGATGGCGCTGACGGCGCGGGGTGTGGAAGAGCCGCCGCAACCGCCCGCGCCTGTTTCTCTTGCCGTAGCCGGGGACTTGGACGCGGCGCTCGTTGAGCGCGTGCGCATGTGGGCCGCCGTGCAGTTGGCGCTGCCCGTTCCGCTTGATTCGCCGCTGTCGCTGGATGGCGCGCCGACGAGCCTTGACGAGGTGGCGCGCGCCGCCGCCGCGCGCCTCTCGCCGGAGTCGCTCGGCGTGGTCGTCCTGTTCGCCGGCGAACAGCCGGTGGCTCACCACGGTATCTACAATCCGGAGCTGCGCGTGGCGGTGGTGAACGTGCGGTTGATGGCGGAGGGGGCGGACGAGGAGACCTTCGCCCGCCGGTTGGAGCGCCAGGTGATTCGCGGAATCTGCTCGCTGATGGGCCTCGAATTAAGCCCGAATCCGGAAAGCGCGATGGCGGCCTACTCTTCCATGGAAGAGCTTGATCAGATCGCGCGAAATCTCGATCCGCCCTGGCTCATCCGTTTGCAGGAACGCGCGCTAGAGCTCGGCATCCCGCTTGATCCGGATAGCCCCTACAACATGTTTCGCGATTTTACGGAGGAATAGCGCGTGCTCGACATCAAACGGTTGCGCGAGGATGAAGCGGCAGTTCGCGCGGGTCTTGCGCGCAAACACGCGGCTGTGGATATCGACGCCATCCTCGCGCTCGATCGCGAGCGACGCCGGCTGCTGACCGAGGTCGAGGCGCTCAAGAACCGCCGCAACGCCGCATCCAAAGAAATCGGGGTTCGCAAACATCGGGGTGAGGACATCGAGCCCGTCAAGGCGGAGATGCGCGAGTTGGGCGACCGGATTGCCGCGCTTGACCAGCAAGTGCGCGATACGGACGCGCGGCTCGATGCACTTTGGATCGCCGTGCCCAATCTGCCGCACGCCAGTGTTCAGGACGGGCGGGATGCCGCTGATAATCGGGTGGTGCGGATCCATGGGGAACCGCGCGTCTTCGATTTCTCGCCGCGCAACCATGTGGAGCTGGGCGAGCGGCTCGGCTTGTTCGATTTTGAGCGGGCCGCGCGCATGACCGGCGCGGGGTTTCCGCTCTATCTCGGCGCAGGCGCCCGGCTGGAGCGCGCGCTGATTCAGTTCATGCTCGATGTTCACACGCGCGAGCACGGGTACACCGAGATGGCGCCGCCGTTTGTGGTGAACTCCGCATCGATGACCGGAACGGGGCAGTTGCCGAAGATGCGAGAAGACATGTATGCGGTGCCGGCGGACGATCTCTGGCTGATCCCGACCGCCGAGGTGCCGGTCACGAATTATTTTCGCGACGAGATTATCGATCGTCCGCTTCCGATTTCGTTTGCCGCTTACACGCCATGTTTTCGGCGCGAAGCGGGATCTGCGGGGCGCGAGACCAAGGGGCTGATCCGCGTGCATCAGTTCGACAAGGTCGAGCTGGTGCGATTCGTCGAACCGTCCACGTCGTATGAACAACTGGAGCTTCTCGCGAACCACGCCGAGGCCATTCTGCGCAAACTCGGGCTTCACTATCGCGTCGTGCAACTCTGCGCGGGCGATTTGAGTTTTGCGGCGGCGAAGTGCTATGACATCGAGCTGTGGGCGCCCGGCCACAACGGTTGGCTGGAGGTGTCGTCGTGCAGCAATTTCGAGGATTTCCAGGCGCGCCGCGCGGGGATTCGGTATCGGAATGCCGAGGGCAAGCCCGCGTTTGTTCACACGCTGAACGGCTCCGGCGTCGCCTTGGCGCGGCTGATGGTGGCCATTTTGGAGAATTATCAGCAGGCGGACGGCAGTGTACTGCTGCCCGATGCGCTGCGCCCCTACATGGGCGGAATCGAGCGCTTGACGCCTTGATGTTCCGTCCCGTTAGGGAGCGGTAAGAATTTCCTCGATGCGGACTTGGCGCACGACGAGGTCGCCCGAGCCGCCATATTTCATTCGCGGCTCGATGTCGGTTATGGCATTTGTGAGTGTCAGGGTCATCTCCGCGAGTAATCGGTCGCTCGTGCCGTGGAAGTTTGTCTCAGCCCAGAGATCGCGTCCGCGCCGTGAGGTGATATCTACCATCGTCGGGCGCGCGGGATCGATGTCGCGGCATTCGCCGAGCCAGCGCACGCGATAACAGCCGGCCGGCACATGCAATTGCCGACCAAACGCGATCCAATCGGCGCGGTCCCTGCCTTCTTGTACAAGGCGGACGCGCAGGCCTTGCTCGACGTCGACGTCGCGCCCGGTGCGGTGGTGAAATTTGTGCGCATCGCGGCTGATGATTACCCGCTCCGGAGCGGGCAGGGGAATCGGGGACAGCGGCTGTAGTCCATGAATGAGAAAGGCGGGACGATGGCGGAAGAGACGTTGGATCGCCACGTTATCTTCATATTGACTCAACGCCCGGAGGCGATCGCTTTCGAGACCGCGCGGATTGAAGGCCAGTTCGTGATGATCGGGAAACGGGACTTTTTCGAAAAAAACGAGAGCGCCTGACGGAAGGCGGTCTATGGTGTCTTCGAGCATGCGGCGGAACCGCTGTTTCTGCTCTCGAAGACCGGCTTCGCGCGCGATAAAAGGCGAGACAGTCGCGCCTAGCGCCGCGACGAGGGCAGCCCCCGCGATCCATCGTCCGCGCGGCCAGGCTGCATGGGCATTCCAGAGCCGCTGCAGGCCGAACCCGACCAGCAGCAGCAGCGGCGCGAGGGTTTCGAAAAAATAGACCGGCCCGCCTGCGTTGGGAATGCCGGGATACCAGAAGGCGATGTAGCCGATCCAAACCGCGACGACTGTGCCCAACAGCGTGGCGGACCAGCGGCGCGACCAGCCTGCTGCTGCAAGCGCGGCTGCGGCCAACAGCGAGCCGGTAAAGCCGAAGAGCCAAGTGTTCAGGGATTGCAGATTGCCCAGGAAATTGCGGAATCCGCGCGCCGGCGTGTGCAGCACCTCGATGCCCTGTGTGCGTCGCGGTCCGAATCCGAGTCCCTCGCTGGGTTCGTAGAAGAGATAGGTGGCGGTGAACGCATCGCCGGTCGCGAGGCGGTTGTAAAGCAGATAGAGCGCGACGCCGACCGCGGCGGCAGCGGCGAACAACGCCGCGCGCCAGAAGGCGTCGCGCGAGCGGCGCACGGCCCACACCGCGAGCGCATCGATGCCGAACGGGATCGCCATCAGCATAGCGGTGTAGGTGCGATTCAGGAACAAGAAGCTCCACGCGAGCCCTGCGAGCGCCATCCACGCGCGCGGGGCGCTCTGTTGTCCGCGGATGTAGGCCCAGCACATCAGCGCAGCCATCGCCAGGCCGCTGGTATGGCTCAAGTGCGTGCCGTACATGAAGATGAAATAGGGCGAAAGCAACAGCGGAATGGCGACGAGCGCCTGCGCGATGCCGAGCGCAGCGGCGGCCGCGCACAAGCACCACATGGCAAGGGCGGCCGCGGCGGCGACCGGAAGGCGGATGTCGTCGAGGAGAACGCCGGGCACGAGCCAGAGCGAATGCGCCGGCGGGTAGCGAGAGAACCAGCCCGCGCGGTGGTGAATCACGATCATCGCGTGCAGGAACGCTTCCGGAAACGGCGGCGTGGGCCGCGCGATCAGGCCGTCGATGAAATTGTTTGCCTGAAACACGTAACTGTTTTCGTCGCTGGTGATCGGACAGCGATAAAAAATACGATCGGCGGCATGCATCGAGATCACGAAGGCCAGCGCGGAAAACAAAGCACGCCAGCCGTATTGTTGCGCGCGCGGGCTCACGGGATCGCGGTCGGGGCAAAACGCGGCGCGAAGAAGGCGGTGAATTTCACCAGATCGACAAACAACAATACCGAACAAACAGCAAAGGCGAGCAGAGCTGGAATCATGATGCCCTTGCAGCTCCACAGGGTTTCGGGATTCATTGCCGGACTGTGCGGTTTGAATCCGATACGAAAATAAGCTGCCATGGCCGCGGCAACGAAGGGCGTGGCAAGAACCAGTTCGATGCGATAGCGCGAGATGAACACGCCGGAAAACATGCCGAACAGGGCGGCATAAAACAAGACGCTGACCAGCAGCCGCTCCTCGTTATACCAGCGAAAGGAATTGCGATACGCGCCGGCGACGGCCGGGTCGCCGATGTGACGCAGCTCCGCGAAACGCTTGATGGCCATCAGGAAGGCGCCGAACATCCAATAGGCCAGCAGGACCGACAGGGTCGGGGGCGCGGTCAGGCCCATCGCGTACCAGCCGATTGCCATTCGGATCGGATTGTTCACCGATTCGGACAACACATCGCCGTACGGCAGGTCTTTCAAACGGATCGGAGGCACGTTGTAGGCGAGGCCCATCACCCAGAGCAGGAGGCAGGACGCCAGCAGTCCGGTGTTCACCAAGGCCGCGCAGGCGAAACCCATCAGCGCGAGCGCGGCCCACAACGCGTAGGCCCAGCCGATGCGGATGCGGCCGGACGGGATGGGGCGGAATCGTTTGTCCGGGTGCAGCGCATCGCCGCGCGCGTCGAGAATCTCATTGATGACGTAGTTGCTCGATGCCGTCAGGCAGGCGCTCAGGAGGGCCAGCAGGATTTCAAATGCCTGTCCGCGCAACGAGAGACCGGGCTGAAAATAAAATGCGAGCAGCATGCCCGGCGCAACGAAGACGTTTTTGATCCAGTATCCGGGACGAATCAGGCCGATATAGTCTGCCAACGTTCCTGGGCGGCTGGATGTTGTGCTCACGCGCGCCTACTTAGGGCAGGACAGCGCACGTGTCACGAGGAAATTGCGTCCGCTCCTAACATGCCTGGCGCGGGTGGGGTCAGACAAAACCTTCTTTCTGCAATTGATCGAGGAAATCATGGGGCTCGTCGCGCGCGGGAGATCGTTCCGGCATCTCGGGGGCGACACGGCCTAGTTTTTGGCGCTTGATCCAGAAATACGGCTGGCTCTCCACCAGCGCGATCATCTTCGTGTGGCGCACGAGCCGGTCGAACTCGGCCACATACTCGCTCAAGAAAATGCCCGCGATCGGCGCCCACTCGTGGTTGATGATCTTGTCGCTGAACAGCGCTTTTGCCGAGAGGCTGCGCTCCGCATATGCGTCGCGCGCCTGAAGGATCGCATGCGCGACGGCCTGAAAATCCTTCTGGTCCGGGTTCAGCGATTCGATCACCAGCTTCAACACGCGGTGCGCCTGCTCAAACAGGCCGAACAAGGCGCGCTGTGCCTCGCTGGGGAAGGCGGCCCCCCGTGTGCGCAGACGTTGCTCGGTTAGATCGGCGATGTTCTCGTTGTGATCGCCGATGCGCTCAATGTCGATCATACAGCGGTTAAGATGCTGGATCATGACCGCCTGACGGCGGGAGAGATAGCGACCGGTCAGTTCCCGCAAGTATTGTTTCAATGCGCGCTGGATTTCGTCCACCGCCTCCTCGTTGCGGCGGATGGTGCGCAGGGTTTTCGGATTGAGCCGGAACATAATCTCCGCATTGAGCCGGAAGGTCTGTTCGCAGATTACCGCGACGCGCTGCAGCTCCCGAATCGCCAGATAGATGGCCTGTTCGGGTTTCGCGATGGCCGCTTCATCGAGATGACTCGACGGAGGCGGCGGCGCGCGGGATGGCGAAATCGCGCGGACGGCCCAAATGAATGGCTGCCGGAGCGGCAAAATCGCGACGGCCGCAAGAATCATCACGGTCGTATGCAGGTTGGCGGTTTGCCGAATTAGGTCTGTCGAGGTGCTTTGAATGAAGGGAATGAGCAGCGGCGCCGCGGCCAACGCGAGCGCCGCGCCTACGATATTGAACAGAAGATGCGAAAGCGCGCCGCGCCGCGCTTCGATCGACGTGCCGATCGCGCCGAGCAGCGCGGTCGAGCACGTGCCGATGTGAGCGCCGAGGACCAACGGAAAGATCGGCTCAATGCTCTGGAATACGCCGGCCTCGATCAAGGCGAAGAGAATGCCGATCATCGCGCCGCTACTTTGGATCGCGGCCGTTCCAACCGCGGCGATCGCGAGCGCCGCGAGTTGGCCCGCGAGCCCCGCGCCATGCGGCGCGGCCAGGATCGGGCGCAACAGGTCGCGATGCGGGGCGACCGCGCCGCTCATCAGATTCATCGCGAGAAATAGAAGGCCGAACGCGACCAGCGCCTGCCCGGCGGCATCCCATGGCCGGCGCGGCGCCGCCAGTTGAAGCACAACGCCGAGCAGGATCGGAATAAAGAAATAGTTGCCGAGTTTGAACGAGATTAGTTGCATCGAGAACGTGGTCCCGATGTTGGCGCCCACGATGGGACCAAAGGCCTGCGAAAGGGTGAGCAACCCCGCGTGCAGGAACCCCACGATCATGACCGTCGTCGCACTGCTGTGCAGGAGGAATCCGAGCAGGATTCCGAGTGCACTGCCGATCCAGCGTCCTCGCGTCGCCTTGCGCACTAGACCGCGCAGGGATCGGCCCGCTGCGGCCTGCAGGCCGCTGGTCAACAACTTGATGGCGAAGATAAACAGCGCCAATCCGCCCAAAAGGCGGAAAATAGTCCACCACAGCGATTCCGTTTGCATCATCCCCGCAGCTAAGGACTTGCTCCTTCCGCGACAAGATCGTAGCCGAGCATCGCATCGCCATCAAAGAGGAATCGTCCAGTAAAGCGGCGGCCCTCCAGCATCAACGGAATCCAAATGCGATCGTCGGCCCACATTTCGGGGTAGGGGATGCGATCGAGAGGCGTCCAAAGCGGATCGGCCTCGTGCGTGGATTGCGGTTCGCCCTCGCAACCGCCGGCGGTGAAGACATAGCCGTGGATCGAGTGGCCGTCCGCGAACTGGAACAGCAATTCGCCTGCGGACCGCACATCGGTCGGCGTGATCAGCAGTTCCTCCTGCACTTCGCGAATGGCGCATTGGAGTGGCGTCTCGCCGGAATCGAGGCGCCCGCCCGGCCCGTTGATCTTGCCCGCGCCGAGTCCGCGCTTCTTTCGGATAAGCAGGATCGATTCGCCGCGAATGACGAACAGCAACGTGGCGCGCTCCACCGGCTGCCACGCCCCCCAATCGATCTCCGCCAATGTGCCGTATCGTTGGTGCATCGACATGTGTAGACTATGCAGCGTCCGGGCTTTGTCGGCGAACATTAATTCCCCAGGGAGAAATCCGCGGGTCAGCACATGCCGCCCGCTTGCCGCGGCTTGACCGTAGGGGTGCGGCGGCATAGGTTATTCCTAGACCAATGAGCCAATTCTTCTTATATGCCGTTGCCATTGGAGCGGTTCTCGCGCTGTGCGCCATCGGGCTTTCGATCGGACTGTTGCTGCGCGGGCGCGCGTTTCAGTCGTGCGGCCGCGCGCAGACGCGAACAGCCGACGGCGAGCAGATCACCTGCCCGGCGTGCGGGCAGGGCGAGTGCAAGCGCAAGGAAGAATCCCCGCCCGAGCGGGCCTCCACGTAGCGTCGCGCCGTTGAACCGATTCTGCGCGTGCCTGCGCTCGGTTCGCCCTCCTCCCGTGATTGTATGATTGACCCTGCCTCCATCGAACGAATGACCGCGCGCCTCTCGGTGCTCGAAGCCGAGTTGTCGGACCCGGCGACCGCCGCGAACCGAAATAAATACCGCGCGCTGCTCGCGGAGCATCAGAATGTGCAGATGCTGCGCGGTCGGGCGGACGCGTATTTCCGGCTCGTGCGCGAGCGCGAGGAGGCGCAGGCGATGGCCATGGGCGATGACGCCGAGATGCGCGAGATGGCGAAGGCCGAGCTGGCTCGGATCGACGCGGAGCTGCCGGCGGCCGAGCAAGCCGTCAAGATGGCGCTGCTGCCGCCGGATCCGGATGACAGCCGCAATACGATCGTCGAAATCCGCGCCGGCACGGGCGGCGACGAGGCCGCGCTGTTCGCAGGCGATCTGTTCCGCATGTATTCGCGCTTCGCCGACGCGCGCGGGTGGACGGTTTCGCTTATCGACGCGAGCCCCTCGGAACTGGGCGGCTATAAGGAAATCATATTCAGCGTTGAAGGCGAAAATGTCTATCGCGTGCTGCGCTATGAAAGCGGCGGCCACCGAGTTCAGCGCGTGCCCGAGACCGAGGCGCAGGGCCGGATTCACACCTCCGCCGCGACGGTCGCGGTCCTGCCCGAGGCGGAAGAGACCGACGAGGTCATCATCAAGCCGGAAGAAATTCGCATCGATCTTTTTCGCGCTTCGGGGGCGGGCGGGCAAAAGGTGAACAAGACCGAATCCGCCGTGCGCATCACGCATCTGCCGACCGGCCTCGTGGTTCAGTGCCAGGACGAGCGCTCGCAACACAAGAATCGAGATCGGGCGATGAAGGTGTTGGCCGCGCGCCTCCTCGACAAGATTCGCAGCGACGAGCAGGCGAAATATGCGAGCGACCGCAAGTCGCAGGTCGGTTCCGGCGACCGCAGCGAACGCATCCGCACGTACAACTTTCCACAGAACCGCGTCACCGATCACCGCATCAACCTGACGCTCTACAATCTGGACCGCGTGATCGAAGGCGAACTCGATCCGCTCGTGAACGCGCTCTACCAGCGCGACATCGAACTGAAACTCCAAAAGCACCTCGGCGTTTGACGCACAAGAGGTCCTCCATCCACGCGCGCGCCGCCATGTCGATCACCCTTCAGGAAATGCTGCGCGCCGTCGAGTCCGTCATAGCGGACGCGGGACGAGGGGATGCGCGGGTGTTGGCCGAGTGGCTCGTGGCTGCGGCGGCGGGCGTCGGACGTCTCGATGTCGCGGCGCAGGGCGCGCGGCTTGTCGACGAGGCCGCGCGCGCGCGGCTGGACGAATGGGCGCCGCGCGTGGCGCGCGGCGAGCCGCTGCAGTATGTGTTGGGGACTGCGCCGTTTCTGGGGCGCGACTTCGTGTGCGATGCGCGGGCGTTGATCCCGCGGCCCGAGACGGAGGAGTTGTGCGAGCGCGTGCTGGCGGATGAGACGGTTTGGTCGCACCCGGCGCCGACTATTGCGGATGTCGGCACGGGTACCGGTTGTCTGGCGGTCACGCTTGCGCTGGAGCGTCCGTCGGCAAGCGTGATCGCAATCGACCTTTCGCCCGAAGCGCTTGCCCTTGCGCGAGCGAATGCGCAACGGTTCGGCGCAGAGGATCGGATCGTGTGGCGGCAGGGCGATTTGCTTTCGGGATTGCCCGCGCAGTCGTTGCGCGCCGTCGTCTCGAATCCGCCCTACATTGCGGAGGGCGAGTGGGCGCGACTGGACCCGGAGGTGCGCGACCACGAGCCGCGTGTGGCGCTGATCGGCGGCGCGGACGGATTGGCTGTGATCCGACGATTAGTCGAGCAAGCTCGCCACGCGCTCGCGCCCGGTGGTAGAGTCTGGATGGAAATCGGAAACGAACAGGGCCCTGCGGTGCGCGAACTGTTGACTGCGCACGGATTCGCGGATGTCGCCATTCGGCGCGATCTTGCGGGCCGCGATCGTTTCGCCGAGGCCCGACAAGCCGATGTTTAAAGCCCCGTCACTGCATGTAGCTCCGCGTTCGCGCCCGCGCCGGATGCGCGACGATCCGCGCCGCTCGATGTACATCCTCGCGGTGGTCGCGGTCTGCGGCGTCACGCTGATCGGGCAGGTCTTCTGGACGGCGCAAAACAAGCACAAGTTTGCGCCATTCGCGGTCGAACGCATTCGTTGCGATCATTGCCGCGGCCTCGGCGTCCTCTCTCAGTCCGACGAAAAAGGCGGGCGGCAACTCCAGATGTGCCCGGCCTGCTTCGGCTTGGGCTCGCGCCAGATACGGCGGATGGATGAGGACGACGTATTGTGCCCGGCCTGCGGCGGCTTTGGGCGAATCGAAGACGATAACGGCGAGTGGCGCTGGTGCCGGCGCTGCGACGGACGCGGTCTGGTCCGCCGCGAAGGCGCGCCGCCGCCGGTATATCTGGCGCCCATCCCGCGATTCGGTCCGGCGCAGGCCGTCGAGGCGGAGGACGCGCTCCCCGATCAACCAACATCGGCTGCGGAATCTGAGCTCCGGTCTCAAACTCCGAAAACTGAAAACGAAACGCGATGAGCAACCATGGCCCTTTTTGACAAACTATCCGGCGCGCTGCAGAAGGTCTTCCGCGACCTGCGCGGCTACGGCAAGCTGAACGAGAAGAATGTGCAAGACGCGCTCCGCGAGGTGCGGCTCGCCCTGCTCGAGGCGGATGTCAATTTCACAGTCGTCAAAGAGTTCATCTCGCGCGTGCGCGAGAAGGCCCTTGGAGCCGACGTGCTGGAAAGCGTGTCGCCGGGCCAGCAGTTCGTCAAACATGTGCATGATGAGTTGGTCGCGCTGCTGGGGGGCGAATCCCGCGAGTTCGATCTCAAGAATCGCCCCGCAACGGTGATGATGATCGGCCTGCACGGGTCCGGAAAAACCACCACCACCGCGAAACTCGCGGCTCGATGGAAGAAAAGCGGCCGCAGCGTCCTCCTCACCGCCTGCGATATCCGCCGTCCGGCCGCCGTGGAGCAGCTTCGCCTCCTTGCCGCGCAAGTCGGCGTCGGCATCCTGACGCCGAACCCCGGCGAAACCGTGCCCGCGATTGGCGCGCGCGCCCTTCAACACGCGCGCGACAACAAAATCGATGTCGTGATTTTCGACACCGGGGGTCGGTTCCAGATCGACGCCGAACTGGTCGCGGAATTGAAGGACCTAAAATCGGCGGTACAGCCGGCGAACGTCATCCTCGTGCTCGACGCCGCGATCGGGCAGGAGTCGGTACACGTGGCCGAGACTTTTAATAAGGAAGTGGGCGTCACGGGGCTTATCCTGACAAAGCTCGACGGCGACGCCCGCGGCGGCGCCGCTCTCTCGGTGCGCCATGTCACCGGGTGCCCGATCCTGATGGTTGGGCTTGGCGAACGTCCGGAGGACCTCGAAATCTTTCATCCCGACCGGATGGCCTCGCGTATCCTCGGCATGGGCGATGTGGTGACCCTCGTCGAACGAGCACAGGCCGCGATAGACGAGAAATCGGCGGAGGAAATGCAGCAAAAACTTCTGGCGGATGACTTTACGCTGGAAGACTTTCTCGATCAATTGCGCCAGATCAAGAAACTGGGGCCGCTGGAGAATCTGTTGGAAATGATGCCGGGCGCCGCTCAACTGCCGGGCCATCTGCGAGACTCATTCGGCGCGGATGCCGGGCGGGAGATGAAGCGGACGGAGGCCATCATTCAGAGCATGACCCCCGCCGAGCGCCGTCAGCCTAGCCTCATGAATGCAAGCCGCCGGCGTCGGGTCGCGCTGGGGAGCGGCACGCAGGTGCGAGACGTCAACGAGCTGCTCAAGCGATTCGAAATGGCGCGCGATATGGCCAAGCGCATGAAAAAGCAGCGAAAAAAGTTGCTGCGTTTCGGGCGTTAGGGTATCAAGTCCGGCTCGTTTCAGGAGTTTGGAGGAAGCATGGTCAAGATTCGACTCGTTCGCATGGGCAACAATAAGAAGCCCTTTTTCCGCATTGTCGTCGCGGACGTCAAACGAAAGATCAACGGTCAGTTTATCGAGAATGTCGGCTGGTACGACCCGAAGCGGTCGAAGCAGAATTTCGAATTGGACCTTGCGCGCATCGACCACTGGCTTTCGCGCGGCGCGCAGTTGACCGATTCCGTATCGACACTCGTCAAGAAGCAACGCAAGTCCGCCCCGGCGCAGGCGACCGCCTGATCCCGTCTGCATGAAAGCATTTGTCGCCGACACGTTGCGGTGGTTCGTGGACCACCCATCCGAACTCTCCATCGCCTCCATCGACGGCGAAAAAACCGTCGTGATGGAAATCCGTTGCCACGCCGACGATGTCGGCAAAGTAATCGGCAAGAACGGCAAGGTTATTCAGTCCCTCCGCACGCTCGCGCTCGCCCTCGGCGCGAAAGATAACCGCCGCGTCGTGCTGGAAGTGGTGGAATAGCGCGTCCGCCTGTCTGGGCGGCGCGCTGTGCAGGGAGTGGATTTCGAGGCCGAGGCCTAGACCGAGATCGATTCCGATACCAAATTCAGATCGCGATTTTTTGGGGCGGATCGGTTTATAGTGCACGGCGTGCGCATTGAGGTTATTACGATATTCCCCGAAATGTTGGACGGTTTTCTCCGGGCCAGCATGATGAAGCGCGCGGCGCAAAAGGGCGCACTCGATCTTCGAACAATCAACCTCCGCGATTTTGCAACGGACAAACACCAGACCACCGACGACCGCCCGTTCGGCGGCGGACCGGGAATGGTGATGAAGCCGGAGCCGATCTTCGCCGCCGTTGAGTCGGTTCGCACGCCCGAAAGCCGCGTTATCCTGATGTGCCCGCAGGGCCGCGTGTTCACGCAGGCCGTCGCACGGGAATTATCCGCCGAGCGGCACCTGATATTTATCTGCGGCCACTACGAGGGCGTGGACGAACGCGTGCGCGAAGCCCTCGTCACGGATGAGTTGTCAATCGGCGACTATGTGCTGACCAACGGCGTGTTGCCCGCCGCCGTGGTGATTGATGCCGTGGTTCGTCTGCTGCCGGGCGTGCTCGGCGGCGAGGGCGCCGCGGAGCAGGAATCGTTCAGCGACGGCGCGCTCGAATACCCGCAATACACGCGCCCCGCCGAGTTTCGAGGGATGCGAGTGCCGGACGCGCTGCTCACCGGACATCACGAGGAAATCGCGCGCTGGCGGGCCGAGCAATCCGCAGCCCGCACCCGCGCGCGGCGCCCGGATTTGCTGATGCGGGGGCTCAAGCCGGAACCGCCGGCGAAGCCGCCGGCCGCGTCGGCATAATTCACGGCTCCGCCGTGATCGGCGCCGCCTCGCGTTTCGCCCGCGCTGGAAGAGACGCCGCAATGCCCGCCGCACAAATGAGCGCGGCGCCGAGCGCGAAGGCCGGCGTCAATCGTTCGCCCCAAAACCACCACCCGAAAAACGCTGCCGCGGGAACCGTTCCATAATACGCCACCGCCGCGACCGCAGCCGGCGCGCGCGCGAATCCGCGCGACAGCAAGAACTGCGCGAGCGACGCCAGCGCCCCCGTCGCCGCCAGCGCAAGCCATTGATGCGCCGTCGGCATCTTCCAGAAAAACGGGACCGGCAGCGCCGTGAATACGGTCGAGCCGAGGGCGAAATAAAACACGATCCGGCCCGCCGGCTCTCCCGCCAGCGTGAGGCGACGCACGCCCACCAGCGCGCCCGACGCAAAAAAAGCGGAGAGCAATCCCATCGCGCCCGCGAGCGACCAAACCCCGCTCTCCGGCGTTCGGATCGTCCACACGCCCGCCAGTCCCACCAGCGACGCCAACAACACGCGCCGCGTCAGCGGCTCGCGCAGCCAAAAGAACGCGATGAATGGAATCCAGAGCGGCGAGGTAAAATTCAGCGCAACCGCGCTCCCGAGATGCAGTTTCGAAAGGGCGAAGAAATAGCACTGCATCGCAAGAAACCCGAACACGCAGCGCAGCGCGTGATAGCGAATCTGCTGCGTGCGCAGCGTGATCCCGCCCGGCGTCCCCAGCCACGGCAACAGTACAACGAGGCCGAAGAGGTTCCGAAAGAACACCACCACCGGCGCCGGCAAGCCGTCCGTCGCCCACTTCACCGACGTGCCCACCAGCGCCATCACCACGGAGGCCGCCAGCATGTACAGCAGCCCGGACATTCTGGGAGAGCGTATCGCCACCCGGCGAAGGTAGCGCCGATTCTTGAAAGGCGCCAGCGTCTCGTGCGATATAGGAGCATGACGCACAATCCCTACGACGCGCTGCTGATTATGTCCTTTGGCGGACCCGAGGGCATGAACGACGTCATGCCGTTCCTCGACAATGTGCTGCGCGGGCGCAACGTGCCCGAAGAACGCAAGCGCGAAGTCGCGCACCATTACGAACTCTTTGGCGGCGTCAGCCCGATCAACCTGCAAAACCGTCAACTGCAAGCCGCGCTCGAAGTCGAACTCGAGCGACGCGGCATCGCCATGCCCATCTACCTCGCGAACCGCAACTGGCACCCGCTGATTGCGGATGTCGCCCAGCAGATGCAGGCCGACGGCGTCCGCCGATTCCTCACACTCGTCACCAGCGGCTTCAGTTGCTACTCCGGGTGCCGCCAGTACCGCGAGGACATCGCGAAGGCGCTCGCGCCGCTCGGCTCCGATGCCCCCGCGTTCGACAAGATCCGCGTCTGGTTCAACCACCCGCTGTTCATCGACGTCTGGGCTCGCCACTGGAAGCAGGCGTACGCCCGCCTGCCCGACGACGCCCGCGCGCGTCCGATCACACTATTTACCGCGCACAGTATTCCCGTTTCGATGGCGATCGGTTGTGCCTACGAAAAGCAACTGCACGAGGCCTCACGGCTGACCGCGCAGGCCGCGGGAATTTCCGAGTGGCGGCTGGTCTATCAAAGCCGCAGCGGGCCGCCGTCCCAGCCCTGGCTCGAGCCGGATGTGTGCGATGCGATCCGCGTCGCGCGCGATCGCGGCGCCTCCGCCGTGATCCTCGCGCCGATCGGATTCATCTCCGATCACATGGAAGTGCTCTACGATCTCGACCGCGAGGCAAGGGAACTCGCGCAGGAGCTCCGGCTGCCCATGATCCGCGCCGCCACGCCCGGCACGCATCCGCTGTTTGTCGAAATGCTCGGCGAACTCGTGCTGGAGCGCGTCGATCCCGCGACGCCGAAGCGCGTCGTCGGCGCGATGCCGCCGAAGCACGACGTGTGTCCCGAAAACTGCTGCCCCTCCGGACGCCCCGCGGTCTCTTCCGCGGCGGCCGGCGTGTGACGCGCCCGCGCCTGCCGAAAAAAGTTCCATGCTCTGTAAAAACTTTTTTTAAAAGTTCCATACTCTGTAAAAACTTTTTTCGCGCGGGGCGCGCTCGCGAAATTCTCATCGAATGAACGGACGGCGCTAACGCGGACGACGCATAATTCGAACATGCGCTGGATCATCGCGTTCATTTGCATCTTGGTATCCGCCGCGTACGCGCTCGACACCGCCGATCGGATCGGCGGCGACGCTGCCGCGCGGCGCGTGCTCGATCGCAATCCGATCCGCGTGGAGACGCGCGGCGCGGCGCCGATCGCCTATTCCGACGCCGTGCGGATGTTCGAGTCGCCCTCGCTGCTGGCCGATGTGCAGGCGGAATATGCGCGCCTGTTGCCGCCGGGCGAGAAGCCGGAATTCGTGATCACGCAGACGGCGCCGGACGCGTATCACTACGTCAACAAATCCGGGCAGGAGACGGACATTCGCGAGCTGCATCGCGCCGAGCATGAAGGGCCGGCCACCGAGGTGGTGTTTCACGCGAAGGGGCGCAGGTTTTTCGGCGAGTTCCAAGCCGTGATCCACATTGCGGCTTCGCCGCGCGCAGCGGGAGAGGGTATTGAGTATATCGCGCGCGTGTATGCGTATCCGGAAAATTCGGTGAGTCGATTTTTTGCGCGGCATCTCCGCCTGGTGCATTTGTTTTTCAACAGCAAGACGGCGGAAATTGAGCAGCTCTCCGTCCGCATCAGCCAGGGGCTCGCGAGGCGCGCGAGCCTCGATCAGGCTGCCGCGCGCTGACCGTACGCGGGGGAACGGGGCGGATTAGGGCCAGTCGGCGGGCGCGGTCAGCAGGAGGTCGCGCCATGCGCGCACGGCGCTGTCTAGCGCGCGGGCGCGGTGCGAAATGCGGTTCTTTTCCGCGGCATCCATTTCGGCAAAAGTTTGATCGTATCCGTCCGGTTGAAATAGCGGGTCATAGCCGAACCCGCCCGCGCCGCGCGGAGCCGCGACAATGACGCCCTCGCACGCGCCTTCGACGCACCGGGTGCGTCCGGATGGGCTTGCGAGCGCGATCACGGTGCGGAAGCGCGCGCGACGGTTTTCGAGGTGGCGGAGTGCGGCGAGCAGTTTTTGGTTGTTGGCCGCGTAGTCCGCCGATGCTCCCGCGTAGCGGGCTGAGCGGACGCCGGGCAGGCCGCCGAGCGCGGCGACTTCCAAGCCGGAGTCGTCCGCGAGGGTCCACGCATGCGCAGCCCGCGCGAGCGTGGCGGCTTTTTTGACGGCGTTCTCCTCCAATGTCGCGCCGTCTTCATCGACATCGGGAAGGTCGGGGATGTCGTCCGCCGCGATCAGCGCGATGCCGGGCAGGTTCAGAATTGAGCGGATTTCTTCAAGTTTATGCCGATTCCGCGTAGCGACGATCAGGTGCATGGGGCGCAGCGTAGCAACGACGTGCGGCATACGTCAAAGCGCCGTCATCGCGCTCCGCCCTGCATGGTTCGCCGCGAGGGCACATCAAATCCCGCGATTGCGCGGAGGGGCGGGGTTGACGTAGGCTCGCAGGTTTTCGGGCGCCCCGAGGCGTCTGCACACACATGCGTAAAGCGGGCACATTTGAAATCCTGGCGACCGATCCGCACTCCGCCGCGCGGCGGGGGCGGCTGCACACCGCGCACGGCGTCGTCGAGACGCCGGTGTTCATGCCGGTCGGCACGCAGGGCACGGTCAAGGCCATGTCGCCGGCAGAGCTGGAGGAGATGGATTGCCGCATCCTGCTCGGCAACACCTATCACCTCAACGATCGGCCGGGCATGGAGGTCATCGCGAACGCGGGCGGGTTGCACCGCTTCATGGGGTGGGACCGCGCGATTCTGACGGACAGCGGCGGATTTCAGGTCTTCAGCCTGACCCGGCTGCGGAAGGTGACGGATCGCGGGGTCGAGTTCCGGTCGCACAACGACGGCGCGCGGCACTTTCTCGGGCCGGTCGAGGCGATGGCGATTCAGCGGACGCTGGGTTCGGATATTGCGATGGTGTTCGACGAGTGCCCTCCGTATCCGTGCGAGCGGGAATACGCTTGCAAGGCGGTGGAGCGAACCCTAACGTGGGCGGCTTTGTGCGCGGAGCAGCCGAGGGCCGACGGGCAGTTGGTTTTCGGGATCGTGCAGGGCGGGGTGTACCCGGAGCTGCGCGAGCGCTGCGCGCGCGAGCTGGTGGCGATGGGCTTCGACGGCTACGCGATCGGCGGGGTCAGCGTCGGGGAGCCCGACGAGCTGATCCTCCCCGGCGTGGAGATGGGCATCGCCGCGCTGCCGGCCGAGCGGCCGCGGTACCTGATGGGCGTTGGCGGGCTCGGCCAGATGGTGGAGTCCATCGCGCGGGGCGTGGATATGTTCGATTGCGTGTTGCCGACGCGGGTGGCGCGCAACGGCACGGCGGTGACGCGGCGCGGGCGCTACTCGCTCCGCAACGCGGAGCACAAGCTGGCGCTGGGTCCGATCGAGGAGGGCTGCGGGTGTTACGCCTGCCGCCGCTTCAGCCGGTCCTACGTCCGGCACCTGCTCAATGTGAACGAGATTTTGGGCGTGCGGTTGCTGACCATTCACAACCTGTATCGCCATTTGGAGTTGTTGAAGGAAATACGCGAGGCCATTTCGGCCGGAACGTTTGGCGCGTTGCGCGCGGAGTTCCGGGCGCTGGCCGAGGAACGGCCCGGCCGCGGGCCATAAGGAGAATGCAATGCTGACGACGATGTTGACGGTTGCGATGGGCCCTCCGCCGGGCGCGGAGAACCAGCAATCCCCGCTTTTCATGTTCGGCTGGTTGGCGATCATGCTGGTGCTCTTTTACATGATGCTGATCCGGCCCCAGCGCCGCCGCGAGAAGGAGCGGCAGGAAATGCTCTCGAAGATCAAATCCGGCGACCGCGTGCTTTTTGGCGGCGGCATCATCGGCGTGGTCGCGAATGTGAAGGAAAAGAGCGTCGTGATCAAAGTCGCCGAGAAGACGAAGGTCGAAGTCGTCCGCGGCGCGGTCAGCCAGATTCTCGACAAAGGCGAGTTGCCCGCCGATGTGGACCAGGACGCCACCGCTGCGGGCGGTAAAAACTGACCGGCGCGCGCCGGGTAGGTGACATTATGGAAAAGCAATCGATCTGGAAGTGGCTCCTTCTCATCGGCCTCACAGCCTGGTCCATCGCGGTGGTGTATCCGCCGTCCGAAAAGATCCGGCTCGGCCTCGACCTGCAGGGCGGCACGCGGTTCGTGCTGCAGGTGGACACGTCTGAAATTGAAGCGGACGCGGCGCGCGACGCGCAAGCCCGCGCGATCGAGGTCATTCGCAACCGCGTGGACGCGATGGGCGTTGCGGAGCCGGTGATTTATGCCGAGCCCGGCAACCGCATTATTGTGGAGATTCCCGGTCTCAAAACAGAAGACCGCGAGCGCGCGATCAAGAATATACAAAGCGCAGCCTATCTCGAATTCCGTATGGTCCATCCGGACAACGAATCGCTCGTGGACGATCTGCTCGGCAAGGGGCTCGCCCCCGAGGGCTACCGCATCGTGACCGTACCGACTCCCGGCGGCCGCGAGGAGCGGCTGTTCCGGCGCGACAAGTCGCGCGACCCGCCGGGTGTGAGCGAAGAGGAAATCCGCCGAAGGGTCGCTGCGTTCAACGCGCCCGCGGGCTACGAGCTTTTGTTGGAGAAGGTCCGGCGCGGCGAACAGGAATTTTTTCGCCCGGCGTTCGTGCATCGGCGCGCGGAGTTAAAGGGCGAGAGCATTGCCAACGCTGGCATCGACTACGACATGGTGCAACGCCCCGTCGTCACGATGAGTTTCGACCGCCGCGGAGCCAAGCGGTTCGAGAACCTCACGCGCGACTACGCGCCTGGCGGCGCGAAGAATCCGGGTAACCGCACGCGCCAGCTCGCGATTGTGCTCGACGGCACGCTCTACTCGGCGCCGAATATCAACGTGCCGATCTACGGCGGGAACGCCCAGATTTCCGGCAGTTTTACGCTGCGCGAGGCGCAGGACCTTGCGCTCGTGCTGCGCGCGGGCGCGCTGCCCGCGCCGGTGAAGCTGCTCGAAGAGCGCACCGTGGACCCGACCCTCGGGCGCGACTCGGTCCAATCGGGCCGCCGTGCAACCATCTACGGCGGTTTGGCGACCATGTTGTTCATGTTGATCTATTACCGGATCGCGGGCGGCGTCGCGAACGTCGCGCTGTTGATGAACATCCTGCTGCTCCCCGTCGGGTTGATCGTGACCGGCGGTTTCCTCAGCATCCTCGCGACCACCGGCAATGCGGGCAGCGCGATCAGTCTGCCGACGCTCACGCTGCCTGGTATTGCGGGTATCGCGCTGACCATCGGAATGGCGGTGGACGCGAATGTGCTGATCTTCGAGCGCATGCGCGAGGAGCAGAAGGCCGGCAAGCGGTTCAAGTTCATGGTGGACGCGGGCTACAACAAGGCCTTCAGCGCCATCTTCGATGCGAACATCACGACGCTGCTCACCGCCATCATCCTGTTTTGGCAGGGCACCGGACCCGTCCGCGGCTACGCGGTGACCTTGAGCGCCGGCGTGATTGTCAGCATGTACACCGCGCTGGTCGTCACGCGCATGCTGTTCGACCGGCTCGGTCGCACGAGTATTCAGCAGATTAAGATGCTGGAACTGATCCGCGAGACGAAGATCGACTTCCTGCGCTTGGCCAAGCCGTTTATGGCCGTATCGCTTGTGGTGATCCTCGGCACATGGGCTGTCTTCTTCCAGAAGGGCAGCACGAACTTCGGCGTGGATTTCCTCGGCGGCGACGCGGTGACGCTGCAGTTCAATGAAAAGCTCCCTGTGGATCAAATTCGAGCAGCCGTCGATGCCGCCGGAATTCGCGGCGCAAAAATCCAGTATCAGCGTGCGGCAATCGTGGAGGGGGCCGAAAAAGTCCACGAATATCTGGAAATCAAAACACCGTTCGAGACAGGCAAAAAGGCTTCCGAGGCCGTCGTTTCCGCCTTTGGCGCACAGGGCTACCGCGTGCTCAAGGAAGACAGTGTCGGGCCGCAGATCGGACGCGAACTGCAGCGAAAAGCAATTGTTGCGACGCTGCTCGCCATGGTCGCGCTCATCATCTATGTGTCGTTCCGCTTCGAGTTCCCGTTTGCGGTGGGTGCGGTGGTCGCGGTCTTCCACGACGTGCTGGTCGCGGTCGGCGTATTCTGCCTCCTCGGCGGGTCGCTGGATCTCACGATGGTCGCCGCCGTGCTGACGATCATCGGCTATTCAGTCAACGACACGATCGTGATCTTCGACCGCGTGCGCGAAAACGTGAAGCTGTACCCGGGCAAATCGTTTGTGGACGTCGCAAATCTGAGTATCAATCAGACGCTTTCGCGCACGATTCTGACGACCCTCACGACGCTCTTCGTGGTGGTTTCGCTGCTTCTTTTCGGCGGCGGCGCGATCTATGAGCTTTCGATGTTGCTGTTTATCGGCATGATCGCCGGCATCTACTCGACGATCTACATCGCGACGCCCGTCGTGATGTTCTGGCACAGGAAAGACAAGGCCCCGACCGGCGCGGTCTGATCGAACCGGACATGGCGGCGCGCGAGGAGAAACTGTGGAGCGCCGCTTCGGCCGATGCGAGCGCCTCCGCGCCCGACTGGGCGGCGGCGCTCAAGTTGCCGCCCGCGATCGCGCGCGTGCTCGCCGCGCGCGGAATTCGCGATGAGGCGGAGGCCGATGCGTTCCTGAACCCCCGCTTGAGCGCACTCGGCGATCCGTTTGCGCTGCCCGACCTCGATCGAGCGGTCGAGCGCATCTGGCGCGCGGTTGACGCGGGGGAACGGATCGCCGTCTTCGGCGATTACGACGTGGACGGCGTGGCCAGCGCGGCCCTCGCGACGCGCCTGCTCCGCGCGCTCGGCGCACATGCGACGCCCTTTCTTCCGCTGCGCCTCGAAGAAGGCTACGGCTTGAGCATCGACGCGCTTCATCGATGTATCGAAACCGTCAAGCCTGCGCTGATCGTCACCGTCGATTGCGGCACGGGCTCGGTTGAGTCGGTCGAGGAGGCGCGCCGCCGCGGGGTGGATGTGATTGTGACGGACCATCATCATCCGGGAGCATCGCGCGCGCCCGCGTTGGCGTTGGTGAATCCGAAAATCGGCGCGGACGAATCGCTGCACGCGCTCGCAGGCGTCGGAGTCGCGTTCAAGCTCTGCCATGGCCTAATCAAAGCCGGGCGCGCGCGGGGGCATGCGGCAGCGGCGCGGCTCGATCTCAGGTCCTATCTGGACTTTGTTGCGCTCGGCACCATCGCCGACATCGTGCCGCTCATCGGCGAAAATCGCATTCTTGCGCGCCACGGTCTCGCGCAGATGAACAAGACGGAGCATCCCGGTCTCGCGGCGCTAATCGAGGTCTCCGGTATTGATGGCGAGATTGACGCATATGAGGTCGGATTCCGACTCGGCCCGCGGCTAAACGCCGCGGGCCGGTTGGGCGACGCGCAGCGCGCGCTCGACCTGCTGCTCGGCGAGCCCGGCTGCGATGCGTACGGTCTCGCGCGCGCGTTGGACGACGCCAACCGCGAACGGCGCGAGATAGAGGAGCGCGCATTAACAGACGCGATGGCAGCGTTGGAGGCGCGATTCGATCCGGCGCGCGATTTTGGACTCGTCGTTGGGCGCGAGGGCTGGCATCCCGGTGTGATCGGCATTGTCGCATCGCGTTTGCTTCAGCGGTTTCACCGGCCTGTTGCCGTGATCGCGCTTTCCGAAGAGGGCGGCCGCGGGTCGTGCCGCAGCATCGAGGGGTTCGACATGATGACCGGTCTGGCGGCGTGTGCGAACGAGCTATCCAAATACGGGGGGCACACGATGGCCGCCGGTTTGGAATTGAAACCCGGCCGGCTGGCCGCCTTTGCCGAGGCGTTCAACGCATCCGCGCGCCGGTTGCTCGCAGACCGCGATCTTCGGCCCGTCCAGCGGATCGACGCGTGGCTGGCGCTGGACGAGGTGGACGATGCGATGCTGGCAGGCCTGGATCGGATGCGCCCCTTCGGCGTGGGCAACGCGACGCCCGTATGGGCGGCG
>CALGMT010000014.1 GCA_937958885.1 uncultured bacterium | reverse complement strand
AGGACCGGCTTCTCGATGAAGTCGTATGCGCCGCGCCGCAAGCTGACGACCGCGTTGTCCACCGTCGCATGGCCCGTGATCACGATCTTGATCATGCCCTCGTCGATGGAGCGCAACTCGTCGAGCAGGTCCAGTCCGCTTTTTCCCGGGAGATTCAGGTCCGTGAGGATGACGTCGAAGTGGCCGGGCTTCTCGGTGATCGCGGCGATCGCGGCGGCGGCGGTGGTTTCCACCTGCACCTCGTATGCGTTTTTTCTCAATACGCGCGAGAGTAGCGCGCCCACCATGGGTTCGTCGTCCACCACGAGCACGCGGCCGCGCGTGCGCGAGGCGTCCGGTTCCGGCGAGGCGGGTGTCGGCGCGCGAACCGCGTCCGCCGCGGTGACGGGCTGATAGACGCTGACGCGGTCGCGGCCCTGCTTCTTGGCGGTGTAGAGCGCCTGGTCCGCCTGCGCGATCAGCGTCTCGCTTGTCATGTCCGCCGGGCCGTTCACGCTGCTGGCGACGCCGATCGAGGTCGTGAGTTGGAGCGCGAGTCCGCGATCCGCGCAGAAGACATGGCGGCGCATCGCATCCATCAGGCGCTCGCCGAATGCGATGCAGTCCGCGGTCCCGGCCTGCGCGAGGATCACGACCATCTCGTCGCCGCCGTAGCGCCCGATGATGTCGGACTCGCGCGCCACCCGCTGCACGAGCACGGCGAATTCGCGCAGAATTTGATCGCCCACGAGGTGGCCGTGCGAATCGTTGAGGGTCTTGAAGTGATCGATATCCAGCACCGCCGCGCCGATGGGCCAGTTGTAGCGTCGGCTCATCAACCACGCGCGCTGGAATTCCTCCTCCAGCCCGCGCCGGTTATAGAGGCCCGTCAACGCGTCGCGGACGGACAACTCGCGCATGCGCGCCAGCGCGGTCAGTACCGTCGAAAGCTGGTTGGCCGCGTGATAGAGAAAAGAGGCGTCGCGCGACGAATAGGCGTCCTTTGCGATGGCCGCCAGCGTCAGCATGCCGCGCACCTCGCCGTGCACGATGATCGGCACGCTGAAGCTGCTGCCGACCGCCTTCGCGCCGGCCGGGTCGAGGTTCGCGGGGTCGAAGATCACCCGCATCCCCGCGCGCGGCGGCGGTTGTCCGCTCAAGGCTTCATAGCGGGCCATCATTTCGCGTTCGGCGTTGAGCAGAAATTCCTGGGCGACCGGGGTCAGCGCGTGCAAGTGCAGCACCGGCTCCTCGCCCTCGAGATTCAGGATGCCCGCCGCCGCGCACGGCAGCAGGTTCGCCAGCCCCGCGCTCAACGTCCGCAGCGCCTGATCGAGGTTCTCCGCCGTCAGCGCGGACTCGCTGAAACTGCGCAGCAGCGACAATTGCGCCTGGATTCGGTCCAGGCTGTGGCTGGCCGACATCTCGACCAGCTCTTTTTTCTCCACCGCCTCTTCCCGCACCGCGCGCAGCAAGGCCTGCGTGTTCATCGGTTTGGTCAGGATGCGCGTGACGCCGTAGCTCCGGGCATGCGCGATCGACTCCTCGTCGGCAAAGCCCGTCACCACCACGATGCCGAGCCACGGCCAGACGCTGCGCGCCTGTTCAAGGAAGGCCGATCCGCCCATGTCGCGCATGCGAAGGTCCACGACGGCCACATCGAAGTCCTTTTGCAGCAGGATGCGGAGCCCTTCGCGCCCGTCGTCCGCCGTCTCCACCACGCAGCCGCTTCGAGACAGCAGGGTTTGAAGAAGGTGGCGAACCGGCTCTTCATCGTCCAGCACGAGCACCCGCACGTTTTGCAGGTTGCGGTGCGGCGGCAGCTCCGATTCTTCGTGCGCGGTGGACATAGCGACGTGCGCCAATCATAAAATCCGTTGCGCGCCGGTGCAATCTCCGTTGCGACTGGATATCCTTGGAATATGGAGGCGCGCCTGATACACTTGTGTTCTTCACAAGGGGAAACAAGTATGGCGGTACTGGGAATCAAGCCGGTCCGGCAATGCGCGGGGTGCGCGCTGAACCTCGGCAAAACGTGCGCAATCTTTCATCACCCGTCGCTCAAGTGGAAAGAGCGCCGCTGCGAAGGCTACAACAATCCGATGTACATCCAGCATTACGAGAAAACCCTCAAACCGCAGGGCGCGCCCGCCCAACAGCCCGCATCCAAACCCGCGCGCGCGGCCCGCGCCAAACCGGCCCGCCCTGCCGTGCGCCGCCGTAAAACGCGCCCGGTGAAAGGCCGCCGTTGAAGCGCGCATGCCGCCTGCCTGCCAGATCGGCGCGCTGACCATTGGACCCGCCCCCGCTGTCGTCGGCGTCGTTTCCCGCGCCGACACCCTCGCCGCGTTGCGCGGCGAGGCGCCCCGCTGCGATATTGTCGAGTGGCGCGCGGACCTGATCGGCCCGATGCTCGACGCCGCGCTCGAATCCGATCCCGCGCCCCTGCGGCCCCGCCTGCTGACTGTCCGCTGCGCACGGGAAGGCGGACGTTGGTCGGGCTCCGAGGAGGAGCGGATAGCGCGTTACGAAATGCTCCTGCCGTTTGTGCAGGCGGTCGATGTCGAAATCGAGTCCGACGCATTCTCGCCGGTAGCGGCTGCGGCGCGCGCCGCCGACCGCCGCGTCGTCGCCTCGTTCCACGACTACGCCGCGACGCCCGACGCCGGGCGCTTGCGCGCGCTCATCAAGCGCGGGGTGGACCTCGGCGCGGATATCGTCAAACTCGCGGTGTGGACGTATGTCGAAGAAGACGTGCGCCGGTTGGAGGATCTCTTCCTCGATCCTCTTCCGGTCCCACTGGCCGCGATGGGCATGGGACCGCTCGGCGCCGCCTCCCGCACGCGCCTGGCCGCCGCGGGATCGTGCCTCGTTTATGGCTATCTCGACGAATCCACCGCGCCCGGCCAGTTAGCCGCCGGCGAGTGGGTGGATCGCCTGCTCGAAACCCTCCCCGCGTACCGCGCGGCCCACTCCCATGCCTGATCTCATGCCCTGGCTCCCCATGATTCTCGCGTCGTATCTGCTCGGTGCGATCCCATTCGGCCTATTGATCGGCCGCATGCGCGGCGTGGACGTGCGCACGGTTGGGAGCAGGAACATCGGCGCGACGAACGTCCTGCGCACCGTCGGCAAGCCGTGGGGCATTGCCACGTTTGCGCTCGATGCGCTGAAGGGATTTATTCCCGCCTTCGTTTTTCCATACTATGGACAAGTGTGGGGCGGCGAGTTCCATAGCATGGAACTCGCGCGTCTCGCGGGCGGCGCAGCGGCGATTCTCGGGCACAATTTCCCGGTCTATCTCCGGTTCCGCGGCGGCAAGGGCGTCGCGACGAGCGCAGGCGCGCTGCTCGGGATTGCGCCACTCGCGGTCGCAGTCGGCCTCGCGGTCTGGGCGCTGTTTTTTTTCACGCTGCGATACGTCTCGCTTGCCTCGATTGCGGCGGCCGTATCCGTGCCGATTGTCGGGTGGGTGTGGTATCGCGGATCCGGCTGGATCGTACCCGCCGCGCTCACCCTGCTCGCCGCGCTGGTCATATTGCGGCACCGCGCGAATATCCGGCGTCTGCTCGACGGCACCGAGAGTCGGTTCCAGCGTTCGCCTAAAAAGTAGGGCGCGTTGGGTGAACCTCTCCCTCACCCGCGCCCTGCTATGATTGAGTTAGGCCGGAACCTCTGGACCCGCCGGGATCAAGCCTGCGGCGCGACGATACGCCGCGCTTGCTGTGGGCGGATACAAAGGTCATTCATTGAATCCTCGTTGTCGCGCGCCCAATTGCGAATCATGGCATCCGTGTCGGTTGGTCCAGTGGGGACAGATTTGCCATGCATACATTTTCGGGTACGGATAGCGGCGGCAGTTGCCGGTCACAAGATATTGCGTGCGTTCCCAAAACAAGCACTGCTCACAGCACGATAGGCGAATGATCTCCAGGCCGGGCGGCACGGGTCCCTCGCGGTTCACTTTGGTGAGGCGCAGCGTCATTATTTTACAATACCACACGGCGCGCACCTCGTCATATTGCAGTGTTGCGCCCGAACCCGTCGCTGAATACGCTCCCCTCATGGTGCGCATCACCCAAGCAATGCTGGCCAAGCAACTTGGCGTATCACAGGCCCTCATTGCGCGCGCGCTCAAGGATGATCCCGCGGTCGCGCTCGAAACCCGCCGCCGGGTCCGCGCGGAAGCCGACCGGCTCGGCTATCGCCCCAATGCGACCGCGCGCGCGCTGCTCACCGGTCGTACCGGCCTGATCGGTCTCTGGATTCCCCGCCCGTATGGCTCCTATGCCGCGCGCATCATTTTCGCCTTCGAAAAACTCGCCCAAACCGCTGGTTTCGACCTGCTGATCCGCGACCTCGGTCCGCTCGGCCAATCCGTGGGCGACAGTCGGCGACATGCGGGGTGGGTGGACGGCATTATCGTGGTCGATGCCGCCTGGCACCTCGATGCCCTGCTTCGCCACGGCCGCCCGCCAGCGCCGCTAGTCTGCGTCGGCACCTGCACGCATCCGGCCGCCGATGCGGTGGAAGTGGATTTATTCGCCGCATCCGTCGCCGCGCTCCGCCATCTGTGCGCAGGCGGCGCGCGGCGGATCGCCTATGTGCACCCCGGCCACCCGCTCGGCGCAAATGAGGCGCGCTGGCGCGCCTACCATCGCGAAGTGAAAACGCCGGAGGTGGTGCTCGTTTCGGAGCCGACGCGGGCCGGGGCCTATGCGGCCGCTCTTGCGCACCTGCGCCCGGGACGCCGGCCCGACGCTCTGTTCTGCCACAACGACGATTACGCCATCGGCGTCATGCGTGCCCTGCGCGAACTGAATCTGCGCGTGCCGGACGATGTCGGCGTCGTGGGCTGCGATGGCGTGGAAGACACGGAATACCTCGATTGCCCGTTGACCACGATCCGCCTGCCGTATGACGACATGTGCGGGCAGGCGTGGAGCGCGCTGATGGAGCGCATCAACGGGTTTGATGGACCTCCGCGCCGCAGGCTACTCGACGCAGAGGTCCTACCCCGCCAATCCACGCGCGCTGTTCCGCATTAGCCCGCGTCGTGCGTGGCGCCGTCCGCGCCGGTGGTCACATACAGCATCGGCGTCATGCCGGTCATCGCGCTGTACTCGCGCACGAGGTGCGCGCAGAAATCATCCGTAGCCGCTTTTTCCACCAGCGCCACTGCGCAGCCGCCGAAGCCCGCGCCGGTCATGCGCGCGCCGAGGCAGGCGGAATGCAGGCGCGCGACCGACACGATCGTGTTCAATTCGCGGTTTGTGACCTCGAAATCGTCGCGCAGGCTGTCGTGGCTCGCGTTCATCAGTTCGCCGAGCAATCCGGCATGGCCCGCCTGCATCGCCTCGGCGGCCGCGAGTGTCCTCGCATTTTCCGTAATCACATGCCGCGCCCGCTTGCGCGCCACCGGGTCCAGCTCCGCGACCCGCGCTTCAAAGACCTCCCGCGAAATATCGCGCAGCTTCGCGACGCCGAAATGCGCCGCCACCTGTTGACATTGCGCGCGGCGCTCGTTGTAGAGCGAATCCACGAGACCGCGCCGCGTCATCGTATCCATAATCACCACCGCGCAGCCCGCCGGTAGCGGCACGGCGCGGTGCGTGAGATCGCGGCAATCGATCAACAAGGCGTGGCCGGCGCGCCCGATCGCGGAAATCAACTGGTCCATGATTCCGCAGTTGACGCCCACCCATCGATTTTCCGCCCGTTGCCCCGCCAGCGCCATGCGCACCGGATCCCACGGCCAGCCGGACACCGCGTGAAGCGCGCGCGCAATCGCCAATTCGAAGGACGCTGAAGACGAAAGTCCCGCGCCCATCGGCACATCGCACGCCGTCACCCCGTCGAACCCGCGCAGATCGAGTCCCTCCTCCCGCAGGGCGGCTGCAACGCCTTTCGGATATTCGCTCCACGCCGGTCCGCCGTGTTCCGGGCGCGCGGCGTCGAACCGCAGGAGTTCCTGGTGATCGATGCCGTACAGATTGACGGTGGTGTCCGCGCGCGGCCGCAGCGCGATCCACGTTGCCTGCTCGATCGCAAGCGGCATCACGAAGCCGTCGTTGTAGTCCGTGTGTTCGCCGATCAGATTGACCCGTCCCGGCGCGCGCACGACGAATTCCGGCCTGGCGCCGAATCGCGCGGCAAAATCTTTCGACACCAATCCTCTCATATCCCGCATCGCTTCGCCCCATTTAGAAAAAGCGGCGGGCGCGGCCCGGCGGGTGGGACCGAAGAGGGAATGGGGGACCACTGCTCCGGAATCACCGGGCGCACGCGCCGCCGCAATTTCTACCTCTGTTTATACCTATAAAATATGATGATGCAAGACAAAAGTTCCATGAAATCTGTAAAAACGGTTTCCGCAGGTAAAAGAGCCATGCCGGTAAAAGGGCGGTAAAAGGGGCAGCGGTAAAAGCGGTAAAAGGGTCAGTCCGTACACGGTAAAAGGGTCAGTTCGACGGTAAAAGGGTCAGGTAAAAGGGTCAGGTAAAATCAGGTAAAAGGGTCAGGTAAAAGGGTCAGTCCGTACATATGTACATTATGGAGTAGATGCGACATGCAGAATTAATCGCTTAAAAAGACACCAAGACGAGTACGAGGTATCCAGGGGCGGGGAACCGCGTTACGTTCTTCGTCGGGCGATCGGATGCAGGATCCCTTACGCGGCGACGAGGACCCGTGATCCATGCTGTAGCTGTTCGGCAGATCGGTGGACCTCCCACCGACAAGCGGAAGACGCTCCAGAAGATCATTTGGATTAAAAATTTCTTACACGCTCGGCGATGCGGGAGGCTGATCGCCGCTTGGTCGCGTCAAGCAAAAGGGTCGCGTCGTGGAAGTGCAATACCGTGAAAGAGCAATACATTGAGCGGAAGTTCATAACGGTTCTGCTCAAGGACGGCTATTTGAGGTCGCTGTTCATCGCGATCTCATCGCGGTTGAACTGGTCGGCGTCCGTAGCCCTTCCGCTGTCCATCGCGTCCGGAGTTCGGAGGATAAATTCCGCCGCGCTCAATCCGCCTGCAATCAGCGCGCGCGACCGGCGCGGCATCCTCCCCTCACGATAGCCCCAGCCAACGGCGGGCTTCGAGCCAATCGGGTTCGTTGGCGAAAATCCATCGGTAGTAGTCGCTGCCCTTGAGCAGAGCCGCGGCCTCTTCGTCCACGATGACTTTGCAGTCCTCGTGGAGGTGATGGCAGTGGCCGACACCATGGACGTGACGGGGCCCTCGACGGCCTGCGCGAGGATCTTCGCCTTCTCCGCTCCGGTGACGACCACGACCAGTTTGCGCGCCTCGAGGATCGTGCCCACGCCCATCGTCAGCGCGCGCCGCGGCACGTTGTTCGGGTCGCCGCCGAACAGGCCTGCATTCTGGCGAAGGGTCGCCGGGGTCAGCGCTTTGTCGCGCGTGCGCGAGCGCAGCGCGGACAGCGGCTCGTTGAAGCCGATGTGGCCCGACACTCCGATCCCGAGCAGTTGCAGGTCGATCCCGCCGCACCGCGCGATGGCGGCCTCATAGGCGCGGCACGCCGCCTTCAGGTCCGTCGCCGTGCCGTCGGGCAGGTGCGTGTTGCGCAGATCGATGTTCACCTGTTGAAACAGGTGGCGATTCATGTAGTGGCGATACAAGCGCTCGTCGCCGGTGGGCAGGCCGATATATTCGTCGAGATTGAAGGTGCGGCAGCGCGAGAAGTCGATGGCCTCCTCGCGATGCATCCGGGCGCGGGTTGCGTTCACGCGCTCCATCGTGCGTCCGGTGGCGAGACCGAGCACGCTGTCCGGTTGTGCCCGCACCTGTCGCGCGATTAGCCATGTGCCCAGCGCCGTGGCGCGCGCGGTGTCGGGCATGATGATCACTTCCATACGGCCTGCTCCGTGAATAATGCGGCGGGATCGTCTTCCGCGCCGAGTATGCGGCCCCCCTCGCGCGAGGGCGCCGGCGCGCCGCCGGTCCATCGCCGAAGTCGATACAGCGTGGCGAAATTGAACGGAGGCGCGGCGCCGCCCTGGCCGCCGACTATCTCGCCGCCGCGCCGCACGTTGTCCTGCATCCAGGCCGGCAGGGTCAGGTGATAGGGGTTTCGCTGCACCTCGCCGACGTGGAACGAAAGCGCCGCCATCATGTCGGCCAGCTCGCGCGCGCCGATCTCGACCATCAGATTCGGCGCCGCCATCGCGCCCCAGAATTCTGTCTCAACCACGGCGCAGGAGCACCCGGGGCATAGTAGAAGCGCGTCCGCGACCAGCAGGTGGGTGCCGATATGCGTGCTGTTCCAGTCGGCGTCGTGCGGGAAGAAGATCACGCGCGGCTCTTGCTCTCGCAAGATGCGGGCGACGAGCTCAACCTTGTTGCGCCATGCGTGTGGATCCCGCTCGCGGGACGCGCGGTTGATGTCTTCCAAACCGCCGGGCGCGGTGCCGATCAGCTCGAAGCCGAGATAGGCGCACGCCTCGGTCAGTTCCGCCCAACGCGAAGCCTGCCGGTCCTTCCGGCTGCCTTGCGTGACGGCGACATTAACGACGCGCCAGCCGCACTCGCGTTGCAGGCGCAGCGCGAGACCGCCGACAATGCATTCGTCGTCCGGGTGCGGCGAAAAGATCAACGCGCATGGCGCGCGCTTCGCGGGGGCGCGCCGTCGCGGCCTGTCGAGACCGCCCAGCGGCAGCGCGCGCCCGCGGGCCTGCCAGGCGAGCAGGCGATTGATGTGCGAACGATACGGATTTTTCATGGGTTCCTTGCCTTCGGCCCGAGCGCGGGCAAGCTCGCGGCGGCGACGGCCTGTCCGACGCGGCGCGATTTCTCGTCCGGCACGCGGACGTAAAACGGCGGCCCGCGCTCTTCATATAGTTCATTCAATACGGCGCGGGCGGTCTCCATCAGGATTTCGCCGCCGCGTCCGGAGGTGACGCGGCCGAGGATCATCACATCCCCGAACTCGTAAAATCGGCGGTAAAGCGGGAGGGTGTGCCCGAGGTTGTGACCGATCGTCCGGAATATGCTCGCCGCGCGCGGGTCTCCCTCGTCGGCCAGCTGTTGCACCTGCACCAGGCGTTCCGGCAGCGGCATGTCGGCGGGCAGCGCGATGCCAGCGGCGGACAAGTGACGGTTCACCGCCTGCTGTGAAAAATACTGCGCGCCGACGCCCGCCGCGCCCGACCATTCGTCGCGCGGCGCATCAGGCCGCGCATCCACCGGCGCAAACGCCAGTTCGTTCAGCCAGCCACGGATGCGCCCCTGCGGATCGATGTAACCTGCGGCCTCGCTCGATCCCATCGCGATCCCGAGGACGCCCTTTCGGTTCCACGCCATCGCGCCCGCGAGCGCCGTGACATCGCCGTCGTTCGCGACCGCCAGCGGCACGCCCCACTCCGCCTGCAGGCGCAGGAATAGCGGCTTGACCTCCCGTTCGAACCGGTCCGGCGGAACGGATCGGAAGAGAGAGGCGACCATGATGCGATTGTCCACAATGATGCCCGCCGAGCTGCCGCCGATCGCATCCACGCGAGGCAGATGCGCGGCCGCATGGCGCAGGCCTGCGCTCAGCAGGGCATAATGATACGAGGGGTCCGGCTCGATCACCGGTTTCCACGGATACTCCGCGCTGAAGACCGGCTCGCCCTCCCGCACGGCGGCGATCTTGTAGTCGCTCGCGCCAAGGTCGAATCCGATCCGGCACCCATCGCGATGGCCGCCGATCGGCGCGCCCGACTCCGTTTCGGCGGGCAGCTCCTCGATCGGACAGGCGCGAACGGCAAACGGCCGCTCGAACGCGCGCGCCATCAGCTCGGCGTCGAAGGCCATGTCGCCGCCCGGCGCGAGCGCGGCGGAAACATCGCGGACGATTTCGTCCGGCGCGGCGAGGTAAAGTGTCGCGCCCCCGCGGGACCACAGCATGAACTTGACGATGTACAGCGCGCCCGCGCGCTCCCGATCCGTGATGGGCAGGGGGACTCGACTTTCCCAACGCGTGAAGACACCGGCCGCGCCTTCGAGCGCCAGAGCCCATGACGTGCTGCGAGGGCTGTTCCTCGCGCGCGCGTCGCATGCGTCCAGTTCCCCTGCGAGGGGACGAATACCTGTGTCCAACAGCGACGCGGGAGGAGGAGCGACACCCTTCATAGCGACATGCTAATCGGCGGATGCGCGCAGTCAACAATATTATTGATGCCTCAATAATAATGGCGTATGCTGCGGGTCGCTGGTTATAAATGAACGCTGTGCCACATGCAGAACGGCGCCTGGCTCGCTATATCGCGGGTCGCTTGGACTTGAGCAGTCTGGAAAGCTCGCGCGCGGTCCTGCAATGCATCGCGGAGCGGGGCCCGCTACCGCTGGCGGATCTGGCGCGGCGCGCCGGTCTATCGCAGGGCACGTGCAGCCTGCATGTGCAGCGGCTGGAGCACGAGGGCCTGATCCGGCGCGCGCCGACGCCGCGCCGCGGCGTCGGGCGTCCGTCGGTGGTCGTGGAGTGGGATGCCCCGGCCAATGCCGTCGCGGCGTTTGTATTCGGCGCGCCGTACCTGCATGCCGGCGCGAGCGATTTTGCGCTGCATCCGCTCCATCGCGAATCGGTTGAGCTGTCGGGCGTTCGCGCACGGCCGTCGCTGCGCGCGCTCGTGCGCGCGCTAGCGAAGCGCGCGGCGCGCGCGGCCGCGGCCCGCGGGGCCCGGCTGCGCCACGCGGCGGTGTTCCTGCCCGGCTTGATCGATCCCGCCACCGGAATTGTCGCGAAGGCGGCCAATCTTTCCGCGCTTGAGGGCGTGGACTGGGCATCGGAAATCGCGCGCGCCTGCGGCGCGCCGTGCGCTGCCGTGCCGCTGGGCCTTGCGTTCTATTTCGGTGAAAGCGAGACGCTGCCGGCGGATGCGAACGCCATGGTCATCAATTGGGATTTGGGCATCGGCGTGGTGTTCGGGCATGGGGATCGGCTTCAACCGTTCGGCGCCGACGCCGGCGACGGCGCGCCGACCCTGCCGGAACTAGGGCACCTTCGTATCGAGCGACAGGGTCGATTGTGCCGGTGCGGGCAGCGCGGATGCCTGGAGGCGTATGCGGGCGGGCGGGCCCTGGCGACGGCATTGGCGCCACGCGCACGCCGGCTGGATGATGTGATCGATTTGATTCGCGCGCGCGATCCCGTCGCGCTGCGCGAGGTGCGACGCGCCGCGGAATTAATCGGACGCCATTTGGCGTCCGCCGCACACATCATGCGCGCGAGTCGGATTCGCATATGCGGACCGATGGCGGCTGTATTCGATGTGGTGCGTTCGGATTTTATACGCGGTTTGGGGTCTTTGCTGACGCCGCTTGAAATCCGGAGTCTTCATATTTCGGCGACCGCGCCCGACGAGGAACGGTTCATGCGCGGCGGGTATCGGCTGGCGCGCCGCCTCTTTTCGCATCCCGCCGACTACGCCGCCCTGCTGCACACCCCGCGGTCGCTGGATTCCCGCGCATCCGGCTGATTTCACCTTTTCAATCGCAATGCAGGGCGGATAGATTGCAACCGCATGCTGCGTATGCTCATACCGCCTGTCGTCCGCGAGGAATTTCGCGCCTATTCCATCGCCGCGCTGCGCGCGGATCTGCGCGCGGGCCTGACCGTGGCGGCATTCTCCGCGCCGCAGGCTGTGGCGTATGCGTTGCTGGCGGGCGTGCCGCCGGTCCACGGCTTGTATGCCGTGGCGGTGATGTCCATGGCCGGGGCGCTGTGGGGCAGCTCCCGCTTTGTCAGCACCGGGCCTACGAATTCCGCCGCGCTCCTCGCTGCGGCGGCCCTGCTGCCGTGGGCGGGCGCGCCCGATTTTCTGCGCGTGTGTTATACGCTCACGCTGATGGTCGGGTTGCTGCGCCTGGCGTGCGGTTTGCTAAAGCTCGGACGTTTGGTGCAGTGGGTGCCGGAATCCGGCTTCCTCGGCTTCACGGTCGGCGCGGGCACGCTGATCGCGCTCGGCCAGTTGCATCATCTGTTTAATGTTTCATCCCCCGCGGGCGCCTGGCCGCCCGCGAAGGTGTGGGGCACGCTGCGCCTGATCGCCGAAGCCAACCCGCATACGGTGGGTATCGGCCTCGCGTGTCTCGTTGTGCTGCTCGTCACTGCGCGGTATCGATGGGCCACATTGGCGCCGTTGGGCGTGCTCCTGCTCGCCTCGCTTTATGCGGCATGGGCCGGGCCGGACGCGGGCATTAAGCTGGTGCGGGACATCGCACCGGTCAGTTCAGGTTTGCCGGCCTTCGCGTTGCCGTCTTTTTCGTTCGACATCTGGGCCGCCTTGGCGCCGTCCGCGCTGGCGATCGCGGTCGTCGGTCTGATCGAAGCCGTTTCGATCGGCCAATCGTTTGCGCTGAAGCGGCAGGAACGGGTGGACTTCAATCAGGAGTTCGTTGGGCAGGGAATGAGTCATATCGTGTCCGCCTTCTTTCAAGGCATGCCCGGATCTTCTTCGTTCAGCCGGTCCGCGCTGATGGATCATGTCGGCGTCGCGACGCGGCTAGGCAACGCCTACACCGGCCTTTTCAGCGGGCTTATTCTGATGCTCGCACCCGGTGTTCTCGAGTTGATCCCGATCAGCGCACTGGCGGGTCTCCTGTTCTTCATCGGCTACAAACTCATCAACTTCACGCGCATTCGGCGCGTGCGCGCGACGTCGCGTCCCGACTTGGTGTTGCTCGCCGCCTCCTTTCTGGTCACGGTCTTCGTGCGCATTGAATACGGCATTTTCGTCGGCATTGTGCTGGGCGCGTTGATATTCCTGCACCGCGCATGCGAGGTGCACATTGCGGAATTGACGCCCGCCGACGAGGAGGGTCGCTATGACGAAACGCCTTACGCGCCCGGCGCGCCGCATCCGCCGAGCGACCTGGTCGCCATCTCGCTGGAGGGCGACTTGTTTTACGGACAAGCCGACGCGCTTCGAGCCCGGCTCGATGAGATCCTCCGCGCGCAGCGTCCGCGTGTGTTGATCGTCCGCATGCGGCGCGCGCATTCGATCGATTACTCCTGCTGGAGCGTCCTGCTCGACGTGGCCGAGGCGTTCGCGGGAAGCGGAGGCACGCTGTATCTGACCGGCGTCAACCCCGCGCTCGGCCGCATCATCGGCAAGGAGGCCGTGCAGCGGTTGATCCCGCCGGATCGCGTCTACGCGCGCACGGATACGCCGTTCGAGTCGTTCGAATCTTGTTTGGCCGATGTGTTTCGCCGGCTCCCGCCCGACAGCCGCCTCAACCCCGCCTGGCAGCGCGCACGCGCCGCGCGGCCCGCCTGACGCCATGCACGGTCTTCAATTCCTCCAAGACCTCGCGGTCGTGATGCTCGTGGCGGGCCTCGTCACGCTGCTCTTCCGCTGGCTGCGGCAACCGGTCGTGCTCGGCTACCTGCTCGCAGGGTTCATCATCGGCCCGCATACGCCGCCGTTTCCGCTCGTGCAGGACGAGAACACGATTCAGATCCTCGCCGATATCGGCGTCGTCTTCCTGATGTTCTCGCTCGGCCTCGACTTCAGCTTCAAAAAGTTGAAATCGGTCGGCGTACCCGCCTTTGTAACCGCGAGCATCGAAATCATGGCGATGATCGGGGTGGGATACGCGCTCGGGTCGCTGTTCGGCTGGACGCCGATGGAATGCACCTTTCTCGGCATCATGCTCGCGCTGACGTCGACGACGATCGTGGTCAAGAGCCTGCGCGATGCGCACGCGCTAAAGGAGCGGCACGGCGTGCTGATCTCGGGTGTCAGCATTTTCGACGACATCTTCGTAATTTTTGTGATGATTCTGCTGCCGGGCTTTGCCGTATCCGGCCAACTGCCCGCGGGCGAGGTGGCCTTGACGCTCGCGCGGCTGTTCATCTTCCTTGTCGCCGCGGTTGTGATCGGCCTGATCGCGGTGCCGCGTTTTCTCCGCGCCGTGGGGCGGCTCGGCAGCGATGAGATGCTGCTGATTGTCGTGTTGGCGCTCTGTTTCGGCGTATCGCTGTTGACCGTCAAAATCGGGTACAGCGCCGCGCTCGGCGCGTTCCTGATCGGCGCGATGATGGCCGAGTCGCGCGAACTCGGGCGCATCCTGCGGCTCACCGCGCCGATCCGCGACATGTTCTCCGCCGTCTTCTTCGTCGCCATCGGCATGCTGATCAATCCGTCGTTCATATGGGAGTACGGCGTGCCGGTTTTGGTCATTACCACCGTGTATATCGCGGCGAAAGTGATCGCCTGCGCCGTCGGCGCGCTGATGGCGGGCTATGACGGACACACCGCGCTCCGCGTCGGCGCCGGCATGGCGCAGGTCGGCGAGTTTGCGTTCATTCTCGCCACGCTCGGATTGTCCCTCGGCGCGATCGGTCCGCACCTCTATCCCGTCATCGTCGCCGTGGCGTCGCTGAATGCGCTGATCCGCCCGTATCTCACCGGATATGCCGACCGCGCCGCGGATGTTCTCGCACGTCAGCTCCCCGCGCCGATGCTCGCGTGGGCGCATCTGTATAGCGGCTGGGTCGGACGCCTGCGGGAGGGCCGCCGGCAGAACGCCGCGATGCGGCACGTGCGCAGCCTCGTTTGGCAATTGCTGCTGAATGTCGCGCTCATTGCCGCCACGTTCATCGCTGCCGCGGTCCTCGTGCGCTGGCTGCAGCTTCCGCTCGCATGGCTGCCCGAGTGGACCGGCGGCGCGCGTACCATCGGCTGGCTCGGCGCGGCGTTGCTGACCCTGCCGGTTTATGTGGCCACCGTTCGGAAGATGCAAGCGATGGGGATGATGCTGAGCGAGATTGCGGTTTCCGGCACAACCGGCGGCGCGCGCGGGCCGATGCTGCGGTCGTTTCTCGCCAACGTGTTTCTGGTCGTTCAGGTGCTCGGTCTGGCGCTTTTCACCGTGCTCATCAGCCTCGCGCTGCTCCCGCCGCTGTATGTGTCGATCGTGCTCATTGCCGCGATCGCGCTGCTGGCCGCATTTCGCGGGCCCGCGCTGAACGCGTGGTACACCCGCGCGAAGTTCGCGGTGTTGGAAACGTGGACCCAGCCTCCGCACGAACCGGAGGAAGAACATCCGATGCCGGCCCTGTTGCGTGAGGCGCGGATGGAGCCCTTCATCCTCGCCCCCGGTGCGGCCGCCGTCGGCAAGTTGATTCGCGAACTGCAACTGCGCTCCGAGACCGGCGCGAGCATTGTCGCGATCGAGCGCGACGGCAAAACCGTCGTCAATCCGGACGCCGATTTCGAACTGCGCGCCGGCGATTCGCTGTTGCTGCTGGGCAGCGCGGAGCAACTGCTCCGGGCCCGCGCCCATCTCGCGCGCGGGCCCGCCGCCGAGTAGCCCGCTGCGCGGTTCCACGCGCGGACCCGCGCTACTCCCGAATCTGTCCGCTGCCCTGGATCACGTACTTGTAGGTCGTGAGCTCTTCCAAGCCCATCGGCCCGCGCGCGTGCAGCTTGTCGGTGCTGATGCCGATCTCCGCGCCGAGTCCGAATTCCGCGCCGTCTGTGAATCGCGTGGACGCGTTGACGTACACCGTCGCGGAATCCACTTGATCGGTGAAGGCGCGCTGCGCGGCGGGATCTGTTGCAATGATCGCGTCGGAGTGGTGCGACCCATGCGTGTTGATGAACGCGATGGCCTCGTCCACATCTTGCACCACCTTAACGCCCATAATCAGATCGAGATACTCGGTGTCCCAATCGGCGTCGGTCGCGGGCTTCAGGTCCGGGACAATCGCGCGCGCGGCGTCGTCGCCGCGCAATTCGACGCTTCGCGCGCGCAGCATCCGCGCAAGTTCGGGCAGAAACTCCGATGCGAGCGCGGCGTCCATCAGCACGTGCTCCGCTGCGTTGCAGACGCCGGGCCGCTGACATTTCGCATTTTCGATGATCCGCAGCGCCATGGCGCGATCGGCCGAGGCGTGCACATACACGTAGCAAATGCCCTTGTAGTGCTTGATCACCGGCACGCGCGCATGTTCGGCGACCGCGCGGATCAGGCCCTCGCCGCCGCGCGGAATCGCCAGATCCACGATGCCCTCGAGTTGGACCAGCTCGCGGATCGCCTCGCGGTCGGTGGTGCCGACGAGTTGGATGGCGTTGTCCGGCAGTCCCTTCGCCGCGCCGCCGGCTTGCAGCGCGTCGGCGATGGCCTTGTTCGAATGCATCGCCTCCTTGCCGCCGCGCAGGATCACGGCATTGCCCGTCTTGATGCAGAGGATGGACGAGTCCGCGGTGACGTTCGGGCGCGACTCGTAGAACATTGCAATCACGCCGATCGGCACGCGAATTTTGATGATTTCGAGGCCGTTCGGGCGAAGCCACTTGCTGATCTGCTGGCCGACAGGGTCCTTGAGACCGACGACATCGCGTATGCCTTTGATCATCGCGTCGATTCGACTATCGGTGAGCAGCAGCCGGTCAAGCATCGCCTTGGAGAGGCCGGCCGCATTCGCCGCCTCCATATCGAGCGCGTTCGCCGCCTTCAGCGCATCCCGCCGCGCATCGAGCTCGGAGGCCATCGATTCAAGAATGCTGTTTTTGCGGCGGGCCGAAAGCTGCGCGAGCTTCCGCGCCGCCGCAACCGCTCGCCGCCCCATGGCCTCTATTTCTTCATGCAGATTCATGCGTCACCTCATGGCCCGCCGTAGGCGGGTTTTTTGTTCGAAAAACCAAGTTATCGCGGTGCACCACCACCGGTGTTTCCGCGCCGCCGAGCCGCGCGGCGAGCGCGGACGATTGCAGACCTTTCATCAGCCGGATCTCCGTACTGCTGAACGCGCTCAACCCGCGGCCGAGCACGGCGCCGTCGGTCGTCTTGATGTTGACCACCGCGCCGGCTTCGAAATCGCCCTCGACGTCCCGAATGCCGACGGGCAGCAAGCTGCGCCCCTTTTCGACGAGCGCGCCCCGAGCGCCTTCGTCCACAATCACCGCGCCCTCGGGGCGATGGAACAGCGCGATCCAGCGCTCGCGGCGCGACAATGCCTTCGAGTCGGACGCCGGGCGAATCAGCGTGCCCTCGTCTGCGCCCGCCAGCGCGCGCTCCAGCGCGCCGTCCTTTCTACCGTTCGCGATTATCACGGGGATTCCATTTTCCGCAACCATGCCCGCCGATTGCAGCTTGCTCGCCATGCCGCCCGTGGAGAGTTCGCTCCCTTTGCCGAGCGCAAGTGCCAGTTCCTTCTCGCTCACGCCGTCGAGCGTTGGCACGCGGCGTGTTCGGCCGCCGGCCATGGGCGCGCGAAAACCGTCTACGGTGGTCAGCAAGACCAACGCATTCGCTTGCACCAGCAGCGCGGTCAACGCGGCGAGCAGGTCGTTGTCGCCGAATTTGATTTCGTCGATTGCGACCACGTCGTTCTCGTTCACGATAGGGATCACTCGGTGCTCGAGCAGGGTCTCCATGGTGTTTTGCGCATTCAGGTGCCGCGTGCGGTGGCGCAGGTCCTCGTGAGTCAGGAGGATCTGACCGATGCGGATGTCGTGCGCGTCGAACAGCTCGTCATAGGCAGCCATCAGGCGCGATTGTCCGACGGCAGCGGCCATTTGCAGCAGCTTCAGCGTCGCGGGCCGCTTGCGCCAGCCGAGCGCTTCGATGCCGCTGCCGATGGCGCCGGACGAGACCACGATCAGTTCGCGCCCCGCATCATGCAGGCGCGCGAGCTGCCGCACCAGCTCCCGCATGCGCCGCCGGTCCGGCCGCCCCGTTTTCTGGACCAGCACGCGGCTGCCTATTTTCACGACGATGCGGCGAGCCGATGCGAGGGCATTTCGGCTGGCAACAGAGGAATTCATAGATCAGGCAGCCTATCAAAAAATCCATGCCATGGAAAAACTGTTCGCGCGGGTTCCATGCGCTGTAAAAACGGCCTCAGCCGCGCCGACCGATCGGGGCGCTTGGCGAAACGGTAGAAACGCGCGTGCTATCGGTGACGCGCACGGCTCCGTTGGCCGTCTGCACCAGCAGGCAACCCTCCTCATCGATTCCGCAGCAGCGGCCCTCGACCGGGCCGGCGTCCGTTTGGACGCGGAGCCGTTTGCCGCGCCACGCGTGGCGCCGGGTGTAGGACGCGATGAAATTCGGGCGGTAGAGTTCGTACGCGAGCGCGCGCGCCAGTTCGATCAGCAGGGATTCGCGCGCGGGGGGGCGGGAACAGTGCCGATGGAGCGAGGTTGCGGTGTGGCGCACCTCGTGCGGCGAGCGGGCGAGGTGCGTGCGCACATTCAGGCCGACGCCGATGATATCGCAGCCGCGCCGCCTTTCGCAGAGCACGCCGGCGATTTTGCGGCCATTCACCAGCACATCATTCGGCCACTTGACCTGCACCCGCGCGCGCGGGAGCGCCCCCGCGACGACCTCCGCCACCGCCAACCCCGCCCTCAACGGCACCGTCCCACAAAAAGGGGTCAGACGCTGAATTTTAACATCTGGACAATTAATCAAGAATAAAGGACTGACCCCTTTCCCGTTACTGACCCCTTTTTCGGGGAAGAGGAAGGTGGCGCAGAGGGAGCCGGCGTCGGACCACCAGCGGTTGGCGCGCTGACCGCGCCCGGCCGTCTGCTGGGTCGCGACGATCAACGCGGGGGGCGCGAGACGGCCGGCCTCGAGTTCCTCTATCGCTTTCTGCTGCGTGGAGCGCAGTCGCGCATACACGCGCACGTGCATGGGTTCCAGCGCGATGCGCAGGCGTTCGGCGCAGAGGGCGTCGCGGCCGGGCCGCGGCCTGCCGCCCGCGTCAGGCATGCGCGCCGGCGGGCTCGATGACGAGCACCAGATCGCGGCTCTCGACGAGGGACCCGGGCTTGACCCGTATGTCTTTGACCACGCCGTCGATCGGCGCATACACCGCCGTCTCCATCTTCATGGCTTCGATACTGAGCAATTTGTCGCCCTTTTTGACCGGCTGACCCGCTTGCGCGCTGAGGGACGAGACTTTTCCGGGCATCGGCGAGGCCACGTGGCCCGGATTGTCTGGATCTGCTTTGACGCGTTGTTGCACGGTCGCTTTACGGCTGCGGTCGGCGATGCGGACGCTGCGCGGTTGGCCGTTGAGTTCATAGAATACTTCGCGCATGCCGTCCTCGCCCGCTTCGCCCACGGTCAGGAAGATCGCGATCATGGCCTTGCCGGGCTCAAGGTCGACTGAATATTCGACGCCGGGCCGCATTCCGTGGAAAAACACATCGGTCGGGAGGATCGAGGTGTCGCCGTACTGGCGGCGATGGTTCTCGAATTCCGCGAAGACAGCGGGATACATCAGGTGGTTTAGCAGATCGGTCTCCGTCGGTTCGCGCCGGAGTTTCTCCTGAAGCTCGCGCCGCACGTTGTCGAAGTTTGTGGGAGGCAGCACCTCGCCCGGACGCTTGTCGAGCGGCGTCTTGCCTCGGAGTATGATGCGTTGCAGTTCTTTAGGCCACCCGCCTTGCGGTTGGCCGAGTTTGCCCTCGAACAACTCGACGACGGATGCCGGAAACGAAATGTTGCGGCTCTCGTCGAACAGGTCTTCAGGTTTGAGGTTGTTGGCGACCATGAAGAGCGCCATATCGCCGACGACCTTGCTGGTGGGCGTGACCTTTATGATGTCGCCAAAGAGCCGGTTGACCTCCGCATACATCCGCGCCACTTCCGGCCATCGCGGGCCGAGGCCCATGCTCTTGGCTTGTTCCTGCAGGTTGGTCACCTGCCCGCCGGGCATTTCGTGGCGATAGACTTCGGCTGTGCTCGCGAGCATGCCGGATTCGAACGGGTAATACAGCTTGCGGACGCTCTCCCAATACGCGGAGTAGTCGTTCAGCGCGTCGATGTCGAGTCGCGTGTCGCGCGGCGTGTTCCGAAACGCCTCGACGATGGAGTTGAGGTTGACCTGGCTGGTCAACCCGCTCATCGACGCAGCGGCGCAATCGACGATGGACGCGCCGGCCTCGGACGCCTTCACGATGGCCGCCGCCTGCACGCCCGCCGTGTCGTGCGTGTGGAAGTGAATGGGAATTCCGATTTCCTCGCGAAGGGCCTTGATGAGTTTGTGCGCAGCGTACGGTTTGCAGAGACCCGCCATGTCCTTGATCGCGAGGATGTGCGCGCCCGCTTTTTCAAGCGCTTTGGCCATCTTGACATAATATTCGAGCGAGTACTTGTCGCGCTTCGCGTCCAGAATGTCGCCGGTGTAGCAGATGGCTGCTTCGCAAATCGCGGAGGTTTCCTCAAGCACGGCATCCATCGCTGGCCGCAGATTGGGCAGCCAGTTGAGGCAGTCGAAAATGCGGAACACATCGATGCCATGGGTTGCGGCGCCTTTCACGAAGCGCCGGACGACATCGTCCGGATAATTCGTGTAGCCGACCGCATTGCCGGAGCGGAGCAGCATCTGGAAGAGGATGTTCGGCGCCGCGGCGCGAAGCTGGTCGAGGCGGTCGAAAGGGTCCTCCTTCAGAAACCGCATCGCGCTGTCGAACGTCGCGCCGCCCCACATTTCGAGGCTGAATAGGTTTGGCAGGCGCCGCGCGACGAAGGGGGCGATGCGCAGCATGTCGTAGGTGCGCACGCGCGTCGCCAACAGGGACTGGTGCGCGTCGCGCATCGTGGTGTCGGTGATGAGGACACGCTTCTGCGCGAGGACCCATTCGGCAAATTTACGGGGGCCGAGTTCATGCAGTTTTTGTCGCGTTCCGGGTGGCGGCGTTTCGTCGATCGGGTACGCCGGAAGCCGCGGCGGTTCCAGCGTCCGGCCGTCGGTTCGGCCTTTGACTTCCGGATTGCCGTTGACGAGTACCTCGCCGATGTAGGTCAGCAATTTCGTCGCGCGGTCGCGGCGATGCGGCCATCGGAACAGCTCCGGCGTGTCGTCGATAAAGGTCGTCGTCGCCAAGCCGCTGCGGAAAGTGGGATGCAGGATCAGGTTGTTGATGAATGGGATATTCGTCTGCACGCCGCGAATACGGAATTCTCGCAGCGTGCGGTCCATGCGCTGGATGGCCTGCTCGAACGTCTGCGCCCAGGTGGTCACTTTGACGAGCAGCGAGTCGTAGTAGGGCGTGATGACCGCGCCGGCATACGCGGTTCCGCCGTCGAGCCGCACGCCGAAACCCGCGGCCGAGCGGTAGGTCGTGATGCGTCCGTAATCGGGGATGAAGCGATTGGAGGGATCCTCCGTTGTCACGCGGCTCTGGATCGCGAAGCCGCGCGTACGGATGTCTTCCTGCGGCGGGAGGGCGAGGTCAGGATGATTGAATTCCGCGCCCCGCGCGAGGAGGATCTGCGCGCGGACGATGTCGATGCCGCAGACCATCTCCGTCACCGTATGTTCGACCTGCACGCGCGGGTTGACTTCGATGAAGAAGAATTCGCCGGTGTCCGCGTTGACGAGAAACTCGACCGTTCCCGCGCAAAGGTAGTTCACCTGCTGTACAAGTTTGACCGCGGCCTCGCAGAGGGCTGCGCGCAGCGCCGGGTCCAGATTGGGCGCCGGCGCGATTTCGACGACCTTCTGGTGGCGGCGCTGGACGGAACAGTCGCGCTCCCAAAGGTGCACGACGTTGCCGTGGCCGTCGCCGAGCACCTGCACCTCGATGTGGCGCGCGCGGCGGATGTAGCGCTCGACGAAGACGGACGGGTTGCCGAAGGCGCCGCCGGCCTCGCGCATGGCCTCTTCGACCTTGGCCTCCAGCTCCGCGGCTTTTTCCACCACGCGCATCCCGCGCCCGCCGCCGCCGAAGCTGGCCTTCAAGATCAGCGGATAGCCGACACGCTCGGCGGCCTTTTTCAGCGCCGGCCCTGGTTTGACCGGTTTGTCGGTGCCCGGAATGGTCGGCACGCCCGCCTGCACGGCGATTCGTTTGGCGGCCAGCTTGTCGCCGAATGTGCGCAGCATGTCCGGCGTTGGGCCGATGAACAGAATTCCCGCATCGGCGCACGCCTGCGCGAAATCGGCGTTTTCGGAGAGGAACCCGTAGCCGGGGTGGATTGCATCCGCGCCGACGCGCTTGGCGAGCGCCACGATGCCGGGAATGTCGAGATAGGCCGCGACGGGGCCCTTGCCCTCGCCAATCAAATAGGCCTCATCCGCCTTGAAGCGGTGCAGCGCAAATCGATCTTCGTGACTGTAGATCGCGACAGTCGGGATGCCGAGCTCGTTTGCGGCGCGGAAGATTCGGATCGCGATTTCGCTTCGGTTGGCGACAAGCAGTTTGTGTATGGGTTTCATGCGGCGCTCCGGAAGATAGTCGTCGCACGATCATTGTGAAATCTGGTTGCGAGAAAAGCAGAATCGGATCGCGCCTCGCAAAAAGTCCTGACTGGTCATTCCCCGCGGGCTGGCCTATGGTTTCATGCTTGTTTTCCAGGAACTATCCATGATGACTTCCGCGCAAATTCGCCAGTCTTTCCTCGACTTTTTTCGCTCGAAGCAGCACACCATCGTGCCCTCGTCGAGCCTGATGCCGGACTCGCCGAATCTGCTCTTCACCAATGCGGGCATGAACCAGTTCGTGCCGATCTTCCTCGGCCGACAACCCTGCCCGTATCAGCCGGGTCGCGCGGCGGACACGCAGAAATGCATACGAGCGGGCGGCAAGCACAACGATCTCGAAGATGTCGGGCTCGACACCTATCACCACACGTTTTTCGAGATGCTCGGCAACTGGTCCTTCGGCGACTACTTCAAAAAGGAGGCGATCGAGTGGGCGTGGGAGCTGCTCACGCAAGTGTGGAAATTCCCGCCCGCGCGTTTGTATGCGACGGTCTATTGTCCCGACCCGGCCGCCGGGGATCCCGCCGAGTTTGACCAGGAAGCGCACGATCAATGGGCGCGCATTTTTTCCGACGCCGGACTCGATCCGAAGGTCCACATCGTCAATGGCAGCAAAAAGGACAACTTCTGGATGATGGGCGACACCGGTCCATGCGGCCCGTGTTCGGAAATCCACGTGGACCTGACGCCCGGCGGCGACACGCGCGGGTTGCTGGTCAACAAAGGCTCCGCCGAGTGCATGGAGATCTGGAATCTCGTATTCATTCAATTCAACGCGAACGCCGACGGGACGTTCGTTCCGCTGCCTGCGAAACACGTGGACACCGGCATGGGCTTCGAGCGCGTGACCGGCATCATGCAGGGCACAAGGGGTTTCACCGATTTCAGCCGGCCGGTCTCCAACTACGAGACTGACGTGTTTCGTCCGATCTTCGATGCCATCGAACGGTTGAGCGGCAAGCGGTACGGTTCGACGCTGCCCGCGCCCGGCACCGCCGGGGCGAACGAGCAGGAAAGAATCGATGTCGCTTTCCGCGTGATCGCCGATCACATCCGCACGCTATCGTTCGCAATCGCCGACGGCATTCAGCCGGGCAACACCGACCGCCACTACGTGCTGCGCCGCATCCTGCGCCGCGCGGTCCGCTACGGCCGTTCGCTCGGGTTTCACGAGCCGTTCTTTTTCAAGCTCGTGGATGTGCTCGCCGACACGTTGGGCGATGTGTTCCCCGAAATCCGCGCGCGCAAGGCGGCGGTGCAGGACACCTTGCGCATCGAGGAAGAAGCCTTCAATCGCACATTGGACCGCGGCATCGAACTGTTCCGCGAAGAAGTCGCGCAATCCCGACACTCCTCCTGCATCGACGGGGCGTTCGCGTTCAAACTCTACGACACCTATGGGTTCCCGCTCGATCTGACCGAATTAATGGCCCGCGAACAGGGGCTCTCCGTGGACCGCGCGGGGTTCGAGGCCGAGATGGAAAAACAGCGCGCCCGCGCGCGGGCGGCGCAGAAAAAGACCGTGATCGAAGTTGCGGATATTGCCGCCGATGTCGCGACGGAATTCGTGGGATTCGATCGCTTGGAAACGGCCGCCACCGTCGTGGACGTGCTCGACGTGAAAGGGCGGACCGCCGTCGTGCTCGACCGGAGCGCGTGCTATGCCGAGATGGGCGGGCAGGTCGGCGACACGGGCTATCTTCGCGAGGGCGGCCGCATTTGGCGTATCGCGGACACGCAGAAAGCGGGCACGGCGTGGATTCACTTTCTCGAAGGAACCGATGCGCCGGCGGAGGGGGCGGAGGTCGCGCTTGAGGTCGATCGCGCGCGGCGCGCGGCGATTCAGCGGCACCACACCGTCACGCACCTTTTCCACTGGGCATTGCATGAAGTCGTCAGCCGGGATGCGAGCCAGAAAGGTTCATACGTCGGGCCGGACAAGCTCACGTTCGACTTCAACAGCGCGGCGCTCACCGCCGCGCAGCTCTCTGATATCGAGCGGCTGGTCAACGAGCGGATTGTCGAAAACGCCGCCGTGAGTTGGCGCGAGGCGGCATACGGCGAGATCAAGAACCGAAGCGATGTAATGCAGTTCTTCGGCGAGAAGTACGGCGAGCGCGTGCGCGTGGTGCAGATTGGCGGCGAGCCGGGCGCGCTCAACGGCTATTCAATGGAGCTCTGCGGCGGCACGCACACGCGCGCGACCGGCGAGATCGGGCTGTTTCGCATTGTCAGCGAAGGTGCGATTGCGGCGGGTATCCGCCGCGTGGAGGCCGTCGCCGGGTTGGCTGCGTGGCAGTCGGTGGACGACGATTTGCGCCGCTTGAAGCGCGGCGCGGCGTTGCTCAACGTGGGCCCGGCTGAATTGGAGAAACGCGTAGAGGCGCTGCTCGCGCATCAAAAGGAACTGGAAAAGCAGCTCAAGGCGCTCCAGCTCAAACAGGCCGCTGAACGCGCGGCGGCCCTGCTCGGCCACGCGGCGCCGCGCGGCGGTCGGCCGACCCTGGTGGCGGACCTCGGCGACGCGGACGGCGACACAGTCGCCGCGGTGGCCGAACACCTCAAGGCGCGGTTCAACGGCATCATCGTGCTGGCGGGCGCATCGGGCGGCAGCGTTACGTTGCTGGCCTCCGTCGCGCCGGAGTTCTCAAAGCACGTGCAGGCCGGGAAACTTATTCAGGCGATTGCGCCGATTGTGGGCGGGCGCGGCGGGGGCAAGCCCGACTTCGCCCGCGGCGGCGGCAAGGAGCCCGCGAAGGTGAGCGAAGCCCTTTCGGCCGCTGAAAAGATGTTGGAAGGATGAGCCATGCCGCAATTCCCCCGAGTAGGATTGGCGTTGGGCGGGGGCGGAGCGCGCGGATGGGCGCACATCGGTGTCATCGAGGCGTTGGAGGCGGCTGGAATCTCCATCGCCTGCGTAGCGGGGACCAGCATGGGCGCGCTGGTCGGCGCGGCGTATGCGGCCGGCCGGCTGAAAGAACTCAAACAGGTAGCCCTCGAGCTCGATTGGCGGCGCGCGCTGAGCTATTTTGCCGAACTCTCTCTGCCCGGCTCCGGTTTGATTGACGGCCGAAAAGTGCAGCAGTTCCTGGGCCGCCAGATCGGCGCGCGCGCCATTGAATCTTTGCCCATTCCGTTTGCGGCGGTGGCGACGGATATCGAGACCGGGCGCGAGGTGGTCTTGCGCAGCGGCAATATCGTTGAAGCCGTTCGCGCGAGCATTGCGATTCCGGGCCTGTTCTCCGCTGTGATCCGGCGCGACGCGGTCCTCGTGGACGGCGGCTTGGTCAATCCGATCCCAGTGAACGTCGCGCGAATGCTCGGCGCGGATCTCGTTGTGGCGGTGGATGTCGTGCGCGCGCCCCTGCCGGTGCGCGCCCGCCGCGAGGAGGCGCGAAAAGCCGCGCCTCACCGCGCGTGGAAGCGGCCCTCATCCGAATTTGCGGGCCGGCTGTTCGATGCGATCAATGCGCGCCTCGCCGGATTCGAGCAGAAGCGCGCGGCGATTCTTCGGGCGCGTTCATCCGCGCCCGGCTTGATGGAGGTGTTCGGCAATTCCGCCCGCATCGTCCAGCGGCAAATTGCCGACATGCGGCTCGATCGCGAACCGGCCGATGTGTTGATTCAACCGGATGTGCAGCAGATCCAGACCATGGATTTCCACCGCGCCGCAGAGGCCATTTCCGCCGGCGCGCGGGCGGTTTCGCCGGCGGCGATCGCCCGCTTAAAAACGTGAAGGCGCGGCGAGCGCCGCGCCTTCAGTTTCTTTAGTCGGATTCGATCGCAATCGTTTTCTTCTTCGATTGCGCCTCCGGCAATTTCGGCAGGGTCACGGTCAACACGCCCTTCTTGAAGGTCGCCTTGACCTGGTCCTTGTCGAGACCGCCGGGCAGCGGAATAGAGCGATGGAACTCGCCGTAGCTGCGCTCCACCAGATGATAATTCCGCTTCTTCTCCTCTCGCTCGTCTTTGCGGGCGCCGCGGATGGTCAGAACGTCCTCGTCGAGGGTGACTTGAACGTCCTTTTCATCAAGGCCGGGAAGGTCGGCGCTGACCGTCACCTCCTTGTCGGTCTCCGCGACATCCACGCGGGGCATGGACGTGTCGAAGCGCCCGAAGGAGGAAGGGAACATCAGGCTGGAGGACCGCCCCTCGAAGTCCGAGAAGAAATCCTCGAACAGCCGGTTCAATTGACGATGGAAATCGACGAAAGGATTTTCCTCGCGCCGCGCCATCGCGGTCCCCGTCGAATCCCGACGCCACGGGATCAGGCTTTTCTTCATCTTCCGTCACCTCCTTTCCTTGAGAAACTAAAAGGGCTTCTCGGGCAGAGGGGGATCACCCCTCCGCCAGCACCTCAATCCGGCGGGGCTGGGCCTCCGCGGCTTTGGGCAGCGTGAGACGCAGCACGCCGTTTTTGATGCGTGCCGAAATCGCGTTGCGGTCCACCTCTTCCGTGAGGGTGAACGACCGGCGGTATTCCGCGGGACCGAACTCGCGGTACACCAGCTCTTTGCCGGCCGGTTCCTCCACGGTGCTGCGCGCGCCGATCGTCAGCACGCGATTTTCGAGCGTCACCTCGACATGCTCCTGCCGCACGCCCGGGAGGTCCGCCACCACGACGATTTCCTTTTCGGTCTCGTGGATGTCGGTCGCGGGCGAGAGCACCGGCAAATCGCGGGTCTGCTCGTTGCGCTGTACCTGAACTTCAGTGGATTGAGTCGTCATCGTTTGTCCTCCTTATTCCGCGTGGATGGCGATCCGGCGCGGCTTGGTGCTTTCCTTACGGGGCAGCGTGACGCGCAGGACACCGTTTTCGCAGCGGGCCTGCACCTTGTCCGCCTCCACCTCATAGGGCAGGCGAACCGAGCGCATGAACTTGCCGTTCTCGCGCTCGCGGCGATGGAAGCTCTCCGCTGGAATCGAGGCGTCTTCCTTCCGCTCGCCCTCCAGCGTGACCACATTGCCGATCACCGAAACGTCCACGTCCTTCGGGTCCACTCCGGGGATCTCGGCGGTAAGCACCACCTCGTCCGGTGAAGACCAGAGGTTCAGCGCGGGAAATTGATCAACCGGCGGATTCCAGCCCGCAAACAGCCGATTAATATCCCGCTGCAGACGATGCAGCTCCCGGAACGGGTCCAGCGTCCAATCGAATCGTGTCATCGGATATAGCATGGCTTTGTCTCCTTTAGCTTTGCTCACAAAATAAATAGAGCATTGGTCATGCCAAAATTTGATATATTACGCAATATCTTTATAATGAATAAATTGCGATATAAAATATCATAATAAATGAGTCATTTTGACGCCATAAATATCGGATGCATTTAATAATATGACATATTGTCTCTATTATGGATTGTTTATATCTTCTGGCGCGTAGGGATTGGGCTGATAGAATTTGCCGTAATCTTGAGGGGCACGCATGAGGCGGGTTCGAGTGTTGATCAATCCGAATAGCGGGCGCAGCCATGCGCTTGAGGATGTGGTGCGCGCGGTTAACCGGCACTGGGATCGGCCGGACTGCGAGGTGACCTTTCAATTCAGCAATGATGTAGAAGATGGGCACCGCAAAGTGCGCCGCATGGTTGAGGAGGGAGTGGACACGGTGTTGGTGATGGGCGGCGACGGCATCATCAACACGGCTGGATCCGAATTGATCGGGACTTCCGTCGCGCTTGGCGTGATTCCGACCGGCAGTGGGAATGGATTCGCCCGGCATTTCGGAATTCCGCTGAATGTGGATGCGGCGGCGGAGGCGCTCGCCGAAGCGGAGGTCTGTCCCATCGATGTGGGCCTCGCCAACGGCCGCCCGTTTTTCGTCACGTGCAGCATGGCGGCGGACGCGTCGCTGGTGCGGACGTTTGAGGCGTTTCCGTTTCGAGGGATCATTCCTTATGTGTTCGCGGCGGCGTACGAATTGTTCGATTATCAGCCGCAGCGGTTCGAAGTCGAACTCGACGGACGGGAGTCGATGAGCTTTCAGTCGCCGCTGGTGTTCACCGTGGCGAATCTCACGCAGTTCGGCGGCGGTGCGCGCATTGCGCCGAAGGCGGAGCACAACGACGGATTTCTGGAGCTGGTCGTAATGGAGAAACAGGAAGCCGCTCGCGCGCTGGCGAATGTCGGCCGGCTGTTCGACGGCACCATCGACATGCTGCCGGGCATCGTCACCCGACGGTTCCAGCGGCTTGTCGTGCGCCGCGAGAAGGCGGCGGTGATTCAAGTGGACGGCGAACTGCAGGAGAGCGGGGCCGATGTCGACGTCACGGTTCGGCAAAACGGCCTCAAGGTTCTTGTGCCGCGCAAAGCTGCGGCTGTCGGCGTATGATGCGCGATTCGCACTTGTACCCCGGCGCGACTTCGCGGCACTTTACCTCGATGCGCCTTACTTGCCTGACGACTATCGCTCTGTGGGCCCCGCTGAACCTGGCGATCGGCCAGCAAAATTTTTCCTTCACGGGGTCTGTTCGGCTCGATGAACCGGTTGCAGTATTCGAGCGCCATGAGCTCGCGGAGCAGCCGGGCGACCGCATCCGGATCGCGTTCTACAACATCGAAAACTTCACCGACAGCGATGATGACGGGCCGGATCGAACACCCGAACGCGCGGCCGCGCAAGCGCGCGATGCCGCCGAACTCATCGAAGAAATCGAGCCGCACATCCTTTTTCTCGCTGAAATCGAAAACGCGCAGGCGCTGCGCATCTTGAACGAGGCGCTCCACCGCCCGTTTCCCTTCGGCTGGATCACCGCCTACGGCGCGGAGGACGCCCAGAACGAAAAACTCCAAAACGCGGTGCTGTCGCGTTTCGCGCCGTCCGAGGTTCTCGAATTGGATTACGGCGCCAAGAAAGGGGCCGGCCGCCCGCCGCGCGGCGCGCTGCGCGCATCCTTCGACCTGGGCGGCGGGCATCGCCTGATGATTTACGCGGTGCATCTCAAATCGAACTACGGCTATCGCCCTCGCAATCTCTATAAACGGAAGCACGCGCTGCAGCCGGTCGTCGAGAATGCGCGCGCAATGCTGAATAATCGCGATATTCGGTGGGAAATGGTTCTCATCGGCGATTTCAATGTGGACCCCGAACTGCCGGAATTTCAGTCCGACTGGTCGCTATCCCCGCTGCGGGGATGGACGGATTTGTGGCGCGGCACGCCGATTGAAGATCGCACAACCGTTCCGACACGCTACGGCGATCCTGCGCGGGAATTCCCGCCGGCCTCGTTCGACCGCATATTTGTCACTGGCGATGCGACAACTGCGCCTTGGCGCGTGAGCGAGCCCGGCGTGTTGCAGCGCGGCGTGAACGTTCGCAACGTGCACGCGTTGCCCGGCGTGGACGGACACATCTCGGATCACTATCCCGTGTGGGTCGATCTCGTTCGGTGATCCGGCGGTCTGCGGTACGGGCCTAGTCGTATTTCTTGCGAAACCGGACTTTTTCTTCTTCCGCGGCCTTGTCCGCCGCCGGCGCCGGCTCCCCTGCGGGCGCGCTCGATGCGGCGGCGGACGGTTGCGCGTTCGCGGTCTCGACGTAGTTCAGCTTCAGCATGCTCAACGTTTGCTTGAGCATTTTTTCTTCCTCGGCGTCGAGGTTGCCCTTCGTTTTCGCCTCAAGCATGTCGAGCATGTCGATGGCCTGCTGCGCGGCCTCGAGGTTAATCTCGGTCTTTTGCGATGCCGGATTGATGACCTTGCCGAGGCCGATCAAGGCGGACTGCGCGAGCGAGATCGCGAGGTGCGCGAACAGCGCGCGGTTCATGTCGTCAGGGTTCGTCGGATTCATCTTCGGTTTCTCCCGTCGCGGCGTCCGCGGGGCGGACCACCGCCGTTGCCCGTCGTTCGTCCAGCAGCAGCGCGGCGGCGGCCGCCCGGACCGATTCCGGCGTGACGGCCTGCACCCGCTGCTCCACTTCGAGCGGATATCGATAGCCCAATCCATACAGTTCGTTCAAGGCGCATGCGACGGCGAGTTCGCCGTTGTTTTGCAAGCTCATGGCCGCCGATGCGGCGATCTGCGCGCGGGCGCGCTCGAACTCCTCCGCGCGCAGGCCTTCCGCGCGGATGCGCGCGACTTGTTCCGCCATGAGCCGCTCGACCTCCGGGATCGCCTCGTCGCGCGTGCCCGCGTAGAGCGCGAAGAAGCCCGGATCGAGCGCGACGAGGCTGAACGCGCCGACGAAATACACGAGGCCGCGCTTTTCGCGGATTTCGATGCCGAGATCGGACGACAGCCCGCTCAAGGCCTTTTGCAGCACGTTCAAGGCGTCCACGCGGTCGTCGTAAAGACTGACGCCCGGATAGCCTGCGAGCACGATGGCCTGTTTGCGGGGCTCGACGCGTTCGGCGCGCGCCGGCAGCGCCGGGGCGCTCGGCTCGCGCTTCAGCGCGGGACGTGTACCCGTCGGAATGCCGGCGAAGAGCTGCGCGGCCAATTCCTCCGCGCGCGCGGGGGTGATGTCGCCGAAAATCGAGAGAACCATGTTGGAGCGGTTGGCGAGCCGGGCGTAATGCGCGCGGACGTCGTCGACGGTCAGACGCTGGACGCTCTCGAGGCTGCCAGACGGATTGAATCGATAGGGGTGACCCGGGAACAACAGTTCGCGCAAGGTCTCCTGCGCCGCCTGCATCGGCTGCTCGCGCAGGCGTCGAATCGACGCGAGTTGAAGCGTGCGCTGCTTCTCCATTTCGCCGGGATCGAATGCGGGTTCGATCAGGCACTCGGCGAACAGCGCGAGGACGACTTCCGCGTCCTCTGAGAGCATCATGGCGGAAAGGCCAAAGCTATTTCGCCCGGAAAACGCGTCGAGACTTGCGCCGAGCTGCTCGATCTTGGCGGCGAGTTCTTCGGCGGTATGGCGAGCGGTCCCGCGGGTCAGCAGATTGGCCGTCAAGTCCGTGATGCCGTTGTTCGTTTCATCTTCCGCCAGGAGCCCGCCGCCGAACACGGCGGCGGCGTGAATGAACGGCAGCCGATGGTCCTCGCGCACGATGAGGGGAATGCCGTTGGGCAGCGCCAGGCGATGTACGCTTAACCCCGGCGCCTGCGCGGCGGCGATTTCTTCGCGCGCGTCCGTTTTCGGACTCAACACGACCGTTGTGCGCTGGTTCGGGTTGAGGTAGCGGCGGACGACTTCGCGGAGTTGTTCAGCGGTGACTTGCTCAAGGCCCGAGATGGCGATCTCCGAAAAGCGGGGATTTCCTGTGTAGAATTCGCCGGATGCATAGTTTGCGGCCTGGCCGCTCATGGTCTGCAGATCGTCGAGTTCGGCGACGAGCACATTGCGGCGCGCCTTTTCGATCTCCGCGTCGGAAAAGCCGCCGTGAACCCACGCCGCGAGTTCTTCTTCAATCGCGCGGCGCACCTGGTGCTCCTTCTCGGCGTCGAACGTGACGCTGATTGCGAAAAGTCCGCGATCGCGGGGGGTGAACGACCATGCGCTGATGTCGTGCACGAGCCGCTCGCGCTCCTTGAGCCGCGCTTCGAGCCGCGAGCTGCGGCCCTGTCCGGCGAGCGTTGCGAGCAGATCCAGCGCAGGGGCGTCGGGGTGATCGAGCGACACGGTGTGCCACGCCATGACCATGCGCGCCAGCTCGACCGGCGCGACTTGCCTCGCTTCTCGCGGCGCGACCTGCGGCGGTTCGTCGGGCAGCGTGACGGCGGGTCGCGCACGGCGCGCGAAGCTCTTGAACACCGTGCGGAGGTGCGCTTCGACTTCGTCAGGGTCGATGTCCCCGACGACCACGGCGATCATGTTGTCCGGCACGTAGTGTTGCCGGTAATAGGCCTCGAGATCGGCGCGGGTCATGGTGCGGAAGATATCCTCGTGCCCGATCACGGGGAATCGATAGGGGTGCACCCGGTACGCCGTGCTCCAGAGCAGCTTGCTGATTTCGCGCTCGGGGCTGTCTTTGCCCATCGCGAATTCGCGGAGGATCACTTCTTTTTCTCGTTCCCATTCGTCTTCCGGAAGCGAGGCGTTCATCACCGCGTCTGCGAGCACCTCCACGCCGACGCGCCAGTTGCGGGATGGGAGATCCGCGTAGAATACGGTGCGGTCGTGCGCGGTGTAGGCGTTGATTTCGCCGCCGGCATCGTCGATGGCCCTGGTGATCTCGGAAGGGCCGCGCGTCGATGTGCCCTTGAAGATCATGTGCTCCATGTAGTGCGAGAGGCCCGCGCCGAGCCACTGGCCTTCGTGGATGGATCCGGACCCCACCCAGATTTGCACCGCGACCACGGGCGCGCTGGCGTCGGGTTTGATGAGGCAGACCATGCCATTGTCGAGCACGACGCGCCGGAGGCGCGCGTTGGATTCGCGAAGAACGTCGAGGGTACCGGCGGGAGCGTTGTTCATAAGGAATATCATCAGCGCGGCGGCGAGGCCTCGCGAGAGGACGTGCAAGATCGGGGGGCCGCGCATGGAAGGTGCGGTCCGGCTCAGCGCGGGTGAGCGGCGCGCGCGGGTTGCGGATGCGGCGCGCGCGCGGGCCGGAATGGTTTGGCGAAGGCGGAGTCGAAGTCGAATCCGCCCGCGAAATCCTCTTTGCGGTCTTCGTCGGTCTTTCCGAGAATGCCCGCGCCGACCATGTTGAAGACCATTTCGCCGAAGTCTTCGGTCTTCCGGATGCCCCACTCATTGAGCACCCGCAGCGCCATCGGGCCGAATTCTTTCAACGCGTATTGGCGGATGCCCTCCAGCAATTCCTGTCCGCTCACGTGGCGGCCGGGTCCCTCGACGGGCTTCTCGAGCAGCTTGATCGTGAAGTCGAGCGCCTCGCGCAGGAAGTGGTACGCTGCCTCGGCATATCGCGGATCGCGATCCAGTATCCCCGCCAGCGCCTCCTGGAAATTGATCTTCTTCATGTAACCCATTTCTAACGTACCACGATTTCCGGAAAAGGGAAAGCGCATCGCGCGGGCGTGCGGATTAAAATTGTGTCAGGATGATTTAAGCGCGTCGCGCAGGCGCCCGGCCAGCCCCGCCATCTCCGCGCGGTCCGCATAGGCGCCCGCGCGCCAGTTCCACGAGTGGCCGTCGCCCTCGAAGCGCGGGATCGCATGAAAATGCACGTGCGGCACCGTTTGCCCCGCGACCGCGCCGTTGGTCTGGTGGATATTGACGCCGTCCGCGCCGAGGCCGTCGAAGAGCGCGCGCGCGACGCGCTGCGTCACGGCGATCACGCGGCCGAGCAGGTCGGGCGGCACGTCGATGATTCGTTCGTAGTGCGCCTTGGGGATGATCAGCGCGTGGCCCTTGATGATCGGGCCGATATCCATGAAGGCGAGGACCGCGTCGTCCTCGTAAATCTTTTCGCACGGGATTTCGCCGCGCACGATTCGGCAAAAGATGCAGGTCGGGTCCGTCATGGCTGGGGCTCCTCAATACGGAAAGCGGGTTCGCCGTCGGGCGGGTCCATCGGGATCGAGACGCCGGCGCGCTGGTGCAGGTATCGCGCGGTAAGGCCGATCAGCGCGACGGCCAGGACGCCGAACAGCACGGCGCGCTCCTGCGGGGCGACGGCGAACCAAAGCCGCGCCATTGCGCCGATCGTCTTCCGTTTGCGCCGCATGCAGGCAGGATAGCCGGGCGTCGGGCGCACGCAAGGTTCGAGTTGGCGTCCGCGCGAGGGCCATGTATAACGCGCGCTCACGCAATGGGAGGTTCGACGATGAAGTGGATCCGAAATATTCTTATCGTATTGGTGCTGCTGGCGGTCGGTCTGGTGGCCTTCCTGCGCTATTTGGGCGGGGCGACGATTAAGCAGGCGGTGAACACCGGCGGCCCGATGGCGCTGGGGGTTCCGGTCAAACTGGAGACCGCCAAGCTGCGCCCGCTCGCGGGCCACCTCCACCTCGGCGGGCTCTTCGTCGGCAATCCGGAGGGGTTCAAGACCGCCAGTCTTTTCGAGTTGGGTCAGATTGAAATCGACCTCGAACCACGGTCGCTGCTGAGCGATACGATTCGGATCAAGCGCATCGATATTCAGAATCCGAAAATCACCATGGAGCGCGGGCTGCGCAGCAGCAATCTCGGCGCGTTGCTCGAACAGCTCGAACAAAAACAAGGCGAGAAATCCGAAGCGCCGGCGGAGAAAAAAGCGCCCCCCGCAGAGGGCGGCAAGAAGGTCGTCATCGACGAGATCACCATCGCGGGCGCAAAACTCAACGTGAGCCTCACCGCCATGGGCGGCTTTGCCGCTCCGATTGATTTGCCCTCGATCACATTGCGCGACATTGGAAAAGAGAAAGAAGGCGCGCGCCTGACGGATGTTCTCACCGATATTGTCCGCGCAATCCTCGGGAGCGTGACCAAAGTGGCTACAAGCGCCGGCGAATTGGTGGGGGATGGCGCGCAATTGATCGGCGACGGCGCGGCCGCGGTGGGCGGTGCAGCCGTCGATGGCGCGACTGCGGTCAGCGGCGCAGCGGTGGACGGAGTGAAAGCCGTAGGTGGCGCGGCGGCGGACGGAGTCAAAGCCGTGGGTGGCGCAGCGGCCGCCGCGGGCGGCGCGGTGCTGGACGGCGCCGGGTCGGTGTTGCGCGGAGTCGGCGGCCTGCTCGGCGGCGGCGAGAAAAAGGAAGACTAACCGCCCGCGATCAGAATTGAAGGCCGATGAAGGCGCTGACGATGGTCAGGTCGAGGTCGATGTCTTTGTCGAACTTCTCGCGCGTTTGCTGCGCTTCCGCCAGCGACTTCGCCTTGGCCTTGCTCTCGGCGTCTGCCGTCATGATTTTGTATTCTGCGCCAAGCACGAGGTCTGTCTTCGCGCCGATCGGCCAGTAGAGCACCGCGCGCAGCTCCGTCATGGCGTAATCCACGTCGAGATCCTTCTCGTTGCGCGAGCTGACGCCGAGCGCGTCGGAGGATCCGTTGTATTTGAACATCGCGACGGTGCCCTGCAGTGCGAGTTCGCGGTCGCCGTGCCGGTTCTGGCCGATCCAGAGGCGGACCTCGCCGCCGATTCCGATCTCCGGCGCGAGGCCGGCGAGCGAACCCTCGCCGTAGCCGCCCACGACATACTCGCGGGGCGGGTCCTCGTAAAGCTGGACGCGCTTCGGCTCGCCCTGGCTCACATCGAAGGTCCCGGCAATCGCGAAGATCCCGGCGTGCACCCACGGCGTCAGCGCCACCACTCGGTCGGCGCCCAGCGTGAAGGGCGTGAATTGCATCCGCAGGTTGATCAGCAGGGCATCCATCGAGGCCTCGTAGGGGATGCCTTTTTCCAGCTTCATGTAGTCGTAGGACCGGCCCTGAAACTCAATGTCGCTAACGCCGATATAGAAATCGCGGGGCGGGACGCCGCGCGCCTCTGCGCGCATGTAACTCGCGTCGCCGCGGAGGGTGATATAGCGCCACACCTTCTCCAGCGAGACGCCGAATGTGATCTCGCTCTCCGTCAGGCCGAGTTCCTCGAAGGTGTAGCTTTCGGCTTCGAACGTCGCGGGGTCGCGCCCCTCCAGCTCGAACAACTGCCGTGTCGTTTCCGCGACGCCGCCCTTGATCTCCGTGACCTTGCCGACCGAGGCCTTGATCGAGAACGAGCGGTCGGGATCGACCGGACGTCCGCCGGTGATGAGCTGGGCCGATGCGAGCGCGGGGGCGAGCGCCAGCGCGGCGAGCGGTAGGATTCGTTTCATAGGTGCGTTTTCTCCGGCGGGGTGGGGATGGTCGTTGCGGTCAAGTCGAGCGCTTCGAGCGCCTCGAGCGTGGAGGGTCCGACCGCGAGCCACTCTCGTTCCGCGGCTCGCTCTTCCGGATGCTGCTCGAAATAGGCGCGCACGGTCGTGGTGCTGGTGAACAGCACGCGCGAAAAGGGGAGGCGCGGCAGCGGGCGCGCGGGCGCGCGGACGTTGCGATAAAATACGCGCGGCGCGAGTTCGATGCCGTGCGCGCGCAGCGCATCCATGCGCTGCTGCTGCGGCGCGGCGTCGGAGCAGGGATAGAGATAGCGCCCGGCGCAATCGCCGGCAAGGCGCTCGGTCAGGCGGCGCACACCGCCGAGCGTGTCCGCCGCGCCGTCCGCGCGCAGGCCGTAGCCGCGCAATTCGTTTTCCGTGGCCGGCCCGACGGCGAGCAGGCGCTTGCCGTTCAACGCGCGGGCATCCGCGCGCGCGAGCAGCGCTTCCATGAAGCTGTGCACCGCAAATCGGGAGGGAAACAACACGCCGCGCACAACGGGAAGCGTTTCCGCAAGCGCGGCGATCCGGTCGTCCAGCGCGAGGGATTCCAAGCGGATCAGCGGCCAATTCAACAGCGGACCGTGCGCGAGGAAATGCTCCGGGTCCGTGCCGGTGAAGAGCGTGTAGCGCGGCGGCGGCAGCGCGCGCAGGCCGATGAGAAAGGTCGCGGGGGTGTCGAACGTCTCGCGCGGGACGTCGGCAAGCGCAAGCCACCGCATCCGCTCGTCGGAATAACCGATCCGCTCGGAGGCGAGCACGGAGGCGTCATCCGGCCAGCCGGCCGCGCGCAATTTCGCGGCGACCTCGGCGGCGCTCTGCACGCCCATATAAATCGCGAGCGGCCCGACGTCGGGGCCGGTGAACGGAGCATCCTCAAACCCCGCGCCCGGCCGGGCGGTGGCCAGCGTGATACGATGGTTGTGTCCGCGGTGCGTCAGCGGCGCGTGCGCGTGGGCGGCGGCGACTTGCGCGGCGGTGAGCGCAGGTACCACGTCGAAGCGAATGTTCCACTGCGACAGGAACTCGATTTCATCGCCGAGATGGCCGTAGATGCCGGGGTCGCCGCCGTGCAGACGCACAACGAGCTTGCCCGACTCCGCCTCGTGCAGCATGCGCCGATGGATGTCCAACTGCGGGGTGGACGGACCGCCGCCGGTTTTGCCGACGGATACGAGGCGATCCGCGTAGCGCGCGAGCGCCTCGTCCGGCACGAGGCGGTCGTGCAAAATGATGTCCGCGCGCCTCAGATACGCTTCCGCGCGATGCGAGATCAGATCGTATTCCGCGGGGCAGCCGACCAGCGCAACGAGTCCCGCGGTTCGGCGCACATCGAGCGCGCGCAGGCGCTCGATCATCGCGCGATTGTCCGCGCGCACCACCAATGCGAGACGGCCTTGTTGCGGCACCGGTTCGAAGGGCAGGAATCGCGTGATGCGCGCCGCGAGGCCGAGGCGCTCCAGCGCGCACGCGGCCATGATGAGCGCGTCAAACTCGCCTGCGTCGAGCTGCTTCAATCGCTGTTCGATCGTGCCGCGCAAGGGCTTCAAAACGGCGGCGGGGTAGAGCTTGCGTATTTCCGCCTCCCGCCGCGGGCTGCTCGTGCCGATCACCGCGACGCGCTCGGGATCGAGATCGCGCCGCACGACGAGCGCCTCGCGAATGTCGCGCGCGGGCAGGAGCGCGGCGAGGGCGAGGCCGGGCACGGGCCGCTGCGGCAGGTCCTTCGCGGAATGAACCGCCAGATCGGCCTGCCCATCGAGCAGGGCGCGGTCGAGGTCGCGCGTGAAGAAATCGTCCGGCACGGCGGGATCGGTCAGCGGTGTGCGCAGATCGCGATCGCCAGGCGTTTCGAGGGTGCGCACCTCTACGCACGTCTGTTCGGGCAGCAGAGGACGGATCGCGTGAAGCGCTTCCTCGGTTTGAACGCGGGCGAGCCGGCTGGCGCGGGAGATGACGATCAGACGCGGGGCGTCCACGCCTGGGCTCCGTCGTGGATAAGGCGCGCGGCGATCTCCGCGCGCCGGCGCCGCTCGTCGGTGTTGATCTGCGCCTTGGACTCGATCTCGCGGAGGCCGACGTAGTCGACGTCCGGCAGCGCGGCGACATCCGGGTGGCAGTCGGCCGGCACGCCGAGGTCCACAATGGTGAGCGGGCGCGCGGCGTCGGCGAGGTGGTGCGCGAAGACGAGCGGGTGCGGAGCGGCGGTGGCGGTGACGATGCCGCTCACGCCGTGAAACAAGTATGCGATGTCGTCGAGACCCGTTCCGAATCCGCCGAGTTCGACCGCCAGCGAGACGGCGTTTTGGGGGCATCGGCTCGCGATGCGGATGGGGCAGTTGCCGCGTTTGGTCAGGTAGCGCGCGGTCGCGGCGGCGAGCGAGCCCGCGCCGACCACGGCGAGATGCGCGCCCGCGTGCACGCGGTCCAGCAGCGTGCGCGCGGCGATCCCGCTCAACGAGGTCAGATTCTTGTCGATGCCGCTTTCGCGGCGGGCCTCGCGCGCCAGCGCGAGCGCATCCTGGAAGATACGATCCAACACGCTGCAGCCGGCTCCGCCCGCGTCGCGGAACAGTTTATAGGCCGAGCGGACCTGGCCGATCACTTCGAGCTCGCCGAGAATCCGGCTTTCGAGGCCTGCCGCGATGCGCGCGAGCCGTTCGAATGCCTCGCGCGCCTGCCAGGTGCGGACCGGCTGCGCGGAATCGATCGCCGGGATATCGAACCCGAACGTCTCGAGCCGCTGGCAGGTGTCGAGAACCAGCAACGGCGTCGCGGACCGGCGCAGGCGATTGACGATCGTTTCGCGCGCCTGCGGCGCGACGAGTTCAAGCTGGCATCCGACGAAGTTCATCCTCGATCAGGGTCCTCAACGCCGCCTCGTCATTTCGGACCACGATGTCCGCAAATGACGGATGGCGAGCAATACTCTTTAGCACAGCCATGCGGGCCTGTCCACCCGGCAACGCGCGCCGCAGGTCGCCCATCACGCGGGCGGCCATGGCCCAGCCGGGGCTCACGTTCGCCTCCAGCCAGCGCCGCAGCGCGGCGGAGACGGCCGGGGCGTCGCCGCCGCTGCTGATCCCGAGGATCATCGGGCCCAGCGGAACGAGGGACACGTAAAACAGGTCGCACAAGTCCGGTTTGTCGCACGCGTTGATCGGTTTGCCGTGTTGCGCGCACCAATCTGCGATGCGGTGCGCGAAGACCGGATCGCCGCAATCCTCGAGTACGAAATCCGCATAGGCGACGTCGTCCTCCGTACACAGCCGCTCGTGCAGGCTCACGCGCAGGTCCGCGCGGGCGAAGGCGCGCAGCTCCGGCGTGAGCGCGCGCGCGACGACGTGGATTTCGCGCCAGTCGAACGCGAGCGCATGCCGGATCCGCGCCTCCGTCTCGAATCCGCCGCCGATCACCAACAGCTTGCGGCAGGTCGCGACCCACGCGACGGGGAACGCCTTGTAGCGCGCCGCGCCGGGGGGCGCCAGCCGTGCCGGAGGAGAAGGTTCCTGGCTCATGGTGCATTCGCGCAGCGCGCGTCCGCGCGCGGGGGTCAGATAATGTACTCCGCCTCGTCCGTGCCGGGGACGGATTTTGGCGGTTCCTGAATCATGCCGGCGGCGACCGTGGCGTTGGTCGCTTCGTCGATCAGGATGAAACTCCCCGTGTAGCGGTTGCGCTCATAGGGGTCGAAGCAGAGCGGGACCATTGTCTTTAACGCGATGCGCCCGATGTCGTTCAGCGCGAGCTGCGGTGCGGGGCGCTGCGGGAGCAGCGTGCCGAAATCGAAGCGCGACTTGATTTCGCGCACGATGCAGCGCGTCATCCGCGTGGTGTGCCGGATCGCGTATTTGCGGTTCGGCATCAGCGCCTCTTCGCTCATCCAGCAGATGCGCGCTTCGAAGTCCGTTCCGACGTAGGGCAGATTGTCCGGCCGCACCAGCATATCGCCGCGGCTGATGTCGAGGTCGTCCGCGAGCAGCAGTTGAACCGACATCGGGTTGAAGGCCTGTTCGACCGGCCCGTCGTAGGTGTGAATCGCGACGATCCGCGAGGTCTTGCCGCTCGGCAGCGCCTTGACCGCGTCGCCCACCTTGAACACGCCGCCGGCGATCTGGCCGGCGAGTCCGCGAAAGTCGTGATAGCGGTCGTCGCGCGGGCGGACGACGTACTGCACGGGAAAGCGCGGGTCGCTCAAGTCGAGGTCGGCGCCGATGTACACCTCTTCGAGGTGCCGCAGCAGCGGGGCGCCGGGATACCACGGCATGTTCTTCGAGTGCTCGACGATGTTGTCGCCCAGCAGCGCGGAAACGGGGATGAACGCGATGTCGCGAATGTGCAGCCGCGTCGCGAACTGCTCGAAGTCCTCGCGGATCCGCTTGAAGACCTCCTCGGAGAATCCGACGAGGTCCATCTTGTTGATGCAGACGACGAGGTGCGGGATGCGCAGCATCGACGCGATATAGGCGTGGCGGCGCGTCTGCTCGACGACGCCCTGCCGCGCATCCACGAGGATGATCGACAGGTTGGCCGTGGACGCGCCGGTGATCATGTTCCGCGTGTATTGGATGTGGCCCGGCGTGTCGGCGACGATAAATTTTCGGTTCGGCGTCGCGAAATAGCGGTAAGCCACGTCGATCGTGATGCCCTGTTCGCGCTCCGCGCGGAGGCCGTCGGTCAGGTTCGCGAGGTTGATCGAGCCCTCGCCGGTGATATCCGCCGAGCGTTGGAGGGCTTCGAGCGTGTCCTCGAAGATCAGTTTTGTGTCGTAGAGCAGCCGCCCGATCAGCGTGCTCTTGCCGTCGTCCACGCTGCCGGAGGTGGAGAAGCGGAGCAGTTCGGATTTTTCGTTGAGCGCGTGGGTGAACATGTTCCGTCTTCCGTTAGAAATAGCCTTCCCGCTTGCGGTCTTCCATTGACGTTTCCGAGCGCTTGTCGTCCGCGCGGCTGCCGCGCTCGGTGACCTTCGCGGCGGCGATCTCGGCGATGATGTCCTGCACGGTGGTCGCGGGCGACTCGACGCAGCCGGTGCAGGAGATATCGCCGATCGTGCGCACGCGCACATCGAGTTCGCGGATTTCCTCGCCGGGTTTGAGCGTGATCAGGTCGCTCACCGGCAGCCACTGGCCGTCGCGGCGGACGACCTGGCGGCGGTGGCTGAAATAGATGGATGGGATTTCGAGTTTTTCGCGGTCGATGTATTGCCAGACATCGAGCTCGGTCCAGTTGCTCAGCGGGAACGCGCGCATGTGCTCGCCGGGGTTGATGCGCGTGTTGAAGAGGTTCCAGATTTCCGGCCGCTGGTTTTTCGGGTCCCACTGGCCGAACGCGTCGCGCAACGAAAAGATGCGCTCCTTCGCGCGGGCCTTTTCCTCGTCGCGCCGCGCCCCGCCGATGGCGCAATCGAATTTGAACTCCTCGATTGCGGCGAGGAGAGTGGGGGTTTGCAGCCGGTTGCGGCTCGATTCGCCCGGCGTCGGGCGCGCGATGCCCTTCGCGATCGCGTCCTCGACCGTGCGCACGATGAGCTTCTCGCCGAGCTGCGCCGCGCGGCGGTCGCGGAAGTCGATCAACTCGGGAAAATTGTGGCCGGTATCGATGTGCATCAGCGGGAACGGGAACTTCGCGGGACGGAACGCCTTTTCCGCGAGCCTCAGCATGCAGATCGAGTCCTTGCCGCCGGAGAACAGCAGGACCGGCCGCTGAAACTCCGCGGCGACCTCGCGCAGGATATAGATCGACTCCGCCTCAAGCGCGTCGATATGGGATAGCCGGTAGTTCATAAAAATTACAGAGTGGCGAAATTACAGAGCATGGAAGCCGCCGCAAAGTCTTTTTACAGAGCATGGAAGCCGGCCGCGGCGCCTGTATTTCCGTCTTCCGTTTACCGTTTTCCGTTTCTCAAATCGTCGGACTCCACGAACGCATATTGATGTGCAGACCGCATTCTTTGTGTTCAGGGTTCTCCCACCACCAGCGTCCGGCGCGCTGGTCCTCGCCGGGCTCGATCGCGCGGGTGCAGGGGGCGCAGCCGATGGAGGTGTAGCCGATGTCGTAGAGCCGGTTGTACGGGATCCGCTTTTCGCGCGCGTAGGTCCACACGTCGTGCAGCGTCCAGCCGGCGAGCGGATTGATCTTGGCGATGTTCTGGTGAGCGGCGTCCGTTTCGACCGGCTGCAGGTCCGTCCGCGTCACGCTCTGCTCGCGTCGCAGGCCGGTGATCCAGGCATCGAGCGAGGATAGCGCGCGTTCAAGCGGCTCGACCTTGCGGATGCCGCAGCACTCCTTGCGGTTTTCTACGCTTTCTCTAAATGAAAAAAGCCCCTTCTCGCGCTCGAGTTGCTCGACGGCGTCGTGCCGGGGGAAATACCACTCGATCCGGACGCCGTACCGTCGGCGCAATGCCTCGGCGCACTCGTAGGTTTCCGGGTTGAGCCGACCTGTATCCAGCGCAAAGACCCGCGCGTCCTTTCGGATGCTCATCAGGATGTCGAGCGCCACGGCATCTTCGAGGCTGAAACTCGACGCGAGCGCAATGCGCGGGTGATACAGCTCCAACGCGCGCTCCAGCACCGCCCGCGCATCCGTCAAATCTACGCCAACCCATTCGTTATTCATAATGACTACTAAATCTATCGGGATAATCGGAATTGTAAAGACGTTTTTTGCGGATTGGCGGAGGTTCGACTGCTTGCTCTCAATAGCGGCCCAGCGGGTCTGCCTGTTTCGCGCGGTCGGCGGCGACGAGGGCCTCCTCGCGGCGGCCGAGCAGTTCGTAGGCAACGGCAAGGTTCGCCCACGCTTCGGGTTTGTCGGGGCGGCGGCGGACGGCCTCTTCCAGACGCGTCGCGGCGGCGGCGTGGTCGCCGCGGCGTCCGTCGATGATCGCGAGGTTGACCAGCGCGGAGACATCCCGGGGATTGAGCGCATCGGCGCGCGCGAAGAAGCCCGCGGCGGCCGCCGCATCGCCGCGCGCGAGCGCGGCGAGGCCGAGGCCGGTGTGGGCGCGTGCGCTGCGCGGTTCGACGCGCAGCGTTGCGCTCCAGAGATGCTCATCGTTGCGCCAGTCGGGCAGCCGCAGTTGCAGCAACAGGACATACGCGATGACGAGCGCGATCAGGCCGCGCCGCACCACGCGATCCGCGGGGGGCAACGCGGCGGCGAGAACCGCGAATCCCGCGACCATCGCATAGGCGTAGCGGTCGGCGAATGGATTGAAGAGCGGAATCAGGTTGGAGACCGGCGCGAAGGCGATGAACAGCCAGCCGATGCCCAGCGCGACGAGCGGCGCGCGCGGGCGCGCGAGGAGACCCAGCGCCGCCAGCGCGACGGCGAGCGCCAGCGGCAGGAGGAACGCGAACGAGGTCGGCGTCGAGACCGCTTCGATCACGCGATCGGCGCAGAGCGGCCACGGCGCGACGAGCAACTTGAGGTAGCGCACGAACAGCGAGGGCGCGGTCCACAGATTCTCCGGCGGCCGAAGCGCGAGTCCGTTCCACTGCGCGCCCAGCGCCTGTGCAGGGCGCACGGCAAACGCAAACGCGAACCACGCCGCCGCGAGCGCAATGCCGATGGCCAACTCTGTCCACTGTCGCCGCGGCGCGGGGCGCTCGCTTGGAAAACACCACCCTGCGAGCGCGAGGAGGACGGGGAGCGCAACGGCGCTTTCCTTCGCGCCGAGCGCGAGCAACGCGCAAAGGACTTGCAGCGGCGCACGCACGGCAGCGCGCCGCACCGGCGCCAGCGCGAGCGCGGCGAGCATCCAGCCTAGCGCCAGCAGGTCCTCGCGGTAGGATGGGACCTGCACGGCTTCGGACGCGAGCGGATGCGCCGCAAACACGAGCCCCGCAAAAAACGCGCGGGCGCGCGCGGCGGGATCGCCCGCGCGCCGCAGGACGCCGACGAGCCATCTGTAGAGCAGCAGGGCGCACACTGCGTGCAACGCGAGGTTCGTGATCCGGAACTGCCACGCCGCGCGCGCGCCGAGCGCGCGGTCGAGCAACACGGACAGCAACAGGGTCGGACGCTGCCCGTCGAGCACGCGCGGATCGCGAAAGGTCTGGAATGTCAACACGCGCCGCCACGCGTCCGGCTCGGTCCAGAAGCGGTTCTCGACGAGCGCGCCGTGGTCGTCATAGACGAATTCGTGGAAGAGGCCCGGCGCATACGGCAGTGTCGCGAACGCGAGCAGCAACAGGAACGGGCGCATTAGCGGACGTATCCGAATTTTTTGAGCAGCCAGAAATTGGCGTCCCATTTCGGCTCGACCTTCACCCAGCACTCGAGCGCGACGGGGTGTTCGTAGATTTCGGCGAGCTCCGCTTCGGCGGCGCGGCGGACTTTGCGGAGCAAGCGCCCCTTTTCGCCGATCACAATGCCTTTTTGCGAATGCTTGCGGACGTAAATCAGCGCCCGCACGCGCCACGGATCGGATGAATCGTCCAACTCCTCGACCCACACCGCGACCGCGTGGGGCAGTTCGTCGCGCAATTCGGCGAAGAGCTTTTCGCGGATGACATCGGCGATGGCGAGTTTGCGCGGGTAATCCGTGAGCACGTCTTCGGGGAACAGCAGCGGGCCTTCTGGCACGCGCGCGAAGAGCGCGGCGACGAGCGAGTCGAGGCCCTGGCCCGTTGCGGCGGAGACGTTGAACCACTCCGGCGGCGTGCGCGGCACGGCGTCGGCGGGGCGGGCCTCGTCCCATGCGGCGCGGAGCGCGGCGGCGTACGCGCCGCCGAGATCGCTCTTATTGAGCGCGATGAGAACGGGCAGCGACTCGCGCTGGAGTTTTTTCATCCAGCCGAGGTCCTCCTCGCGCGGCGGGAGGCTGGTGTCGAGGACCAGCAATGCGACGTCGGCGCCGTCCGCCGCGCTGCGCGCCATGCGGTTCATCACGCGGCCGAGGTCGCCGACGGCCTTGTGGACGCCGGGCGTATCATGGAAGACGAGTTGGCCGCGCGGTTCGGTGAGGATGCCGCGGATCACGTTTCGGGTTGTCTGCGCGACAGGCGAGACGATGCTGACCTTTTCGCCGAGGATGGCGTTCAGCAGCGACGATTTCCCGACATTCGCGCGCCCGATCAGCGCGATGATGCCGGCGCGGGTGGGGGGGGCGGGCGCGGGGGGCGATGGTTGAGCTTCGCTATTCACGGGCGGATTTTGTACACCTTGCGCAGGATAGCCGTCGATGCCGCGAAAGCCAACCCCGCCTGTTTCCGAGCCGCCGCTGCGCGCGATTTATCGCGCGCTGGCGGCGCATTTCGGGCCGCAGCGCTGGTGGCCGGCGCGGACGCGCTTCGAGATGATGGTGGGTGCGATTCTGACGCAGAACACCGCGTGGACGAACGTCGAGCGCGCGATTGCGCGGTTGCGCCGGGCGCGCGCGCTGGAGCCGCGCCGTCTGCATGCGGCGCCGTTGCCCGAACTCGCGGAGTGGATTCGTCCGGCGGGCTATTTCAATGTGAAGGCGCGTCGCCTGCGCGCGTTCACGGGATGGCTGATCGAGGCGCACGGCGGTTCGGTGAACCGGCTGTTCCGCACGCCGCCGGACCGGCTGCGCGCGGACCTGCTGGCGATCAACGGGATCGGGCCGGAGACGGCGGACAGCATGCTGCTCTACGCGGGCGGGCATCCGGTGTTCGTGGTGGACGCCTACACGCGGCGCTTTCTGATCCGCCACGGGTGGCTCCGGGAGGGGGCTTCGTACGACGAGACGGCGGAGGTCTTCACCCGTCGGCTGCCGCGCGACGCCGCGCTGTTCAACGAGTTTCATGCATTGATCGTTGCACTCGGCAAGCAGTATTGCCGCGCGACGCCGCGCTGCGATGCCTGCCCGCTGAGGCGCTGGCCGCGCGCGCGGCTGGACCCTCCGGAGGGCCCCATCGGCCCCGCGCCATTGATCGAGCTTGCTTTCAGCGGAGAAAAGCGGGAACGTGCAGATTCAGGGCGGCGCAAGATCCGCCGGAGTACACCGCCATGATGACGCTCGCGCAGTTTGTGCAGAATATTGGGATGACGCAGTTGCTGGTCATCCTGATTGTCCTCATTCTGCTGTTCGGATCGAAGAAGATTCCCGATCTCGCCCGCGCGCTCGGCAAGAGCCTCGGCGAATTCAAGAAGGGACGCGAAGAGGGCGGCAAGGACGAGAGCGCCGAGTCGAAGTCCGGCGCGAACGGCACGAGCAGCAAGTCCTAGTCGCTGCGCCGCGCGCCGGTTCGCCGCGGGTTCAGGGCGCTGCGACCGCCACCGTCTCGGGTGTTGCGGTGGACTGTTCAATAAACGCGCGGAACGCAGGGTGTTCCCGAATGGGATCGAAGTCCGCGCTTTTGGTCCACGCGAGCACGAAGGGAACTCCAAATCGGCGTGAAGCTTCCATCAACAAGTCCACGGCATCCGCCGCCGCATCGCGCCGCGCGCAGGTCACGGCGAGGTTGTAATAGGCCACCGAATTGGCGGCGTCCATGCGCAATACATCGCGGAAGGTGGACTCGGCATTTTTCAAGTCGTTCAGGGAAAGGTAGGCGAGGCCGAGCTTGTTCCGGACGGACGGGTCGTCGCGGTCGATCGCGACGAGTCGACGGAGGAAGCCCACGGCCTCCTGCGGCTGGCGCAGCGCTAGCAGGGCGGAGGCGGCTATGTCGAGTGCTTCCTTCGCGTACGGATCGGTTTCCAGCGCCCATCGCGCGGCGTCGAGCGCGGATTCGTTCTGGCCGGCGGCGAGGTACACGGCGGCGAGCCGGATGCGCGCGGCGCTTTTTTCCGGATCGCGCGCGAGGACCGCGCGCCATTCGCGCTCGGCGTTGGGATAGTTGCGCTCGCGTTCCCAGAACCGCGCGAGTTCCTCGCGCGCAACCAGCAGGTCGGGCGCCAGCTCGACGGCCTGCTGCATCCGCTCCGCCGCGACGGCGATTTTTCCCGCCTCCAACTGTACGACGCCGTCTCGCGTCAACCCCAGCGCGCGCTTCCAATTTTTGATGTCGGATTCGATGGGTACATCGAGGAAGACCGGCCCGGCGGTCGCTGGCGTCGGCGCGACCGCGGGTACCTCGACCGGCGGCGGGGGCGGCGGCTTGGCGAGAAACAGGCCCTTTCGGTTGGCGTAGATCAAGAAGATGCCGTAGACCCCCACGAGGGCGAGCAAGCCGAGCCACATGAGCTTGTTGAGGCCGACCACCGTGGAGTTGTGCTCGCCGCGCCGCCGCCGCACGCGCGCGCGCGGTTCGGGGTGCGGACGTGGGAATGCGCTGTGCTCGGCGCGCTGGTAGGCGGAGGATGGATTAAGCCCCGAATAGGCCGGGCGGCGACGGACCAGCAACGGCGGTTCGTCCGTCCGATAGATATCCTTCTTGCCCGCGTCCACGTGAGACAACTACAGACAGTCGCCCGCCAGGTCAAGCTGCGCCTGCAAGGCCTTCGGCAACTGGAGGTCCGGATGTTTCCGGCGCAGCGCTTGAATGATACCGCATGCGAGGTGGGGCGATGCGGTGCTGTAGTAGGCCAGCGCGAGCGAGCAGCCGACCTCGATGCGCGCGGCGAGCGGAAGGACGTTGGCCCGCTCCCACGCGCGTTCGAGGTTGAGGCGGCTTTCCTCCCATCGCCCGGCCTTGCCGAGCAGCGAGCCGTAGGTGTGCAGGATGCGCGGGTTCGACGGCTCCAGCAGCGTCGCGCGGCGCGCGAGCGCGAGCGCCTCCTCCAAGTCGCCGCCGCGTTCGCCCAGCAAATAGGCGAGGTTGTTCGCCGCGGGCGCATGGCGGTCGTCCGCCCGAAGCGCGGCGCGAAACAGCGCTTCGGCTTCATCCTTGCGGCCGCGCAGCAACGCGCGCGTGCCGAGCGCGGTCAACAGGTCGGCGTTGCTCGGATCGAGTTCGAGCGCCTCCGCGGCCAGCGCGTCGGCGGCATCGACGCGGCCGACCAGGTCATTATAGCGGATCAGGCTCATGCGTTCCGCGCTTCTCATCGGCCATCGCGCGGACTCGGGGGGGCAGGCGATGAGCATCCAGTTTCGATATGAACTCCAACGCGCGAGAAACTCGTCTTTCGAGAATAAAACGTCCGCGCCGTCCTGCATACGCGTCCTCACCGATCCTTCGATCGGGTCTATCGCCGTCACGACGGCGAACCGGCGCACGCGGCGCGGGCCGGACGTCATGCCCAGTTGAACGACCACGGGCGCCTCCCCCTGGAGCCGCGCGACGAGCTCCGGCCACGTTCCGTACGCCGCGTGCGTCCAGAGCCCCACGCTCGGCAGGGCGACGAGCAGCGCTTCCTCGATGGAGTAGCCTTTCTTCAACTCGGCGTCGAGGTGGCGCCGGAGCATGGTCCGGTCGTATGCGAGCGCCCATCGATTCGCGAGCCAATCCGCGATCCAACGTCCGTCGTCCTCGCGAACGGTTCGCGCCCGATGGGGAAACCGCTCATCGAGCAGCGCGCGCGCGGACGGCTTCTCGGGCGCTTGCGGCGCGGCGCATCCGCCGAGCGCCAGACACAACAGTCCGCAGGCGACGCGGCCGACGCGCTTAGCGAATGATGCGGAGGCGGTCGTTGACACCGGTGACCCCCGGGGTGCCGCGAACGGCGCTGATCAGGCGCAGACGTTCCGCTTCGCTCCGAACGGTCCCCCGGATGGTGACCTCGCCGCCGGCGACGTCGATGCCGAATAGTTGATCCCGCAACGCGGGATCGACGGCCAGCCGCTGTGCCACTCGCGCGGCCACATCCGCATCCGCTTCCGACAGTGCCGCCGCGCCGCCTGGCGCGGCGCACCCCGCGGCGATCGCCAGCAGCGCCGCGCAGGCCGCGCACACGATCCACTTTCTGCTCTTCATGCTCGCAAATCCTCCCCGGCGCGCCTCGCTGGACAAGCGCCGCGCGCGCGGTATAGTTGAAAACATAGCATAACTAAAAAGGAGCGTTCCATGTCTCACAGCCTACCAGCCCTGCCTTATCCTGCCAACAGCCTCGAACCGTTCATCGACGAACAGACGATGCTGATCCACCACGGCAAGCACCATGCGGCGTATGTGAACAACCTCAACGCCGCGTTGGAAAAGTACCCGGAGTTGCAGTCCAAGTCTATTGACTCATTGATCGCCGACCTCAACGCCGTGCCGGCCGATATTCGCACAGCGGTCCGCAACAACGGCGGCGGCCACTGGAACCATGCGTTTTTCTGGAATCTGCTCAAGAAGAACGACGGCGCGAAGCCCGGCGGCGCGCTGGCCGATGCGATCACCCATGCGTTCGGCTCGTTCGATGCGTTCAAGGAGCAATTCGCGAAGGCCGGCGCCACGCGGTTCGGGTCCGGCTGGGCCTGGCTGAGTGTAAAGGCCGACAAGAGCCTCTGCGTGTGCTCGACGCCGAACCAGGACAACCCGCTGATGACCGGCATCGCGGAATGTCCAGGCACGCCGATCCTCGGGCTGGATGTGTGGGAACACGCGTACTACCTGAAATATCAAAACCGTCGCCCCGACTACATCGCCGCCTTCTGGAATGTCGTAAATTGGAGCGCGGTAGAGGCGGCCTACGCCAAGGCGATCGCATAAGCGTCGCAAACCTGCGTAGCACGTGCGCGGCCCGTCAGCGGCGCCGCGCGCGTTTCTGTATTCGTGCGTGTGCGGTTTTCCGCATGATCGATGCGGGCTTTTCCTGTAGGATGTTCGCGGTTTCAATCGCATAAGGAACATGCCACACGCCTGCGCGCACACGGAAAACCTCGATGCACTGTGCCGCGTTGCCACCCGCATCGCGGGGGCGGCGCTGGGTGCGCGTTCACTCGCGGAGCTGGGCGCGAGTGTTCATGAACAGATCAAGAGCTTGATGCCCGCAGCGCAGGCTTATCTTGCGATCTGGGAGGAGGATGAGCAGGGGGGATATATTCATTTCCCCTATTGGGTGGATAGCTGTGACCCCATGCCGCCGCTCAAAGTGTCGGGCAGCGGCATCACGGAGTATGTGATTCGTACAGGCGAAGCGCTTTTCGCGGACTCGTCCCAGCTTGAGCGAATGGAGCTCGCCGGACATTTCAGCGTGCTCGGCTCGCGTCCGCGCCAGTGGTATGGCGTGCCGCTCAAACGAAGCGCCCATGAGGTGATCGGAGTTTTTGCAGTTCAGAGCTATGAAGGCGATCCGCCGCTCGAACCGCGCCACGGCTCGATCCTTTATGAGCTGTCGCCCGCTATCGCCGCCGCGGTGCGGGTCTATCTCGCGGAGCAGGCGGGCCGCGGACGCGACGCTCTTCTTAATGCGGCGGCGGATATCGCTCAACTCCTGCTCACGGATCTGGGTTGGAAGCGGCATATCGATGAGACACTGGGTTTGATCGGCCGCGCGTCCGAGTCGAGCCGAGCCTACCTTTTCTCGGTGGAGAGAACGTCCGAGGGAAAACACCTTGCAACGCAGCTCGCCGAGTGGGCGCGGGAGGGGATCGAGCCTCAAATCGATAATCCGCAATTACAGGCGGTGGAGATGGAAGCCACTGGGTTCGAACGCTGGGTTCTCGCATTTCAGAAGGGCGAGTCGATCAGCGGTCCCGTGCTGGGTCTCCCGCCAGCGGAGCGCGATTTTTTGGGGCTTCAGAAGATTCGCTCCATTCATGAGGAGCCCATTCATGTCGAAGGCCGATTCTGGGGGTTCATAGGCCTCGACGACTGCGTGCGCGCCCGCGTGTGGTCGCGCGCGGAGCGCGAGGCGCTTCGAATCTGCTCGAAAATCATCGGACAAGCCATTCATCGGGAACTCGCGCACCAACAGTTCGAGCTCCACCACACCGCCTTGAGCGTGGCTGCGAACGGCATTGTTATCACCGATGTGAACGGCCGCATTATCTGGGTCAACGACGCTTTTTTGCGCATGACGGGCTATGAACGCAGCGAAATTCTCTGCCACACCCTCGATCTGCTGACCTCGGGAAAGCACGACCAGGCCTTTTACCGCAACATGTGGGAAACCATTCTCCGCGGAGAGGTGTGGCAGGGCGAAATCGTCAACCGCCGCAAGAACGGCAGCCTGTATACCGAGGATATGACCATCACACCCGTGCTCGGCGCGGACGGAAAGCCGACGCATTTCGTCGCGATCAAGCAGGACATCACCGAACGCGTTGAGCTTCAGCATCAACTGCTCCTGGCGCAAAAGCTGGAAAGTGTCGGGCGGCTGGCCGGAGGTATCGCCCATGATTTCAACAACATCCTGCAAGCCATCACCGGGTTCAGCGCAATCCTGCTGTCGGAGATTCACGAGTCCGATCCGCGCCGCAACGATGTGCTCGAAATCGAGCGCGCGGCCCAGCGCGCAGCCGGTCTGACGCGTCAATTGTTGTCGTTCAGCCGCCGCCAAAAAATGGATCTGACCAGCCTGCAGGTCAACGACATCATCCATGGTGCGGAAAAGATGCTGCGCCGCCTGCTGCCGGAGAACATCGCGATCGAACTTTGCCTCGCCGCCGAACTCCCTCCGGTCCGCGGCGATGCCGGGCAGCTCGAACAAGCGCTCGTCAACCTTGCCATCAATGCGCGCGACGCCATGCCCGAGGGCGGGCGGCTGCGCATATCAACCTCCATGAAGGACCTGCCCGCCGATCGCATCCCCGCCGTCGAAGGCGCGCGGCCCGGCCGCCATGTTCTGATCGAGGTGTCGGACACCGGCCACGGCATCCCGCCGGAGATAATGGACCGCATCTTCGAGCCATTCTTTTCCACGAAGGATCCTGCTCACGGCACCGGCCTGGGCCTGCCGGCCGTGTATGGCATTGTCCGACAACACAACGGATTTATCGAGGTGAACAGCAGGCCGGGCGCGGGCGCTCGTTTCAGCCTGTTTCTACCGGCCGCCGGTGACGCGCAAAGGCCGAAAACGTCCGCGGCGCCGGCGGATGCCGCCTCCTCGTCCTCGGACAATCTGCGCGGGAAGGGCGAACACATTCTGGTGGTTGAAGATGAGGAGGGCGTGCGCGAACTGACGCTACGCGTGCTGGCCAACCACAACTATCGCGTGACGGCCGCGCGCGACGTGGCAGAGGCTCAAAAATGCCTTGCGGCGCCGCACGCGCATGTCGATCTGCTTTTCAGCGATGTGGTGCTGCCGGATGGAAACGGCCTCGATCTCGGCGAACAGGCCCGGCGACAACACCCGCACCTGAAGGTTGTGTTGACCAGCGGATACACCCGCGAGCGCGATCGCTGGCATGAGCGGATTGCCCGGCTGGACGGGTTCCTGGCGAAGCCGTATCCGACCCCGGCGCTGCTGCGCCTGTTGCGCCGCGCACTGGATGTGTCCGCCCCATGACCGCGTGGTTTGTCCAGCAGATCGACTTCGTGTTTTTCATCTACGGCGCTTCCTTTTCGGCGTTTGCCGTGTTCGCAAGCTTGGCCGACAAGAAGGGGCAGAATTCCGCGCGCGTGCCCTGGATGTGGGCGGCGTCCTTTGCCGCCATTCACGGCGTGCACGAATGGGCCGAGATGCTGAACTTATCCATTTCAAACGCCAATATTCTATTCGTTCGCGTGCTATTGCTGTCGATTTCTTTTTGGCTGCTCTTCGAATTCGGCCGGCGCGCGATCCTTCTGCAGGGCCGGCTCAGCGCGATCGTGCGCGCGCTTCCGGTGGCGCTTTTCGCGCCCGCAGCGGCATTCGCCGCGCGGGGGGCGCATGCGGAAAGCGAGGCCGCGATCCGACTGCTGGTGGCGGCACCGGCCTCGGCGCTCGCCGCGCTTGCCCTGTGGCGCGCCGCCCGAGCGCCGGAGGAATCCGCGCGCGCGGCACTCCAAACGGCGGCGCTCACGATTGCCGTGTACGGCGTGGCGGCAGGGCTGATTTCCAGTCCGGCGGATTGGGGACTCTCGCGCGCGTGGAATACCGAAACATGGCTCGCCCACTGGGGTTTTCCTGTGCAATTGCTTCGGACTGCATGCGCGGTCGTATTGACGCTCTGCGTTTGGCGGTGCGCCATGACTAACCGGTCCATGGCCGAACGCTCATCGGTGCACCATCCGTCCCCGCCATTTCGCGCCACGCTGATCGCCCTGGCGCTTGTCGCGTTTGCCGCTTGCGTCGGCGCGGATGCGATAGCCCGTGTGGCCGGCGCCTCAATTCGCCGCTCGATGCTCGAGCGCGCCACCGCCATTGCGCAAATGCTCGACTCCGGACTCCTGTCCGCGCTTCGGGCCAGCCCGCACGAGGAAGACCACCCGGTGGTGCGCGCGGTCACGGATCAGTTGACGCGCGCGAAGCGGGCCTTCCCGGACATCGAACAGATTTATCTCTATGCCCTGCGCGGGCGCGATTTCGTCTTTTATGCCTGTTGTGAGTCCACCAATCCCCACGCGCGCATCCATCCGGGCGAGATTTATGAGGGCGACATTACACCCGATAACTACTCCGTATTCGAGCAGGCCCAACCCCAAACTTTCGGACCGTTCAGCGACCGGTGGGGCCGGTGGGTTTCCGCTGTAGTACCAGCCCTCATGGGCCCTGAGAACGATGGCCGGGTGCGGCTCGCCCTCGGCATCGACATCGCGGCGGAAACCTATATCCAATTCCTGCGTCGCTGGCGCCTGATCGCGCTCGGAACCGGCGCCTTGCTCATCCTGCTGATCCTCGATTTCTTCTCGCGCCATCATCGCCTCTGGATGGCCGCCATGCAGCTCGCGGAGGCGGAGCGAAAGCAACGCCAGTTGAGCGAGGAACTCGAACGGCGCGTCGATCAACGCACGCGCGAATTGGCGGAGGCGAACGCCGCGCTGCATCGCGAGATGACCGGCCATCGGGAGGCCGTGGCCAAATATCGCGCCCTCACCGAACGCGTGCCTGCGATCACGTACCGCGTGGACTTGCATCCGGCGCCGCGCACCACGTACATCAGCCCGCAATTGCGCGAGGTGCTCGGCTATTCCCCGGAAGAATGGATGGCGGACCCCGAGCTGTGGAAACGGGCGCTGCACCCGGACGATCGGGACCGCGTCTTGGCCGCCGTGCAGGAGGCGGACCGTGCCGGACGACCGCTCACCATCGACTTCCGCATGCGCGCCAACAACGGGGACGTGCGATGGATCCGACACGGCTCCAGCTACCAGCGGGACGATAATGGGCGCCCTGCATTCATTCACGGTGTGATGATCGATGTCACCGAACAGGTTGAAACGGACGCGCGCCTCAAGGAAACCGGCGAGCGGTACCGCCTGCTGTTCAAACACACCCCTGCAGGTCTAATCCAGTTCAACCAGGCGTTGCGCATCACAGATGTCAACGATCGGTTTGCGCAATTGCTCAAGTGCGGCACAACCGAACTGATGGGCGCCGACCTAAACGAGCTCGCGACGCCGGATCTGCTCGCCGCGTTCAAGTCCGCGCTGGCCGGCGGCGAAAGCTACTACGAAGGGCCGGATGGATTTAGGACCCAATCCGCCGACGCCTGGATCGGCGTGCGGACTGCGGCGTTGTTCGGCGCGGATCGGAGTGTCATCGGCGGGATCGCCTTTGTCGAAGACCTCTCGGCTCGGCGCCGCATCGAAGAGGAGCGGATGCGGACGCAGAAACTCGAATCGCTCGGCCTGCTCGCCGGCGGGCTCGCGCACGATTTCAACAACATCCTCACCGCCGTGCTCGGCAATATCTCGATCGCGCGCACCGCCGCGCCCACCGGCAGCGAGCTGCGCGAGCCGCTGCAGGATGCCGAGCGCGCCGCGCTCCGCGCCCGCGACCTTACGCAACAACTGCTGACGTTTGCCAAAGGCGGAGCGCCGATCAAGAAGCTGCACAATATCGCCGCCCTTGTCCGCGAAGCGGCGAGCTTCACCGTGCGCGGGTCGGCGAGCCGCTGCGTCTATGAACTCGCGCCGGACACTTGGAATGCGGAGGTGGACGCCGGTCAGATCACGCAGGTGATCCAGAACCTGATCCTCAACGCGGATCAGGCCATGCCCGCGGGCGGCACGATCACCCTGCAGACGGCGAACCGGCAGCTTGCGCCGGGCGAAGTCGGCGACCTGCCGGCAGGGCCCTATGTCGAAATCAAAGTGCGCGACACCGGGGTCGGCATTCCCCACCACCTGCGGAATCGGATTTTCGATCCCTACTTCACGACCAAGAAAAAAGGCAGCGGCCTCGGCCTGACCATGTGTTTCTCGATCATGCAGAAACACGGCGGCTACATCGGTCTCGATTCGATACAAGGCGCGGGCAGCACGTTTATCCTACTGCTGCCCGCCAGCAGCGCAACGCCGGCGCCCGAGCGAGCGCCGGTCGCCGACCCGCCCCATTTGTTGGAAGGGGAGGAACGCATCCTGATCATGGACGACGAACGCGCCATCCTGGCGCTTGCACGGCGCACGTTGACCAGGCACGGCTACACGGTCTTGACCGCCGAGCACGGCGAACAGGCCATCCGGATTTTCGACGAGGAGCGGGCGGCCGGCCGCAAGCTCGATCTCGTCATTCTCGACATCACCGTGCCCGGCGGCATGGGGGGGCGCGAAACGCTGCGCCGCCTTCGCGAGCGGGATCCCAACCTGATCGCGCTCGTGTCCAGCGGCTACGCCCAGGACGATGCGCTCGCGCAATTCAGGGAAGCGGGGTTCTCCGGCATGGTTCCCAAGCCGTATCGCATCGAAGAGTTGCTGACCGCCATCCGATCCGCGTTGATTCGCGCCCCCTCCGTCTGACGGCCCGGCCGGATCACGCCCCGCCGCCGTTTTCGCGCCGCTCCCACTCGCGCTTGCGCGGAGGGCGCAGGCAGGGGCTCGGATTTACGGCGATATATACGCTGCCCTCGCCGAGCGCCTTTTCGAGTTCGTGGATCACGCGCGGGGACGCCGCGGATTTGAAGGTGTGCTCGGCATTGATGAAGACCTTTTCCCCGCCGGCCATTTCGATGCAGATCGACACCGGCACCTCGCCGGGATTTGCGCGCAAAATCTGGCGGGCGACGCGGAACACCTCGTCCTTCGCGCGTGCCTCGGGCACGTGCAGGCTGATCTTCTGCGCGAAATAACGGTGCGCGTCGGGCAGCGGATAAATCTCATTGGCGCGGATGCGCGCCTGTTCGCCCTCCCTGGCCAGCTCGCCGCAGACCAGCACGGGCGCCTCCTCGCGGAGATGCACCGCGTACTGTTCGAACACGGCGGGAAAGACCACGACCTCGATCCAGCCCTCCAGCGTTTCGAGCCGGAACACGCACATGGGCTTCTGCTCCTTTTTCGTGAACCGCTTCGCGTATTGCGTGACCAGGCCCGCGATGCGCGTCTGCGTCTTGTCCGGCGCCTCGCGCAGTGCGGCCACGCCGTGAAGGCTGTAGCGCGCGATTTCGCCGCGCAGCGCGGCCAACGGGTGCCCGGAAATGTAGAAGCCGAGCAGCTCCTTCTCGCCCGCGAGGTTTTGACTCTGCGGCCACGGCTCGGCGGGCGGCAGCGATTCGTCCCCGCCGCCCCCGGCGGCGGGTTCCAGCATGTCGAACAACGAAAATTGGCCGGTCTTCCGATCGCGCTGCTCGGCCGCGGCGCGGCCCATAGCCGTTTCGATCCCCGCGAACAGACGGGCGCGCGTAATCCCGGTGAAATCGAACGCCCCGCACCGGACGAGACTCTCGATCGTCTTCCGGTTGACCAGCGCGCTGTCGATGCGGGAGCAGAAATCGATCAGCCCCTTGAACGGGCCGCCCCGATTGCGTTCCGCAACGATCGCCTCGACCGCGCCGAGGCCGACGTTCTTCACGCCCGCCAGGCCGAACCGTATGGCGCGCCGCCCATCGGGGCCGGGCGGCAGCGCGGTGAACCGTACGCCGCTCTCGTTGACGCTCGGCGGCAGAATCGCGATCTCAAGCTCCTGGCATTCCGCGAGCAGCTCGCCGATGCGCTCGTTGTCGCTGATCTCGATCGACAAGTTCGCCGCCATGAACTCGACGGGATAGTGGGCTTTGAGCCACGCGGTCTGCCAGCTTACGACGGCGTACGCGGCGCTGTGCGATTTGTTGAATCCGTAACCCGCGAATTTGTCGATCAAGTCGAAGATCGCCTCCGCCTTCGCGGCGGGCAGGTGGCTTGTTTTTGCGCAGCCCTCGACGAATTTGGCGCGCATCGCGGCCATTTCGTCCTTGTCCTTTTTGCCCATTGCGCGGCGGAGCAAATCGCCCTGCGCGAGCGTGAACCCGGCGAGGACGTTCGCGGCCTGCTGCACCTGCTCTTGATAGACGATGATGCCGTAGGTTTCCTTCAGCACCGGCTCGAGCTTGGGATGCGGATACTCGATCTTCGCCTGGCCGTTCTTGCGCGCGCCGAAATCGTCCATGAACTGCATCGGGCCGGGGCGGAACAGCGCGATCAGCGCGATCAGATCCTCGAAGCGGCCGACGCCGATCTTGCGGAGCATTTCGCGCATGCCTTTCGATTCCACCTGGAACACCGCGACCGTATCGCCCCGGCTCAACAAATCCAGCACGGCCCGGTCGTCCATCGGCAGCCGGTCGAGATCGATCTTCACGCCGTGGTTGCGCTCCACCGCCTCGACGGCCTCCTGCACGATGGTCAGGGTCTTGAGGCCGAGAAAATCCATCTTGAGCAACCCCACGGCCTCGAGCGGCTTCATTTCGAATTGCGTGCACGGCGCGCCGGACTTGTCGCGCGTGAGCGGCAGGATCTCAATCAGCGGTTTCTCGCCGATGACGACGCCGGCCGCGTGGATGCCGGGATTGCGCGGAAGCCCTTCCAGCACCTTCGCATATTTCATGATCTGCTGCGCGGCGGGCTCGGTGGCGCAGGCGCGGCGGAAATCAGGGCTTTCTTTCAGCGCCTTGTCGAGCGTCATGTCCGGTGTTTCGGGGATCATCTTGGCGAGGCGATCGGCCTCGGCGATCGGCATTTCGAGCACGCGCGCGAGGTCCCGAATCACTGTCTTCGCGCCGAGCGTGCCAAAGGTGATGATCTGCGCGACGTTGTCGGCGCCGTACTTCTTCTTCACATAATCAATGACCTCGCCGCGCCGCCACTGGCAGAAGTCGATGTCGAAATCGGGCGGCGAGATCCGGTCGGGATTCAGAAAGCGCTCGAAAATCAACCCGTATTTCAGCGGGTCGATGCCCGTGATGCCGAGCGCATATGCGACCACACTGCCCGCGCCCGAGCCTCGGCCGGGTCCGACGGGAATACCGTTTCGATGCGCGTAGTGGATGAAGTCCCACACGACCAGGAAATAGTTGATGAACCCCGTCTTCTGGATGATATCGAGCTCATAGAAGAACCGCTTGACGATAGCAGCCTCCTCCTCGTTCGCCGGATGGTTCACGTCCTCGATGCCGTACCGGCGGCGCAGTCCCTCGCGGCCGAGCTTGATAAGATACTCCTTTTGCGTGTAGCCCTCCGGCACCTCGTAGGTCGGAAAGTGCAATTCGCCTTTTCGAATCAGCTCGACATGGCAGCGCTCGGCGATGTCCACCGTGTGCGCGAGCGCCTCGGGATAGTCCCGAAAAAGCTGGAGCATCTCCGCGCCCGACTTCATGTAAAACTGCGTTGATCCGTATCGCAGCCGCTTCGGATCGCTCATTGTCGTGCCCGTCTGCATGCACAACATGACCTCGTGCGCTTCGGCGTGTTCGGGCTGGAGATAGTGCACGTCGTTGGTGGCGATCAGCGGCAGCGCGAGTTTCTTCGCGATTTCGATCAGACCCCGGTTAGCGACCGCCTGTTCTTCGAGGCCGTGGGTTTGCAGCTCGATGAAATAATTGCCCTTCCCAAAAATCTCCGCATACGTCCCGGCCAACTGCAGCGCGCCTTCCATGTCGCCCCGCAGGATGCGCGTCGGCACCTGCCCGTTGAGGCAGGAGGATGTCGCGATCAGCCCCTTGTGATATTTCGCGAGCGTTTCGAGGTCGATCCGGGGCTTGTAGTAGAAGCCCTCGAGATGGCCGAGCGACACCAGGCGCATCAGGTTCGCGTACCCCTCGTCCGTCTCGCAGAGCAGAAGCTGGTGATTCGCCTGCGAGCCGGTTTCCTCCTCGCGGCGCCGCTCTTTCATCGAGCCGTGCGCCATATACGCCTCGCACCCGATGATGGGGCGGATCCCACAGGCCTTCGCCTTCTTGTAGAAGTCGATCACGCCGTACATCACGCCGTGATCGGTGATCGCCAGCGCGTTCATGCCCAACTGCTTTGCGCGGTCGATCGCGTCGTTCACGCGGCAGCAGCCGTCGAGCAGGCTGTATTCAGTGTGGAAGTGGAGATGGACGAATGGAACGTTCTGCGGCATCGCATCCTTTATAGGTCAAGCTGTCGTGTTCGGCAAAGGCCCATTTTCCCGAATGCCTTTTCGGTTGAATCCACGGCCCTGCGTTCCGCATTGTGCAGGGCGAAATGAACGAACACCTGATCGCCATCGTGTTGGGCCTGGTGGAGGGCCTGACGGAGTTCATCCCGGTTTCCTCGACCGGGCACCTCATCCTGGCCGGGCGCCTGCTCGGCTTCGACGGCGACAAGGCCAAGCTGTTCGACGTGTTTATCCAGCTCGGCGCCATCCTCGCAGTGGTTGTGCTCTATTTCCGCACGTTTGCCGAGCTGTTCAGCGCGCCGGAACACAAAGGGTTCAGCGGCGCCAATGGCCTCCTGCTGCTCGGCCTCACCACGCTGCCCGCCGTCGTGATCGGCAAACTCGCGCACAGCGCGATCAAGGAGCACCTGTTCAGCCCCGACACGGTCGCCGTCGGTCTGGCCGTCGGCGCGGTTTGGATGCTCGCGACCGAGCGGTGGCTGCGCGGCCGCGGCACGGCGGATCTCGGCGGCCTGACCTGGCGCATCGCGCTCGGCATCGGCGTTTTCCAATGCCTCGCCCTGTGGCCCGGCATGTCGCGCTCCACGTGTACGATCCTTGGCGCAATGATGCTGGGATTGGATCGGACGTCCGCCGTGCGCTATTCGTTTTTCGCCGCCGTGCCGATCATGGTCCTCGCCGTCGCATATGACGTGTTGCGGAACGCATCGCTGCTGACGGTCGAAACGATTCCGTGGTTCGCGACGGGGTTTGTGGTCGCCTTCATATCCGCGCTCGGCGCGATTCGGTTTTTCATTCGCTGGGTTTCCCGCCGCGGCCTCGCCCCCTTCGCCTGGTATCGCCTCGCCGTCGCCGTCGTCGTGTGGCGGTGGATGTAGCGGCGCGAAAACAGTTTTTACAGAGCATGGAAGCCGCCAACAAATTTTTTACATAGCATGGAACCCGAAACGCCCGCGCCTTTTTCTTTCCGATTTCCGTATTCCGTTCTTTCCTTGACTCCGCCCGGCGGATGACTATTCTCGCGCCCTTTTGAACGAGGGATACCGTCATGGCGCAACGCATCTTTGACTCCATTTCGAGCGAACAATTGAAGGACCGCACCCTGCCGAAATTCGGCGTGGGCGACAGCGTGAAGGTTCATGTTAAAATCAAAGAAGGCGACAAGGAGCGCGTGCAGGTCTTCGCCGGCACCGTGATCGCGCGCGACGGGTCGGGCCACACGGAGACGTTCACCGTTCGCCGCATCTCCTACGGCGAGGGTGTCGAGCGTATTTTCCCGGTTTGCTGCCGCTCGATCGAAAAGCTGGAACTCGAGCGCGCCGGGCGGCCGCGCCGCGCGAAGCTCTATTATCTCCGCGGACGCAGCGGCAAGAAGACCAAGATCCGAGAGCGGACGTCCGCGTCCGCCGCCGCTTCCGCCGAGCCGGCGAATGCTACGGCATGAGCGGGCAGCCTGGTCGAACGGATATCTGACCCTCGCCGGCGTCGATGAGGCCGGACGCGGGCCGCTCGCCGGTCCCGTTATCGCGGCCGCAGTACACATCCCCCGCGATTGGCTCGAACGCGAAGCGGAACGCGCGCTGGCGGGCCTCACCGATTCCAAGCAGTTGACTGCCGCGCGCCGCGCGCAATTTTTTTCGCTGCTCGCGGGTACGGAGGGCATCCGCACCGGCGTCGGGCGCGCGGAGGTCGATGAAATCGACGCGCTCAACATTCTCCGCGCAACGCACCTCGCGATGGCGCGCGCCGCGCGTGCGCTCGGGTGTGCCGTGGATCTGTTGCTGGTGGACGGTCGGCCCGTTCCGGATTTGCCGTTCCCCGCGCAGGCGTACATCAAGGGCGACGCCAACAGTTTGCTAATTGCGGCCGCGAGCGTCGTCGCGAAAGTCACCCGCGATCGCGAGATGGAAGAGCTTGATCGTCGGTACCCTGGATACGGGCTTGCCGCGCACAAAGGATACGGCACCGCCGCGCACCTCGCCGCGCTGCGAAAGCTGGGGCCGAGTCCGATTCATCGGCGCTCCTTCGCCCCGGTGCGCGACGCGTG